>NZ_JAAEDT010000018.1:0-120717 GCF_013346865.1 Snodgrassella sp. ESL0323 | reverse complement strand
GGCATGGTTACAGAGTCTGAATCCCCGTAAGCTTTAATAATCAGATCATTACCGGAACGGATGAATTGAGCATCAGCAAAACGGGCGTCTTTGAACACAACATCATTCCAAGTATTTTTCTCACTTTGATATGCCCCATCATAAATAATGTCCTGACCATGGCCGGCTGCAAATTCATAGCGATCCTTTTCTTGATGACCGCCTTTAAGAATATCATTACCGGGACCGCCAATCAGAATATCATAACCTAAGCCGCCTTCAAGGTAATCATCTCCGTCGCCACCGACAAGGATATCATTACCATCGCCGCCATAAAGCGTATCATTACCTTCATCACCGTATAATTCATCATCACCGGCTTCCCCATACAAGGTATCATTACCTTTACCGCCGCTGATAATATCCTTGGAATCCCAACCATGAATAACATTATCACCATCGTCGCCATTCAGGATGAATGTGATTTCCTTGATGATATCCTGTTCTCCGATGGTTCTGTCTTTGAAAATAAAGTTAAATCCACGGCGAAACCTATCACCAAAATAATTATACATTTTTAGAGAGTCTGAATCTCCGTAAGCTTTAATAATCAGATCATCACCGGAACGGATGAACTGAGCATCAGCAAAACAGGTGTCTTTGAACACAACATCGTTAAATGCATTTTTTTCACTTGGATAAGCTTGATCATAAATAGCATCCTGACCATGACCGGCTTCAAATTCATAGCGATCTTTTTCAAAAAATCCGCCTTTAAGAGTATCATTACCGGGACCGCCAATCAGGATATCATAGCCTAGACCGCCTTCAAGGTAATCATCTCCGTCGTCACCGACAAGGATATCATTACCATTGCCGCCTTCAAGGTAATCATCCCCGTCGCCACCGACAAGGATATCATTACCATCGCCGCCGTAAAGTTTATCATTACCTTCATCACCACTTAAATAATCATCTCCATTTTCTCCGTACAACTCATCATCGCCCTTACCACCAAGAAGATTATCGTTACCATTGCCGCCATAAAGCTTATCGTTACCTGCACCACCACTTAAATAATCATTTCCGTTTCCTCCGTACAGCTCATCGTCGCCCTTACCACCAAAAAGATTATCGATACCATCGCCGCCATACAGCTTATCATTGCCCGGCCCTCCGGCAATTACATCATTTGATTCCCAGCCTCTGAGTACATCATCTCCTGATGTGCCGCCTATAGCAAAAGACATGGCTGCAATATCATCTACACTTAATACTTTATCTTCAAAAACAAAGTTAAATGCACAGTTGTCGGTATGGCTTAGATCGAAAAAATTTTGTATGGTTACAGAATCATCATTTCCATAAGCCTGAATCACTAAATCTTGTTCGGAACGGTCAAAAACAGCATCAGTAGATTTAGCTTTTATAAATACCACATCATTATATTGTTCTTTTTGATTCCTATAACCTTTATCAATGATGGTATCTTGCCCGTGTCCGGCTTCAAACACATAGCGGTCTTTTTCATGATCACCGCCATAAAGTTTGTCATTACCGCTACCGCCGATAAGAACGTCATATCCAGAACCGCCTTTCAGAATATCGTCACCGGCATAACCATTTATGGTATCGTTTTTGTCTGATCCGTTAAGCGTATCATTTTTCTCTGTTCCATTTAATACATTTGTGTTATCTATGAAATATTTCGAATTTAATGTTTTATCATCGAAAATAAAAATAAAGTTATCGGCATAATTATTTTCTGAGCAGAAAAAATCAATGATAGTTAGAGAATCCTGATTATTATATGCCTGGATGATCAGATTGTTATCTAGTTGAAAAAATCTGACATTTGCAGAATTGGCCTGTTCAAATGTAATTTCATATTGTTGATTTTGATTATTTTCACTGGCATTGTGATTAATCATTTCCTGGCCATGGCCTGGTTTATATACATAACGGTTTATTGTTTGGTTATTTTCATTGGAAATATTGCTGTCTGTTTGTATCATTATTGAGTCCTTGTAGAAAATTTTAAAAGTTAAATAATAATTTTTATCTAAATTAATTTATATGAAATATTATCGGAGTGAATATTTAGTTAAATGTATGAGTTTTTATCAGAATTTATTAATTTTAAGAGTTTTTTTGTACTGTTTTAAGAAAGTAACTAAATATAAACAAATGTAATTAAAAATATTCAATATATGAATTTAACGTTAAAAATAAATGTTTTACTATAATAAATATATTGCATTGGCTTTCAGTATCTATCTGTTTAATAAATTTAAATATTATTTCTCCTTGGTTTAATATTAATGTTGAAGTAATAAAAATTATATTTATGTATTTTTTAATTGAGTATTTTGTTATGAAATTGAAGTGAAAAATATCAGGTGTATTAGGGTATGATTCTCCTTGTAAATATAAATTGATCATATTTTCTGAAGTTAATATTTTAAATGTAATTTTTGTACTGTTTAAAAGATAGAAACTGAGTATATGATTGATTTTGATTTAATCAGTTTTTATTTCTTTAAATTTAAAGCAAATTTAAATTCACCGGTTTATACTGGTTTAATTAAGTTATATTTATTTAAAATATAGGATAGTATTATAAAATAATTTTACACTAAGATTTGAATATTATCAATTATTTTTTATTTGATCGGATAATAATTTTAATATAAATATTTTTACTAGCTATTAATACGATATTGCCATAATAAATTGTGTACAAAAAATGCTTAATCAGCTTATTGAGTCTGATTTGATTTTACTAATCACTGATATTTTCTGATTTATTAAATTAAATTTGAAAAAGTTTATTTTTTCTGATGCTTAATAATTAATATCTGTTTATGAAATTACCAGTTTAAAATTGTTTAATCGATCGCTCATTTACAATTTTTTAGACAGTAAAAATTAATATTTAATTTCGATTTATTTTTTAAATTGTAAAGTCAGTACTTCTTCACCGAAATCCCGTACCTTTTGCCAGTCGGTATATTCAATATGGGCATTCAGGCGGGTTTCGCCTTTGTTCAGTTTCATAACCAGACGCATCATGTAGCGGTCGAGCAGGTTATATTTAGCATAGTGCAGCTCTCCGGCAAAAATTCCAATTAACTGAGGGCGCCATGGGCTTTTGGTAAAAAATTTACGTGTGTAGGTATGTGTTTGCGGTGTATTGCGATGAGGTTTGTTAGCCAGTATGCTGACGCTGAAAAAGGCACTTGGGGTGTTGTTGAGGATTTGCTGATGGCGTTCTATCCAGGGTGCCAGCTGAGAAGCGTAGTGTCCGTAGCGGATAGAGGCACCAATGATGATTTTATCATATTCCCCCTGCTGAATAAACGGATCATCTGCTAGATTAATCATATCAACTGTGATTCCGGCAGCAGTCCATTGCGCTTCAAGTGTCTGGGCAATTTTAAGGGTATAGCCAAAACGGCTGCTGTATACAAGCAGATATTTCATGGTGCACAGATTCAGATAAATAAGGTTTATCATATCACGTCTGCAGGTTTTTACTCAGGGTAATTATTTAAAGCTGATTTTGTTTATTCAGGTATAAGATATTGGCTTTTTTACTGCGCGGAGACTGGTACAATGGCGGCTGTTTTTGGAGATATATATGAAAGCCAGTCAGTTTTATATTTCAACGTTAAAAGAGGCTCCGGCCGAAGCGGAGTTGGCCAGCCATAAGCTTATGCTGCGTACCGGGATGATCCGGCGTCTGGCCAGCGGATTGTATACTTGGATGCCGATGGGGTTAAGGGTACTGCGCAAGGTTGAACATATTGTGCGGGAAGAGATGAATCGTGCCGGTTCGATTGAATTGCTGATGCCGGTAGTTCAGCCGGCAGAATTGTGGCAGGAAAGCGGCCGCTGGGCATTTTATGGTAAGGAATTATTGCGTATTACTGATCGTCACGAACGTGAGTTCTGTATGGGGCCGACTTGTGAGGAAGTAATTACGGATATTGTGCGCAGTGAAATTCGCAGCTACAAGCAGCTGCCACTGAATTTTTATCATATTCAGACTAAATTCAGGGATGAGGTACGGCCACGGTTCGGGGTAATGCGTGCCCGTGAGTTTGTTATGAAAGATGCTTATTCATTCCATACTTCATTTGAATCATTGCAACAGACTTATCGGGATATGTTTGATGCCTATTGCCGCGTTTTTGACCGGCTGGGACTGGATTATCGTCCTGTGGCAGCAGATACCGGCAGTATTGGCGGAACGGGTTCGCATGAGTTTCAGGTTCTGGCGGAAAGTGGTGAGGATGTTATTGCCTATAGTGATACATCTGACTATGCAGCTAATGTTGAGCTAGCTGCTACTTTGCCATTATCAGGAGCGCGCCGGAGTGCAGGGCAGGCTTTAAGCAAAGTTCACACGCCGAATGTACGCAGTATTGAAGATTTAGTGGCATTTTTAAATATTCCGGTTGAGCAGACTCTGAAATCGCTGGTTGTTGAGGGTGAAGAAGAGGGAACGGTAGTATTGCTGCTGGTTCGCGGAGATCATCATCTGAATGAAATTAAGGCTGAGAAGCTGGCAGGGGTAAAAGCACCATTAACTATGGCTTCTGTGGCAGCTATTGAAGCAGCTTTTAATGGCGCACATGGTGGCTCGCTTGGTCCTGTGGGCTTTAAGGGTAAGGTATACGCCGATTTTGCTACTGCAAAATCTGCAGACTGGGTAATTGGTGCTAATGAAGACGATCATCATTACACAGGCTTTAATTTTGGCCGTGATGCAGCAGAACCGGAATTTGCTGATTTACGCGAAGTAATCGCCGGTGATCCTAGTCCGTGCGGAACCGGAAGTCTGAAGCTGGCCCGCGGAATTGAGGTTGGCCATGTATTCCAGCTACGGACTAAGTATTCTGAAGCTATGCAGGCTACTGTTCTGGATCAGAACGGTAAAAATGTTGTGCTAGAAATGGGTTGTTATGGTATCGGGATTACGCGTGTGATTGCTGCGGCAATTGAACAGAATAATGATGAACGCGGTATTATCTGGACCGAAGCTATGGCACCGTTTACGGTGGTGATTGTGCCGATGAATTATAAAAAGTCAGCTGATGTAAAAGCTGCCGCAGATAATTTGTATGCGCAATTGCAGCAGGCCGGAATAGATGTGCTGCTGGACGATCGTGATGAACGTTCCGGTGTATTACTGCATGATTCTGAGCTGATTGGTATTCCGCACCGGATTGTGATTGGTGACCGTGGTCTGAAAGCGGGTAAAGTAGAGTATCAGGCGCGAAGGGATACTGAAGCTACTGAGCTGGCCGTTGATGCAGTAGTGCCGCATATTTGTGCTTTATTCAGCCGTAATTAATATTTTACATGTGCACAGACCGGATGTTGTGCGTCTGGTTTTGGCTGATTATTATTAAAAAATAATAATCTGATTTGATAATGTAATTATGGTTGCAGTTTGAAGATTACTAAATAAAAAACCAGATTTTGCAATCTGGTTTTTTTCTATTATTTAAGTAATTCGTCCGGAATCTTGCATACCGGAATCGGGTTGATTTTATGCTGCATGGCACGATGATAACGTTCATAAATAGCAAATACTTCGCGCTCGCGGCCGGTAAAATCGTCTATTTTATGAGTATCGTAGACACTCATAGCCCATTCGAGCTCAGGATAGGTTGCACCAATTTGCTCTTCATCGGTTTTATCGGCATCCCATAATCCATCCGTAGGCGGAGCATCAATAATATTCTGATCTATGTTCAGTTCTTCAGCCAGTGTATATACCTGACTTTTGAGCAGATCGGCAATCGGGCTGAGATCTACACCACCATCGCCGTATTTGGTAAAGAACCCGACGCCGAAATCTTCTACTTTATTACCGGTTCCGACCACAAGCAGACCGCGTTCCTGAGCGTAGTAATATAGTGCAATCATGCGCAGACGGCTGCGTGCATTGGCCAGTGCCAGCTGGGTTTGCTCATCTTTATTGTCACCAATGTCTACTGCCATGGTAAATGAGTCAAAGGTGCGGGTAAGGTCTACCCAGTGCTCTTCTATGTTGTTATAACGGCTTTTCAGCTGACGAATATGCTCCTGTGCCCGTGCTATCTGATTAACTTTCTGATGAATAGGCAGTTCCAGTACCAATGTGGGCAAGCCTGTTCTGGCAGCAAGAGTTGAGACTACGGCAGAATCGATACCGCCGGAAACGCCTACAACAAAACCTTTGCATTTTGCCTGAGTGGCATAATCACGTAACCAGTTAACAATATATTCAATGATGGCTGCTGTTTGCATGGTGTATTCTTTCGCTGATTATTGAGCAGGATTAATATACTTCTTTAAGCCTTGCCTTGCAAAGGGTCTGTTGCGGCTGTTGCTGCCGGCTTATGTATTTAATCTGATTGGGCAGTAAGTGGTATATTAGGTTAGAATAGGTATAGTTTGTTAATGTCTTGTGACGGAAAAAATAGTTATATGCAGGATATGGTACCAGCTGAAATCCGCTTAAGTCAGAACCGGCAGAGATTACGGCTGGTTTACGGAGCAAAAACATATGAGCTTGAGGCTGAGTTTCTGCGGGTATTTTCACCCAGTGCTGAAGTGCGCGGTCACGCGGCGGGGCAGGAAGTATTACAGACAGGTAAGCGTGATGTAACGATTACTGCTTTGTCTCAGGTTGGTAATTATGCTTTGCGTATTGCATTTTCAGACGGACATGATACAGGGTTGTACGACTGGGATTATTTGTATGATCTGGCTGTTCGTCAGGCAGAACTCTGGGCAGGTTATGAAAAGCAGTTACTTCTTGCCGGTGCCAGCCGTGACCCCGACTGATTTGCGGTTATTCGGATGTAGGCAGCCGGATAAGTTTATTTGGGCAATATTTAATTCTGAAAGTGTGGTATGAGCGATCACAAAACTCATTTTGGTTATCAAACTGTTGATGAAGATGAAAAAGCGGGTCGTGTTGCCGGTGTATTCCATTCGGTGGCCAAAAACTATGATGTGATGAATGATGTGATGTCCGGCGGTTTACACCGTATCTGGAAGCACTTTACCATTACCACAGCTCCGGTACGTAAAGGTGATAAGGTATTGGATATTGCCGGTGGTTCAGGTGATTTATCGCGCGGCTGGGCCAGACGGGTAGGACGCAGCGGTGAAGTCTGGCTTACTGATATTAATTCTTCTATGCTGACAGTGGGCAGGGATCGTTTGCTTAATGAAGGGCTGGCATTGCCGGTGGCTCTGTGTGATGCAGAAAAACTGCCTTTCCCAGATAATTATTTTAATCTGGTGTCGGTATCGTTTGGTTTGCGTAATATGACGCATAAAGAAGTGGCACTGGCGGAAATGTATCGCGTTTTACAACCCGGCGGTATTTTGCTGGTACTGGAATTTTCTCATGTATTCAAGCCGCTCAAGCCGGTTTATGATTTATATTCATTTAAGATGCTGCCGCTGATGGGTAAGCTGATTGCCAAAGATGCAGACAGCTATCAGTATTTGGCAGAATCAATCCGTATGCATCCTGATCAGGAAACGTTAAGAAAAATGATGCTGGATGTAGGATTTGATAGTGTGAATTATCATAATTTAACCGCTGGCGTGGTGGCTTTGCATAAAGGGGTTAAGTTTTAGTTTGTCAGTTGACACTGTGTTCAGGCTGCCATATGGTGGCCTGATTTGTTTTATATGTGACTGGATAATGTTATGAGTGAAATTGAACAATTACAGCCGCAGCCGGTATGGCAGTGGTTTGCGCGTTTGTGTGCGGTACCGCGTCCGACATTTCATGAACAGGCTGTGCGGGAAATGCTGGTTAAGGCAGCACAAGAGCATGGTCTGAAAACAGATATTGATGCTAAGGGAAATTTGCGTATTTGCAAACCAGCCACATCAGGTATGGAAAATTGTGTGCCGGTAGCCATTCAGGCGCATATGGATATGGTGGCACAAAAAGGTGCTGATTCGCAGCATGATTTTCAGCGTGATCCGGTGCAGACCAAGATTAAAGATGGCTGGGTTTGGGCTAATGACACGACCCTCGGTGCTGATAATGGTATCGGTTTGGCTATGGGGCTGGCAGTAATATTCAGTGAAGGTATTGCGCATCCTGAATTAACGCTGATTGTTACGGTTGAAGAAGAAATTGGTATGGGCGGAGCAGAAGCGCTAAGTGCCGATTGGTTGCAGATGCCCTATCTGATTAATCTAGATACCGAAGAAGCGGGTGAGATTTTTATTGGCTGTGCCGGTGGCCGCGATGCCAGTATGACCTTACCTCTGAACTGGCAAGCCGGTAAGCTGTCTGCATGTACTGTTCGGGTGTCCGGTTTGCGTGGTGGTCATTCAGGCGTGGATATTGATAAAAATCATGCCAATGCTAATGTATTGCTGGCACGGGTGCTGTCTGGTTTGTATGCACAGATACCTTTTGCTCTGGGTTCATGGCAGGGTGGGGAGCTGCGCAATGTAATCACACGTGAGGCTCAGACTGTGATTGGCCTGGATGCTGATACAGCACGTGCAGCTGTTGCACCAATTGCTGCTGTTATTGCTGCAGAATGGGCAGAAGAAACACAGTTAAATATTGAAGTCTTACCGGCAGAGGATCTGACTCAGGCCGCTACTCTGGAAAGTACTCAAAAAGCGCTTGATTTGCTGCTGGCTGTGCCCAATGGTGTAATGCGCATGAGTGAGCAGTTTAAGGGAATTGTGGAAACTTCTTCTAATATGGGGGAAGTGAAAACCGGAACCGATGGTTTACTGATACATTGTCTGATGCGTTCGCTTCTGGAAACACCTAAAGATGAATTCAGTTTGCGTCTGGCTGCATTAGCGCGAATGGCCGGGGCAAATCTGGAGTTAACAGCAGATTATCCGGGCTGGGCACCGAATGCAGACTCTTCTTTACTGAAACTAACCAGCACTATTTTTGCCCGTCACTATGGTAAACAGCCACCGTTGCAGATTATTCATGCCGGACTGGAATGCGGGATTCTCAGTGGTAAAGCACCTCATCTGGATATGGTGTCATTCGGACCGACAATACGTGCAGCACATTCTCCTAAAGAACGGGTAGAAATTAAAGCTGTGGCTGAATGCTGGTCTGTTTTGCTGGATTTACTCAAATCTATACCGCCGCGGCAGTAATCAGGTTGCCGGTTGGTACTGAAAAGGCATGGCTGTGACATGCCTTTTTGCTATTTTTTTGCTGCTATTCTTCGTAAACAGGGTATAGTAAGCCTTAGCCGGTTTGTACCGGCATAAATAATTTCGGTTCTGACTATTGTTAATCAGAATGAATTACTTTTACAATGGCCCATATATTTTTGTCCGGACAATCTGCCGGATCAGGAAGTGAGTTTTATGGATACTCAACAAAATAGCCGTCGTAATTTTCTGCGTGCCGGTGCTGCTTTTGCAGGTGCCGGTCTGTTGCAGGCTTGTCGCAGCAATCCGAAGCCTGACGTCAAAACAGCATCAACACCTAAAGTACCTGTGCAAACCAATAATAATCTTAATACTATGCGTATTTTTGCCTGTTCCGGATTTGGTGAAAGTGTCAGCCGAAGTGAGCTGGCAGCCCAGCGTCTGGCTATAGCCGGTTTTGCCGTGAGTAATCAGCAGGCGTTTATGCGTCGCTATCAGCGTTTTTCCGGCAGTGATGCTGAGCGTGCTGCAGATTTGCAGGATGTTGCTATCGGCCGGGTACCTGTACCGAAGGTGCTGATGGGGCTGCGTGGCGGATACGGGGCGATGCGTATTCTGCCTCTGGTTAACTGGTCTTCTCTGGGTGCAAGAATGCGTGAGCAGGGTACATTACTGTATGGCTACAGTGATGTTACTGCTGTGCAACTGGCATTGCTGGCTCAGGGGAAAATGTGCAGTTTTGCTGGACCAATGCTGTATAGTGAGTTTGGTAAACCACAGATGAGTTTATTTACCACTCGTTCTTTTATTGAGAACAGCTGTAATCCGAAAATGTCAGTTACAGTTGCCGATATACAGAATTATCAGATACGGGCTGAGGGTATTTTGTGGGGAGGCAATCTGAGTGTGTTGTCTGCGCTCGCCGGCTCTCAATTTATGCCACAGGTGAATGGCGGCATTTTGTTTATTGAAGATGTGGGTGAACAGCCATACCGGATAGAACGCATGCTTCAGACATTGTATCTGAGCGGAGTACTTGCACGACAGCAGGCAATTATTCTGGGTAATTTCCGTATGGGCTCGATTCGTGATGTCTATGACAGTAGTTATACTTTAAATTCTGTGATTCAGACGATGGCAAGGCTGACAAAGGTTCCGGTACTAACTGGATTTCCTTTCGGGCATATTACCGATAAGGTTACCTTTCCCCTGGGCGCCAAAGCAAGTTTGTATTCTACCAATAATGGTGGTTATCAGATCGATTTCAGTGATTATCCGGTTTTGAATCCTTCTGTACTGGCTTTAAATACGCTGCTTCCGCAACCGCCTGCCGTTGAGGGACTACTTAACGGATCTACTGCGCCTGCTAATGATTCTTCATCTGAAACCGAAGATACAATGTAATTATTCTGGCAGTAATTTATCAGCTTGAGTTTTCAGCTGATTTATTCTGGCTGCTCCAGCCATTTGATAATTGCCTGATTGTCAGCCGGAGCCTTGAGCTGACTGAGGGTATAGCGGTTCAGGGAATGATAAAAGGCTTGCTGCGCTTCGCTGAATAGTCGGGGAAGATAGCAAAACTCTGCCATTGAGCATGGGGGTTGCCGGCAGTTGATTAAATGAGGGGTCTCTGATGAGGCCAGCTCCAGTGCCTGAACAATATCACCCAGTTTGAGCTGATAGCTGGAGTCAGCCAGTTTTATACCGCCTTTTCTGCCCTTAAAGGAATCAATCCAGCCGCTCTGCGCCATGAAATATACAATTTTTACCAGATGATTTTTAGATACGCTGAGCTGTGTGGCCAGACTTTCTACGGTAGAAAGTCTGTTCTCAGGCAGGTATTGTAAAGCTAATAATACGCGTAAGCCTAAATCGGTAAAACGGTTTAATTGCATGGCAGACTGTCAGACTAATGGAAGGTTAATTTTGCCTGTTTTCAGCTGCCATGAAAAGATTTCGTTTAAATAATTTTAAAATGGTTATTATGCTGCCAGCTGGCTGAATCCGCCTGTACCAAACAATTCCATGAAAATCTGGTTTTGTGGTATCTGTAAATCACGCAGAGCTTGATATTGTGCATGCATAAATTCTATCGGGCCGCAAATATAATAGTCTGCATCAGCAGGCAGCAGTGAGCTGTCCAGTTCGGATAAATTCAGACGACCAATTTTATCTGCTGCTAATTCTTTACCCGGGTTTTCACAGGCCAGAAAGCTATGTAGGTTAGGCATGCTTTGCTGCAATTCGGTGATATGCTGGTGCATTGCCAGTACATTACTGTTGCGGCAGGCATGAATAAAACTGATATGCTGATGCGGATTTTTTTCTGCAGCAAGGGTATTCAGAATAGCAATCATGGGTGTGATACCAACACCTGCGCTAATCAGAACAGTATTTTTATGCGGATGGTGCAGTATAAAAGTACCTGTCGGGTTGGTTACTTCCAGTTCATCACCGATCTGGTAATGTTCATGCAGTGTTGTAGACACATAACCTTCAGCATGCTGTTTGTCACCAATTTCTTTTTTGACGCTGATGCGGAAATAGTTCGGATGATTGCTGTCGGAAAGTGAGTACTGACGCGGTTGCCGGATGCCTAACTGAGGTACCATAACCCGAACGGAAATATACTGACCGGGCTTATACTCCGGCAGCGGACTGTTGTCTGCCGGTTGCAGATAAAAAGAGGTAATCTCGCTGCTTTCAATCTGCTTATCAACTACTTTAAATTTTTTCCAGCCATTCCAGCCGCCTTCAGTTTGATCTTGTTTCTTATATAGATTTGCTTCTGTGGTAATAAGAATGTCGGCCAGTTGCTGATAAGCGGCAGTCCATGCTTCTATCAGTTCGCTTTCCATGGGGACGTTCAATACCTCACTGATGGAGTGCAGCAGATTGGTACCAACAATTGGATACTGATCCGGCTGAATATCCAGACTGACATGCCGGTGAGCGATCTGACTAACTGCATCGCCGAGGTTCTGTAATTTGGTAATGTTTTGAGCATAAGCCAATACTGCACTGGCCAGTGCATGTGGTTGCGCATCATTGCGCTGGTTGCCAAGGTTAAATATTTCTTTCAGGTCGGGGTTATTAGTGAGCATCCTGTTGTAAAAGTAGCGGGTTAGTTCAACACCGTGTTCCTTTAGAGTTGGAATAGTAGACTGAACCAGTTCGATTTGTCTGGTAGTAAGTTGCATGATTGTTCTCCCGAAAATTTTGTATAATTTAATATGTATATAAAATACATATTTTATATTAGGCTGCTTAATAACAGCTGTCAATAAATACTGAATCAATTAAATGAATAATTTTTCTATTTCAATCTGTTCGGTATTGCTATCAAGGGATGAAATGCGGAAAGTGGCGCATAGATTGGCTAATATGAGTTAAACTGTCTGTTATTTTGGTTGTGGTATTTCTGGTCATTCCGGTTGTTATCCAGAATAGGGTGACAGGCTGTTGTGACTGATGAAATAAGCAGGATATCTGAGGAATGCTAAATTTATGATGATCCATCCGAATTTTGATCCAGTACTGATACATCTGGGTCCTTTGGCCATTCGCTGGTACGCATTAAGTTATATTGTTGGTTTTTGTTTGTTTATCTGGCTGGGACGCAGACGGATTAAAAGCGGGCAGACCATATTTACCAATGAATTGCTGGAAGATTTATTGACCTGGGGTGTATTCGGCGTGATACTGGGCGGGCGTCTGGGCTATGTGTTGTTTTATCAGTCTGCGTACTATTTCAGTCATCCGCTGAATATTCTGAAAATCTGGCAGGGTGGTATGTCGTTTCATGGTGGCTTTATCGGAGTGCTGGTCGCTATGTGGCTGTTTGCCTGCAAACACAAGGTTAAATTCTGGGCAGTAGCCGATTTTGTGGCGCCGCTGATACCGCTCGGACTGGCATGCGGCCGTATTGGTAATTTTATTAACGGCGAGCTGTGGGGACGTGTTACCAGTGCTGATGCATTCTGGGCAATGGGTTTTCCGCACGCTCATGATGATGATGTGGCGCTGGTGAAGCAGGATCCGCAACAATGGCTGCCGGTATGGGATAAATTTCAGATGCTGCCGCGCCATCCTTCACAGCTGTATGAATTTATGCTTGAAGGAATTGTGCTGTTTGTGATTATGTGGCTGTTTACCAAAAAACCTCGTCCGCTGGGGCAGGCATCTATGCTGTTTTTACTAGGCTACGGTGTATTCAGGTTTATTGTTGAGTTTGCGCGTGAACCTGATGACTATCTGGGTTTGCTGGCGATGCATATGTCTATGGGGCAATGGCTCAGTCTGCCGATGATTGTGATTGGCGCAGTCGGATTCGCTTATACTTGTAAAAAAGCAGCTTAAACTAAATTTATAAAGCTGTTAAAGCCGCAATAAAATATATTTATTGCGGCTTTAATTATTGGCAGACCGAGAAAGGTAATTAATCTTTACAGGCTGTCTTTGTGTGCCAGAATCCGCCGGCTGCCACCCAGCTCAGCAGGTGAAACGATACCTGCGGCTTCGAGTGCTTCCATCAGATTTGCTGCACGGTTGTAACCAATGCGCAGATGGCGTTGTAAAGATGAAATAGATGTTTTACGGGTTTCCAGTACAAAGGCTACCGCCTGATCGAATAATTCGTCACTGTTGGCGTTCGGATTAACCTGATTAACATTGGTCTGAGCAGCCTCTCCTGATAATAAGCCTTCTACGTATTGGGCAGGAGCCTGCTGTTTAATGAAGTTAACGATGGCATGAACTTCATCATCGGAGACAAATGCACCATGCAGACGGGTAGGTTCTGCCTGACCGGGCGGTAAAAACAACATATCACCTTTACCCAGGAGGTTTTCAGCACCCATCTGATCCAGAATGGTACGGCTGTCAATTTTACTGGATACCTGAAATGAAAGTCGGGTGGGAATATTGGCTTTAATCAGTCCGGTAATCACATCAACACTCGGGCGCTGTGTTGCCAGTATCAGGTGGATACCGGCAGCACGGGCTTTTTGTGCCAGCCGGGCAATCTGCTGTTCTACTTTTTTGCCTTCTACCATCATCAGGTCAGCCAGCTCATCAATAACAACAACGATATAAGGCAGTTTATCCAATGGTTCCGGATCGTCCGGATTGGTACTGAATGGGTTAACCAGTGGCGTTGATGCTGCTTTGGCAGCTGCTACTTTGTCATTAAAGCCGGTAATGTTGCGTACTCCGACATGCGCTAACAGCCGGTAACGTTTTTCCATTTCGGTAACACACCAGTTGAGTGCCTGAGCTGCTTCTTTCATATCGGTAACTACCGGAGCAAGCAGATGCGGAATGCCGTCGTATACGCTTAATTCCAGCATTTTCGGGTCTACCATGATAAAGCGCACTTCGTCTGGCTGTGCTTTGTATAAAATCGACAGAATCATGCAGTTAACACCGACAGATTTACCAGAGCCGGTAGTACCGGCAACCAGTAAATGCGGCATTTTCGCCAGGCTGGCAATCACGGGTGCACCGGCAATATCTTTCCCCATAGCCATGGTTAATTTATCAGCGGCTTCATGAAAGATTTTTGCGCCCAGTATTTCTGACAGCAGAACGTTTTGGCGTTCTTCATTAGGCAGCTCAATGCCCATTGTGGTTTTACCGGCGATGGTTTCTACAACACGTACGCTTTGTACTGAAAGGGAACGGGCCAGATCTTTATTAAGATTGACTATCTGGCTGCCTTTTACTCCCTGTGCCGGCTCGATTTCATAGCGGGTAATAACCGGGCCTGTAGTGGCACTGGTCACTTCTACTTCAACGCCGAATTCTTTCAATCGGGATTCGATGTGTGCAGCCGTTTGCTGCAAAAGCTCGCTGTTAACCACAGCAGGCTGACCGGAGGGTTTGCTGAGTAATTCTGTATCTGGTAAGTGAATCAGACCATTATCACTTTTTACTATAGATTCAGATACCGGTGCCGGTTTTGTTAAATCCTGTGCAATGGGTACTTCTGTACGTACAGCCACGGTTTTACGGTTGCTGGTGGTAAGCTCGGGTGGTTCGATATTTTTTGCTGTGATATTTTTGGCCTGTTTGACTACACGCCGGACGGTTTTGTTGTTTGGAAATTCGGTAATTAACCGCTGCGGTCGGCGCAGTAATTTGCACCAGAACCATTCAAACTGTGCACCAAGTTTTTCGATTACGGTTAACCACGATACCTGCAATAACATTGACAGTCCGATCAGCATCATAAATATACTGATAATCAGACCACCGGTCATACCGAAGAATTGATGTAATAGTTTTCCGAAACTCTGCCCGGTTAAACCTCCGGCACCAATAGGCAGAGCATTCTCAAGCATACTGGTAAATACCAGATTTTCCAGGGCAGGGCTGAAAACCAGAAGTACAGTTAAACCACTCAGAGCCAGCCAGCTGCTGTAGGGTTTACTGTCAACACTGGTGTTAAGAGAGCGTGCATTGAGCGGACGAAAGCTTTTATACAGGGCGATAATGGCAGCAATAATTAACCACCAGACAGATAAACCGAAAATATAGTAGCCGATATCAGACAGCCATGCTCCGGTAAGACCAGCCAGATTATGAGTTTTATTAATTTGTGCAATACCGCGTGACCATGCCGGATCAGCCATATCAAAGCTGGCTAATGACAGTATGACAAACAGGGTAATCATCAGTGCCAGCAGCCAGAAAATATCATTAATGAGATTCATTAACCATGGCTGTCTGGGTTTGCTGATTTCCTGTGGTTTGAGTTTTTTCGGTAACTGCTTGCTCGGAGCAGTTTTTTTTCGTGTTGTGGCCATAAATGTTGCAGCTTAATTTGGTATTTTTATCAGAAATTAACTGGTTATTATACGTTCTGTCAGGCTCTGTATCTGATATTAGTAACAGGATTTAACGGTTTTTTGCGGAGTATCAAACCCAGTAACCGCAGCCGGGTATACGTGCACCATGAGCACCCGTAGCATGATGAGTGGCTACAGGCTGACGCTGATACCAGCATGCAGCCAGCCAGGCAAAGGCAGAAGCCTCAACCAGTTGTGCCGGAAGTTGTAAAGTATCGGTGCTGTATAGAGATATCCGATGTAATTCAAGCTGCTGTGCCAGTGTTTGCATCAGAAGCAGATTTTGCGCCCCGCCGCCACATGCATATACGCAGCCGGCATCAGGTGCGGCATTTATAATGGCATTTACTGCACTGTGTGCGGTTAGTTCAAGCAGAGTGCGTAATACATCTGCGGGATTTTCCTGTCCGTTAAGATACTGGCTGAGCCAATCGAAACTGAATAAATCACGGCCGGTGCTTTTGGGATAAGGCTGGCTGAAATAGGCATGGCTGAGCATGGCTTGCAGCAATGGCTCAATTGTCCGGCCTTGTGCGGCAAGTGTGCCGTTAAAATCAAATTCCTGCTGCCAGTTTTGCTGTACCCATGCATCCATCAGCATATTGGCCGGACCGGTATCGAAGCCGAATGCCGGCTGGTGTGGTTGCAGAACGCTGATATTGGCAATGCCGCCCAGATTCAGAACCACACGGCATTGCTTTTCATCAGCAAAAACTGCCTGATGGAAGGCCGGTACCAATGGCGCACCCTGACCACCGGCTGCTAAATCGCGGCTGCGAAAATCACCTACTGTGGTAATACCAGTAAGTTCGGCCAGCAGAGCCCAGTCCATTAGCTGAATACTGTAATGCTGTTCCGGTACATGACGTATGGTCTGACCGTGACAGCCTAGTGCTGTCACGGCTCGTGCTTCGGTTTGTGCTGTACTGAGCACTGTACTGACAGCCTGTGCATTCAGGCGTGCCAGCTGCTGTGCCAGTACGGCTGCCTGTGCCAGTTCGTTCTGCTGTGGTATTTGTAATGATAATAGCTGCTGCCTGAGTGTTTCCGGGTAGGCGACGAATGCATGTGCACAGACACCTAGCCATTGAGTACCGGAAAGTTTGGCCAGTACGGCATCAATACCATCCATGCTGGTGCCTGACATCAGGCCGATATAGTATTGAAAAGAAGGTGTGCTGTTCATCAGGCGAAAGTAGCCATTACCGGTGCATGATCACTGGGGCGTTCCCAGCCGCGGGCTTCGCTGTCTATCTGTACTTCACGCAAAGCCGGCAATAACGCATTGCTGATCAGTATATGATCTATGCGTAAACCAAGTTTACGTTTAAACATATTCATACGGTAATCCCACCATGTATAGTTTGTGCTGTCCGGATAAAGATAATACAGACTGTCTGTTAATCCCAGATTCAGCAACTGCTGAAACCAGCTGCGCTCCTGTGCTGAACACAATACTTTGTCCTGCCATTTTACCGGGTCATAAACATCTGTATCGTGTGGTGCGATATTAAAATCGCCCAGCAATATGGTTTTGGGATGTTGTGCCAGCTCAGTGTTGATATAGTTATTCAGTGCCGCAAACCAACACTCTTTATAGGCAAATTTTTCGCTGCCTACAGCCTCACCATTGACGCAATAAGCACAGATAATTCTGACATCATTAACCGTTGCCGCAATAATACGTTTTTGCGGTTCATTCAATTCGGGGATATCAACTGTTACGTCCTCAAGAGGCTGTCTGCTGAGTATGGCAACGCCATTATAGGTTTTCTGTCCGTTCCATGCTGCATGATAGCCAATTTGGGTAAAATCAGTTTCCGGGAATTTATCCTGCTCAAGTTTCAGTTCCTGCAAAGCCAGTATATCCGGCTGGTTTTCTTCGAGCCAGCGCAGCGTATGCGGCAGACGCACATTGAGAGAGTTGACATTCCAGGTGGCAATTTTCATGATGGATTCTGTTTCAGCAAAACGGGTATTGTATGCGTAAAATTTGGTGAGTTCCAGAGCAGATACCGCTATCAGT
The DNA here is from genome assembly GCF_013346865.1 of Snodgrassella sp. ESL0323. Taxonomy (NCBI): domain Bacteria; kingdom Pseudomonadati; phylum Pseudomonadota; class Betaproteobacteria; order Neisseriales; family Neisseriaceae; genus Snodgrassella; species Snodgrassella sp. ESL0323. The sequence goes on along the minus strand of NZ_JAAEDT010000018.1, from coordinate 102,702 downwards.
TAATCCAGCTGGGCAATGGTAACATTCAGATTACGAAAGCCGGATAACTGCTTATCCCAGTGATGCTGTTTCTTTTTGAAGTCAGCCAGTTCACGTGCATTCAGTGTGCGGGTCGGCAGGGCAACGCTGGTCGGATTTACCGGCTGTCCGTTAATCCGGACTTCGTAATGCAGATGCGGACCGGTAGAAACACCAGTACTGCCTACGTATCCGATAATATCACCAGCCTGTACACGCTGACCAACACTTAGATTAGCAAAAGCACTCATGTGTCCGTACAGGGTTTGCATGCTGTCGTTGTGTCGCAGCACAACTGCATTGCCATAGCCCCCTTTGACACCAAAGCTTTCAACAGTACCATCCGATGGGGCATGTATGGGTGTTCCGCTGGCAACAGCATAATCGATACCGCTGTGCATGCGCAGAGTTTGCAGTATCGGATGAAAACGTGTACCAAAGGGGGAAGAAATCCGTGCACCATCGACTGGAACACTGGAAAACCCTTTGCGCAAAGGTTTACCGTTTATATCATAGTACTGGCCGTTACCATCATTACCGGTATCGTAATAATAGGCATGATAAATATTGCCATTGTGGCTGAATTCTGCTGCGCGTATATCACCTGTTGCCAGTTCCTGACCGCGATAATACAGGCTGTCGTAAATCAGGCGGATAGTATCGCCACTTTGCAGCGAGTTAATATCAATTTTGTCTTTGAAAATTTCACGCAGTGATTCTCTGATTTCTACCGGAATACCTGCTTGTGCCAGTGCTCCTCGTGCAGAGGTTTTAACGACAACGGCTTTAAATGTCGGCAGAGTTTCAGTATCCACTGCGCTGATATCGGCATTCCAGTTATTACCGGTTTTTTTCAGTGCCACCAGATTTTTTTCGCCATTATCATCATCATTAAAAAACTGGATATCGGTAAGGAGGCCATTGTTATCGGTGCGGATACTGAAAACCTGATTGACCTGTAAATGCTGTACCTTATTTTTGATGATGTTAAGACTGGTAATGCGCTGAATTTCATCTGCACTGATACCAAAGCGGCTTAGTACCATGTTAATCGTATCGCCGGGCTGGACGATTTCGTCCCGCCAGAAATTCTGTACAGGTGCCTGGGTTTTAATGTTAACCGGTGCCAGTTTAAGTGTTATATGCTTTGGCTGATAACGATCTGAATTGTGTTTACGGCCGGATATGAGTACAACCAGTATAATCAGAAGCAATACGATTGCCACGGCAATACCACACCAGAGTTTTGGTTTGGCGGCTATTTTCTGTTTTAACTGCTTTAACAAGGCTGATGATTGAGTTAACAGGGACATGGTTGTGTATCGGGCAATCCATCCTAAAACAGGTAAATGTAAAACTATTTATCTGAAATTACCAGTGTCAGAATAATTTTTATGATTGATTTTGTGTTTGCTGTTGTAGTTGTCTTGCCCATCGGGACAGACTGATATTCAGTTGCTGTAAACATGGCTGTAGCAAGATGTTTACGGAAGTAGCTACGGCTGAATTGTGATTAGGCTGATAAATAAATAGTTGATACAAATCTGACAGCATGATTTTATCCGGATCTTTTTGCAATATCCAGCCGTCACTACAGTAAGCAATATAATGCCGCTTTTCGAGTTTAGAAAGTATCTGGTCTAAATGTTTATCACTGATTCCGAGCTTTTGCTGCAACAGACAGGATTTGACAACCTGTCCTTGTTGCTGAGCTGTTACCAGCTGATACAACAGATCAAGTGCATTTTCAAATGGCTGATACTGACGCAGATGGCGAAATCTGTCCTGATGCCAGTAGGGCAAAGAAGAGGTAAGTACAGCACCGGCAAGTAACAGTAACCATAATAAATTCAGCCAGATTAAAAATACCGGTATTGCTGCAAATGCACCATATACTTTCTGATAATTGCCGAAATAGGTAACAAAAATGGCAAAACCGCGCCGCAATAAATCCAGCCCCACTGCTGTGATGAAAGCACCCAGCAAAGCATGCTGCCATCGAACAAAACAAAATGGTACCAGTTTATATAATAAAAACAATAAAATGGTGAATAGCGCCAGATTAGTGATAATTTTAAAAAATATGCTGTAAAACGGTATCTGATTAGCCATATTGGCCGGATTAGATAATAAACCGATAAAAGACAGACTCATTCCCAGTACGACCGGTCCCAGGGTTAGTAGTGCCCAGTAAATCAGAATACGAATCCATAGTGGTCGTTGATCGCGTGCTTGCCAGATTTGATTAAATGCATGCTCGATTGTTTGAATCAGCATCAGTGAGGTAATAATCATAAAACTGATACCGACAGCGGTTAATCCACTGGCTTTATCTCGAAAATCATACAAATAGTCACCGACAGAATCGGCACCGGCTGCCGGAACAATAATGTGAGTCAGAAACTGATTAAAGCGTGTGGCCATATCTGCAAACATGGGAAACGCGTTAATGACAATAACAGTAATAGTAAAAAAAGGTACCAGTGCCAGCAGCGTAGTAAATGTCAGGCTGGCGGCAATAAGCGGCAGCTTGCAGCGCTGATAGTTATGCGCAACAAACAATAAAAACTGTGGCAGGCGCTGCTGTAAATATTTGCTTTTAAATAATTGTATATTCATGGTGACTCCTCACATGGCTGATTGTAACCAAAAAGAGCAGGCGGCGCAGACTTTCCGTGCAGGCTGGTCAATTTATGACACTTACGGCACAATAATAGCCTTCAGACAATCTTTAAGGAGCAGTATATGGCTGATTTACCTATTCTGGTGGTGTATTACAGCCTGTCAGGCAGTACCCGTAATCTGGCACTGGCACTGGCTCGTGGTGCAGACAGTGTAGAAGGGTGTGAAGCTTTGTTACGCACTATACCGAAAGTGTCGGCTGTATGTGAAGCAACAGCAGCGGAGATTCCGGATGAAGGAGCGCCTTATGTTACTCTGGATGAAGTTCAGAACTGTGCAGCACTTGCTCTGGGCAGCCCGACGAGGTTTGGAAATTGTGCTGCACCGGTTAAATATTTTCTCGACAGTACCAGCAGCTTGTGGCTGGCGGGTAGTCTGATTGGCAAACCAGCCTGTGTATTTACCAGTACCACCAGTTTGCATGGTGGTCAGGAAAGTACGCTTTTAAGTATGATGACTCCGCTTTTGCATCACGGGATGCTGTTGTGCGGTATTCCGTTCAGTGAACCACAGCTTAATGGTACCCATAGTGGCGGAACACCTTACGGTGCCAGCCATGTGGCCGGTCATAATAATAATACTCAACTAAGTGCTGAAGAAGAGGCACTGGCTTTTGCGCAGGGTAAACGGCTGGCTGAACTGGTGCTGCGTCTGAAAAGCTAAAATTAATATCAGGAATAATCATGAGTTACCACACCAATCTAAAGAGTGAAGCTACTTTACCGACTATTTACCGTCATCGCTCTATCCGTAAATTTACTGAAGAAGCTTTAACGGATGAGCAGCGTGAAGCGATCTGGGAGGCCGGTCGTGCTGCTTCTTCATCCAGTTTTATGCAGAGTACCCAGATTATTCGCGTTACAGATACGGAAAAACGTGCGGCTTTATGTGAAGTTGCAGCCAATCAGAAATACGTACGTACTGCTGCAGAATTCTGGGTATTTTGTATTGATTACACAAAACACAAGCAGGCTTTTCCTGAAGCCCAGCTGGACTGGACTGAAGGATTAATTCTCGGTGCTGTGGATGCCGGTATCATGGCACAAAACTGTCTTCTGGCAGCTGAATCAATGGGCTTGGGTGGTGTGTATATTGGTTCTCTGCGTAATGATGTCGCCCGTGCGGCAGAAATACTGGCGTTGCCGCCATTAACTTTTCCGCTGTTTGGCATGTGTATCGGGCATCCAGCTCAGGATCCGATGTATCGTCCCCGTCTGCCTTTGGAAACACTGGTGAGTGAAAACCGTTATAAGGCACTTGATGCAGCCAAACTGGCTGCTTATGATGAACAGCTTACTGCTTATTATAAAGAGCGCAGTGGTCTGGATCTGAACTGGAGTAAAGCTGTGACTAACAATTTTTCTCAGCCTTTACGTCCGCAGATTCTGCCATTTTTGCATCAACAGGGGCTGGCGAAACGCTAAGCAGACTGCATAAAAATAACCGGTTTTGTAGGATAATTACCCGCAGAACCGGTTTTTTTATTTAAAGTAAGAATTACCGCTGCTGACGCATGGATAAAATACTTTCACCCAGTGCCTGACCAAGCCGCTGATAACCTTTTGAGGTAAAGTGAACACCATCATTGCGGGCCAGTCCCTGATTAATCCATGGTTTCATACTGCATTCACCACCCATTACCGCCTGCCAGTCCCAGAAAAATACCTGCTGGCTTTGTGCCACTTCTTTTTGCATTTCCTGTAATTCAGTTAGTTTTTCCGGTCGTACGCCGCATGAACCGGCTGTACTCTTCAGACTTTCCGGTGCGCCCAGAATCATGATGGCACTGTCGGGAGAGGCTGTGCGAATGCGGTTAATAGTTTCAATCAGATTTTGTTTAACAGTTTCAGTTTCAACCCCGTTAAAAGCTTCGTTCGTACCATAGGCAAGAATAATCAGGTCGGGAGCAATGACATTCAATTCCTGCTGCCAAGCCTGGGTATTCCAGCGGTTCCACTGAGTAAGCTGGGCTCCATTAATTCCCAGAGCAGAAAATACCACTCCCTGGCGGTTTGGATTACGTACCCACCAGCCGCCTATGGCTGTCTGAAAGTTCATACCGGCAGTAACGGTAATCGGAAAACGTGCATTAAACTGACTGAAATGCCATTGATTGTCTTTAGGTTGTGCGCCAAGTTCAATCTGTTTACCATTACTGTCGGTAATCGTTAAATCTTCATCATTCGGTCCCTGACGGATAGTGACGGTAACCGTTTGTTCGGCTTCGGGCTCTCCACGTGTTTTGATGGTCATCACAGCCCCTACAGAAGGAACAGCTACCAAACCGCCAAGTGCATAATTTTGGCTGGTATCGGTACGGCTGGAGATAGCCTGCCAGCCCTGATTCTGATAGGTAAAACGCGCCAGACGTAAACCTGGAAACTGAGTCGGCATAGCCCAGCCGGGACCGCCATTGCCTAATTGCTGCTGTAAGTACACACGGGCAGCATCAGTAAGGTAATCAGCTGCTGTATGTGAATCACCAATTTGTACTATATTGATGCTTTTTTTCTGTAATGCCTGGGCTATCTGAGCAGCATGATTATTCTGCGAAGATGCTGATACCTGTTTGCGGCCAGATTTTGCCGGAACCGGATCTGCTGAACAGGCCATGATCGACAGGCAGCAACTTAAAATGACAAAATGTTTTTTACTGTACATTTGTTGAATCGTTATCCATAGTTTGTGCTGGCAGGTTAAAGCGGTTAAAAATATTTTGGGCAATAATTTTTTGCCCGGTCACAGTAAAATGAATCCCGTCTGAACTGCGGGTTTTAATTTTTTTTCCATCGGTTTGCGTTACCGTATCATAAAATTCATCACCATTACTACCCAGCATTGCGCGGGTATCCATAACATACCCTTGATTCTTGTTTACTTCATCGGTAGTGATCTGACGCAGATAAATCATTTGTTCATTCAATTTCTGTTTTCTCATACTTGGCGGAGTCAGCCACAAAACAGTGACCTGATGCTGTCGGGCGCTATCCATAATGGTTTTAATGCGGCTGCGGTAAATGCTTTCCCATTGAGGAGAAGCAAAGCTGATAAATCTGCTGCCGTTATGCGGATCAGGAATATCCCATGGATCATTAGGACCAAGAAACATAACCAGTATTTTGATTTGCGGATTAGTAGCCAGTGTATTTCCGATTGTTTGCGGCCAGTTAAAAAAGCCCGGATAGGTTAATCCGGTACTCTGTTTGCTGAGATTAATGGTTTTAATACCATAAGTTTCACTGAGCCATTTTTGCACATGTGGTGCCACCCCCTGCATTAATGAATCTCCAGCAAAAAACACTTCATCAGCAGCTGCAAGTGTAAAGGCCGCTTTCATATTCTTTACTTTGGCTGCTTTTTTCAGGGCATGCCTGTGCTGCTCCTGAGCAAATTTTATTTGTTGCTGTATTTTGGCTTTATAGCTGTCAGTATAGGCGTAATTATCATTATAAGCAGTGATGATGCTGAGGTTAGCAGACTTGATATACTGATTAAGCTGGCTGATACCTTTATTAAGTGTTTCGCCTGCACGGCTGCCTGTTTGCCACCATGTCTGCTGTTTCAGGTTCGTTAAAATACTATTGCTGTGGTAAGTTTGCTGATAATAGGCGATGACTGAATTTTGCATCAGCCAAAGTGAAATAGTTGCAGTGATAAAAAAGAATAGTAAAACAAAACGAAATTGTTGTTTATTGCTTTTCTTTGGCTGCTCTCTGGTTTCTGTTTCTTCACTTGCAACGACAATAGGTACGGTCGTGATGGTTTTTACACTAACAACTGGTATTTCCCTGAACTGGGAAAACTTTTTTTTACTTCCCTTTTTGCGGTAAGAAGGCACGCGGCGATATTTAGAAATTGGCATAGATAAATCCCGGAATACCAGCCGGCGCACAGATTAATACCAGAACCACTAACAGTAATAAAGGAAGAATCAAACTGTATCGGGGCAAAGAATCGGCGCGCTCATATAACATATTAGTCAATTTTGCCAGAAACGGATACATTATCCATGCCAGCAATAACAAACTGAAAAAATAAAACGGATTGGTACTCAGTGGTACATTGATATTGTTGTAAAGCAATGCGTGTAACAAAAGCATAGCATCGTTAAGTGTAGGTGCACGGAAAAAAACAAAACAAAAACATACAAAATGTACAGTCACAACAATGCTGATAATTTTAGCTGGCCGGCTGCTTTTACTCAGAGCGTCTCGAGCTTTATTTAATTCACAATGACGCAGACGACTGTACAGCCAGTCGCCCAGATTAAGCAAGATCATCCCGGCTGCATGCAATAAGCCCCAGATTAAAAAATGCCAGCCTGTCCCGTGCCAGATTCCGGATAATGCCATGGCTATCAGTAGGTTAAGCTGAGTGCGTGCCATTCCATGTCGGCCACCGCCCAATGGGATATAAATATAATCCCGTATCCAGGTTGATAAGCTGATGTGCCAGCGCAGCCAGAATTCGCGGATATTGTGTGCCAGTAATGGTGCGCGGAAATTCACCGGAAGGCGAAAACCCAGTAGCAGCCCCATCGCTATCATTAGGTCACTGTAACCGGAAAAATTAAAAAACAGCTGAACAGTATAGCCATATATGGCAGCCAGTATTTCCAGACTATGATATTGCATGGGATTGGCAAATACCGGATCTACCCAATTGTCGGCAATCCAGCCGGAAAGCCACCAGTTTTTCATTAAAGCCATTACAATCAGACACAATGCCAGAGTAGGTGCCAGAATTCTGCGGCGTTGCGGAGTATAGATTTGTGTTACCATGCCGCATGGCTGGTTATATATATCCGTTAACCCGCGTGCATCGTAGGCGCGTGCAATCGGTCCTGCAGTAATAGTAGGGAAAAAAGCCAGATGCAGAGCCAGACCCGGTAATGAAAAAACTTTACCGGCAGGCTGATTGTGGCATCGCTCCTGATAAAGAGAAACCAGATAGCTGATAGCCTGAAATGAGTAGTAGGACAGTCCCAGCGGTAATATGATATCCGCCAGCCATTCGGAACTCAGTTTCAAACTATCCAGACCATAGCTGACAGACGTGCGGAAAAAATCAAAATATTTCCATAATGCCAGATTCAGAATAGTACATATGATTGCAGTTATCAGCCATATTTTGGGTTTAGCGGCATGAACTATTCGTACAGATGTGGCATAAATAAATACCGTAAATAGCATTAATGCAATTAATGCCTGTATTTTTCCGCACAAATAAACAATCAGATAACTGGTACATAGTAAAAGCAGATTTTGCAGTTTCGGTTTGCTGCCCAACAGCCAGTAAAGACAGAAAAAGGCAATAAATGAAAGGCTGAATTCAATAGATATAAAACTAAACATGAAACAGATAAACAGTCAAAAGTAGTGATTGTTAAACCATGCCAAACATAAATAATAAGAAAAGGAACAGTTGAGAATCAGTTAATTCATGTTTCTGCTTAAGTTCAGATTAATTCCGGCAGCTAGTATATGCATACAATCTTCGTTTTGTAAGAGTATAATTAATTCAATGATCTGGTATTATGAATAAGCTTACAAAAAATCTCACATTACCAGAATAAACAAGTATTCTCAGTGTGAATGAAAACTACATATTCATAAAATATAAACACTTCAAACCGAAATATGTATTCTTTTCGCTTAATCTGGATTGGCTGTCAATTCTCAAGTCTCTTAGTGATCAGCCGCACACTGAACATGACTTGTACAAGCAGGTATTTTACCTTGATATGTGAAATAATGTAAGGAAATAATAGATAAAAATTTATTATTTTAATAATAAACATTTAAAAATAATTGCTGCTTTTACTGATATCAATATTTCTCCGCACGAAGCCTGAGTAAACACCGGCAAAATTTCTGTGTTTTCTGCTATTATCAACTTATGTAAAAAATTTATTGCCGGTATGTATATAAATATTAACTATGGATTCCAGAATGTTCTGAGCTGAAATCTGCTGATATTCACATTTGACTTTTACCATATGTTAGGGTTTAACGTATTAATGGTATTAGACAATATTTATAAAGGAATACTATGCACGACCACGACCACGACCATAACCATATACATGAGCATAAACATGATGAAACTCATCATCACCATCATCATCTAGGTGCACATAGTGCAGATAAAAAAGTTTTAAGTATTTCACTGCTGATTATCGGTGCATATATGGTGGTAGAGATTATTGGTGGTTGGTTAACCAATAGTCTGGCACTGCTGTCGGATGCTGGTCATATGTTTTCGGATGCACTGGCGCTGGCATTGTCGTTAATCGCATTTCACCTGAGTGAGCGGCCGGTAAACGGTCGGCAGACCTTTGGTTATAAACGCTTTGAAATTATTGCGGCGGCAGTAAATGGTCTGGCGCTAATGGTAATTGCAGTCATGATTGTTTATGAAGCCATAGGTCGTTTTGTTAATCCGCCGGATATTGCTACCCGGGGCATGCTGGTTATCAGTACGATTGGTTTACTGGTAAATATTATTATTGCCTGGTATATGCACAGCAGTAGTGAAACGGAACATAATGTAAACATGCGCGGGGCGTTTTTACACGTACTGGGTGATTTACTCGGTTCGGTGGGTGCTATTGCCGCGGCTGTACTGATGATGCTGTTTGGCTGGCGCTGGGCTGACCCGGTAGCAAGTATAGTGGTAGCCTGCCTGATTGCTTACAGTGGAATCGGAATCCTGAAAACTACTTTGCGTATTCTGATGGAAGGCACACCGGATGCAATTGAGCTGGAGCAGCTGGGCAGAGTAATTCAGGAAATGCCAGGAATTAAAGCAGTACATGATTTACATGCCTGGACTATTACCAGCAATATGAATGCTTTGTCCTGCCATATTGTTGTTGATGGTACATTAACGATAACGGAAGCAGAGAAACTGGTTAATGAACTGGCAGAAGTATTGCTCAGACATGATATACATCATGTTACAGTACAGACAGAAAGCGCAGCCCATAAACACAGCAATAATCTTTTATGCTGTATCCCTTCTGTTGCCGGTCAGCATGTTCATTAATACAATATAATCAGATTATCAGACCATATTTCAGGTAGAAAATCATGATTAAAGCTGTGTTATTTGATCTGGACGGTACCCTGGCCGATACGGCGCCGGACTTAGGGATAGCCCTTAATAATGTGCTGCAAAAGCAGAATTTACCGCCTAAAACGATGGCAGAGATTCGTCCGGTTGCCAGTCATGGCGCAGCAGGACTGATTAAACTCGGTACAGGTATGCAGCCTGATAATCCTGCGTTTGCAGCTTTGAGGCAGGATTTTATGGCTGAGTATGAACTGCATTTTACTGATCAGACAGTTTTATTTGGCGGCATCAATGAGTTATTAGAAAAACTGGCTGAACAGAACATAGCCTGGGGGATTATTACCAATAAGCCGCATGTTTTTACTGACCGTCTGGTACCAAAACTCGGATGCAGTATTGAACCGGCTGTAATAGTAAGCGGAGATACCACCAGTGCGCCGAAACCCAGTACCGAACCCATGTTCTATGCCTGCCGTCACATTGGCGTAGCTCCCGAAAACTGCCTGTATATCGGTGATGCAGAGCGTGATATGCAGGCAGGACGTAATGCCGGCATGATTACAGTACTGGCGAACTGGGGATATATCGGTGCAGAAGACAACATATCGCAATGGCCAGCCGATTATATTGTTGAGCAGCCAAAAGAAATTCTTCAACTATTAAGTAAATAATTTTTTAAACGAACAAGGGGAAAACATGAAAACCATTGGGTTGCTCGGTGGCATGAGCTGGGAAAGTTCTGCTGAATATTATCGCATGATTAATGAACAAGTACGTGAGCGTCTTGGCGGTACGCATTCAGCCCGCAGCATCATGTTATCTGTAGATTTTGCCGAAATCGAAGCTTTGCAGCATCAGGGACGATGGGATGAACTGGCTGAAAATATGTGTACAGCAGCACGACAGCTGGAGCAGGGCGGAGCACAGTGTATTGTAATTTGTACCAATACCATGCATCGTATGGCTGAACGGGTACAGAATAGTATAACAATACCTTTGCTGCATATCGCTGATGCAACAGCTAAGCAAATTTGCAGCCAGAAACTGCTAAAAGTTGGCTTACTGGGTACCGAATTCACCATGAAACAGGATTTTTATAAAGGCCGGCTTACAGAAAAATTTGGTTTAGAGGTATTGATTCCTGACGATAAAGATTGTCAGACAGTACATAAAATTATTTATGAAGAGCTGGTATCAGGTATCATACGTGAAGAATCACGCCAGCAGTACCGGCAGATTATCCGGCGTCTGGTTGATAAGGGCGCTCAAGCCATCATTCTTGGCTGTACCGAAATTATGTTACTGGTTTCGCAGGATGACAGTCCGGTACCGGTATTTGATACTACGGCAATTCATGCTACTGCAGCAGTAGACTGGGCTTTAACAGATAAATAATGCAGTTTCCGAAATATAAAAGCGGATAAACTGATAAAACAGATGGCTATCTAACCATCTGTTTTGTTTTTCAGACAGATTCAGTTAAACGGTTGCGCAGCCAGCGTGCAGCCGTAGCTATTTCTCCGGCGCATAAACCTATAGGGCCGGTATCATTGGCAGCAAGAATATCTGCCGCAGCACCATGTAACCATACTCCGGCTGATACTGCCTGCTCCGGTGGGATTTGCTGAGCCAGCAAACTGCCGATTATGCCGGCTAAGACATCACCGCTACCTGCTGTTGCCAGTCCCGGATTGCCGGTTTCATTTTGCTGTATCTGGCCATGAGGTGAAACAATCAGGCTCTGATGACCTTTTAAAACTATCCATGCTGAATATTTTTGCGCCAGCTGGCGTGCGGCCTGATAACGGTTATTCTGAATTTCACTAATACTGCATTGCAGTAAGCGTGCAGCTTCTCCCGGATGCGGTGTTAAAACAACATTTTGATTATTTTGCCTGCCAGTCAGCAAAGCAGGCTGCTGAGCAAGTAAATTCAGTGCATCGGCATCGACTACCATCATATGCTTCTGTTGCAGACATTCAGTCAGTGTTGCCAGTGCCGTAGTTGAGGTACTCAGACCACAGCCAATCACCCATGCGGTAATATCGGAACGGTGTAAAAGCCGTTCAGCGGTATTTAACATAATTTCTGGCTGCTGGCTTAGTATTGGCATTGGTAATATTGGTTGCTGAAACCCAAGCCATACTTTACCGCAGCCACAATGCAGTGCAGCTATTCCGGCCAGAATAATCGAACCGGTCATGCCTTCTGAACCACCCAGAATACCCAGCGTGCCAAACGTACCCTTATGGCTCTGAGATGGACGCTGCTGACACAATGCAGGAAACTGTCTGTGTGCCTGCCGTTGCCACTGGCTGAGAATATTTTTATCAATCTGAAAACTGTTCATTATCTGTTTCCCGTTATCACTGCTTAGCGCAGTAATTGATCCAGAAGGGCATTTTTAAGCTGCAATTGCTGTTGAGTATCGGCCAGTTGAGGCGCATATACCAGAAAACTGTCTTCTACCCGTTCATCCAGAGTAGTGATTTTGGCAAAGCGAATACTGATATTTAAATCGGATAAAACAGCAGCAATGTTGGCAAGTAAAAAACGCCGGTTTGCTGTAATAATGTGCAGGCTGTACCAGCCGGGATTATCTTCTTCATCAATACTGATTCGCGGTGCAATCGGAATATGACGGCTGCGCCGGCTCAGACTGGCCGGATTGCTCGCAGACATCGGCAATTTACCATTTACAAACTGATTAAGCGCCAGCTCGGTTTTATTCTGAATGGTCAGATAATCATTCGGGTTGAGATTCGGCGGAAATTGCAGAATAAAAGTATCCAGAATAAAGTTGTGTTCGGTGATATAGGCACGGGCAGTCAGAATGTTCATTCCTGCTTCACTGAAAACCGAAGCCAGCTCAGTGAAGAGTTTCGGGCGGTTAGGCATATAAACCATCACCTTCAGGGTATCATTATCCGGCAGCATTTGGCTGTGTGCCTGAGCCTGCTGTTCATAATTAATAATTTTTGATAAATGCCATAAAATATCTTGCCACTCATGGCGGGCAAAATAAGCCTGACCAAGAATATGCCACAATTGGCGTTGCTGTGATTCGCTGATGTGATATTGATTTAACTCATGCATTGCCTGTTGCCGGCGGTCAAGAATAGTCGTGTGCCGGTTACTTTGTTTACCATTGAGCTGATGCAGCGTGGCTTTATATAAATTTTCCAGCAAACTGGCTTTCCATGAATTCCAGATTTTCGGATTGGTGCCCCGGATATCTGCTACGGTCAGCAGATATAAAGCAGTGAGCCGTTCAACTGTTTTAACCTGTTTGCTGAATCGGGTAATCACTTCAGGGTCCTGAATATCTTCTTTCTGCGCTGTCATTGACATCAGCAGATGCTGTTCTACCAGCCACGCCAGTAAATCGCTTTCTTCATTATCCAGAAAATGATCTTCGGCAAAGGAGCGGGCATCGGCTACGCCTTTTTGTGCATGGTCACCACCACGGCCTTTGGCAATATCATGAAACAGTGCAGCCATATACAAAATATGTTTGCGTGCAAAAGTATGCATTAATGTTGCGGCAAAAGGCAGTTCATGGCTGTGCTGTTCCATAGCCAGACGCCGCATATTGCGTACCACCATTAAAATATGATCATCTACCGGATAAATATGAAATAAATCATGTTGCAGCAGACCGACTATTTTTCCCCATGCTGGCAAATACCGGCCGAGCACACCATACAGATTAATAAAGCGCAATAAATGAGTCAGACCCTCCCCGTGTTTGAAGAATCCGGCAAAGCATTCGCGATTTGCTGGATTTTGATAAAACTCTTCATTCACCAGCTGATGTGCAGCCGCCCACCATACACGCAGGGTTTTTGGTGCCAGACCAATTATGTCATTGTGTTCCTGAGCAACACGTAAAATGGTAAATATATGCTCAGGCTGTTGCGAGAAAAGTTCAAGATTATGCACCGCCAGCATATTACCTACCTGATAATAATGCTGATCCAGATTAACCACCACACGCGGCAGAGAAGCGTAGACACGGTCGCGCAGCATAGGTACCAGAATACCACTGAGTTGTTTCACGCCTTTTAGTGCACGATAAAAATCATGCATTAGTTTTTCACTGGCACGGGAATTTGCATCATCGCGATAGCCAAGATTCTGTGCTACCTGAGTTTGTAAATCAAAAATCAATCTGTCTTCAGCCCGTTTGGCAGTCAGATGCAGCTCAATACGGATTCTGGCCAGCTGTTTCTGGCAGCTCAGTAACAGCCTGGCTTCAGTTCGGTTCAGAATAGCATTTTTCATCAGCTGATGAATCTGAGGAGGTAATCCCTGAACTTTTGCCAGCCACAATAAAGTATGAATATCGCGTAAACCGCCCTGAGTGGTTTTTACATTGGCTTCCAGCAGACTGGCTTCACCGGCCGCTTTGGTATATCGTTGCCGTTGTTCCAGTATTTTACCTTCGATAAAAGCAGCCACATCCCGCTGTAAATCAAGCTGATGAATCAATTCAGCAGCCAGATCCTGCCGGCCGCATAAATACCGGCTTTCCAGTAAGGCTGAATCACCCGTTAAATCAACCCGGGCACTTTCACATAACTCATTAATTGTTCCTACCTTAGGGGCGGGCTGTAAATGGATATCCCATAATATTTGAACAAAAGCACCAATTTTCTGCTGAATATTGTCATCAATCGGATTTCTGCTGACAATAGCAATATCCATATCCGAATACGGATACATTTCGCCGCGTCCGAATCCACCTATTGCCAGCAGACACATTTCTTCTTCGGCAAACAACTCCTGCCACAGTGTAGACAGCACATCAGCAATTACTCCGGTATGCTGGCGAAAATAGACAAACGGATGCCTGCGCTGCCGGTATATTTCTGCAGCTTGTTGTTTGTGCTTGTGTAGCTTGTCCGACAACTGAGTAATAAGTGCTGAAGATGACATAATTAATAGCCGTGTAGTTGAGATTGACAATATGCATTTTGTATCGGGCGAATCTGATTCAGCCTTGCCTGATCGATTGCCTGAGCTATCTGCTGCGGTTCAGCCACTGTCCGGGCAATTGATGCTGCATCAATTGCCATTGCCGCAGACTGTAAATTTAACCAGTGCTGTTGCTGAGGATATGGCTGATGTTCAAATCTGAGGCGTCCGCGTATATCAGCGAGGCATACACGCAAAATCTGCCTAAATCGATCCGGACGGCGCAATGCATCGGTTTTTTTCAGAATATCCAGTGTCGTTTTGGGTTTAAGCTGACTGACACTATGTAACTTGATATGATATTCACATACCAGTAATGCCAATTGCGCACAGGCTTTGGGTACCTGCCAGCGCCGGTTTACCGCTTCTACGGGTTTTATTCCGGCATAATCATGTCCGGGGTGGCGTGGTAATTTATCTACCGGAGTCAGTGCTTTGCCTAGATCATGAGTGAGAGCAGCATAACGTTCTTCCAGTGAATAATCATTTTCAGCAGCATATTGCAGACACAGTAAAGTATGCTCACCGGTATCTATTTCAGGGTGGAAATCAGCGCGTTGCGGTACGCCGAATAACGCATCAACCTCTGGTAAAATTACTTTCAGCGCACCGCAGGCACGTAAAACGTCTATCATCAGCCGCGGATTCTTTTCCATCAGCCCTTTAGCCAGTTCCTGCCATACCCGTTCGGCAACCAGAGCATTTACCTCACCATTATTTACCATCCGACACATCAGTGCCATAGTTTCATCGGCTACTTTAAATCCATAACGCGCTGCAAATCGGGCAATGCGCAAGATACGTACCGGGTCTTCTGCAAAAGCAGGGCTGACATGACGTAATATACCGCAGCGTAAATCAGCCAGTCCGTTATACGGATCAATCAGATTACCCGATGCATCTTCGGCCATAGCATTAATGGTTAAATCGCGTCGTTGTAAATCCTGCTCCAGCGTCACATCTGCCGCTGCATGAAAAGTAAAGCCATTGTAACCGGCAGATACTTTACGTTCGGTACGCGCAAGCGCATATTCTTCATGAGTTTGCGGATGCAGAAATACCGGAAAATCCTTGCCTACAGGCTGATACCCGGCTTCCAGCATTTTTTTTGCATCTGCGCCAACCACTACCCAGTCGCGGTCGACCACCGGACGTTGCAGATACTTATCTCTTACTGCACCACCAACCAAATAAATTTGCATATAAAATATAAAAAAGTATTAACAGAAAACAGATGATCATTGTGCCGTAGTCCAATCAGCTTGTTAACTGGTTTTTTGCAAACAGACTAGCTGTCTGTTCCGTCAGCCAGCATTAATAAGCAAAACAGCCTTTGGAAAAAAGCAGGCTGAATCCAAATCATCTTAAAGAATATTTAACAGGCAGATAAATATCTGCTGTACGGAAATATAAAACGCTCTGCTTTAAAGCAGAGCGTTTTTAAATAATATTGATATTACATCATCAGAGCCGGAACAATCATAGCTAGTCCGGGAAAAAACGGTACTGTAGCAAAGGCAATAATCAGTAAACGTTTAAACATCATTTCCTGCTGTTTTTCTTCGGTCACACTTACCACCAGAGTACCGGCAATATGAATCGGATTAACGACACTGAGCATAGCTGGTGCCGCACAGGCAGTCAGAATCAAAGAAATTTGCGGAGAATCGCCAAAAATCGTAAATACCATCGGAATCATCAGGCTGATAACACCTAAAGTAGAGGACTCCACATTACTCAGGAACGTAGTCAGGTAAGCGAGCATAAACAATAAAGCAATTTTACTGCTGGTCATACTGAGCAGACCTTGCTCTACCGCTTTCATTGTATCTACTTGCATCATGGTGCCGATGAAAACCAGCAGACCACTAATAACCACTACAGCATTCCAAGGGATTTTTTTCACAAAATCTTTACTTTGCTGCGTAAAAAACAGCATCATAATTACTGCCAGCGTCAGAGCAGTCAGACCGACATTGGCTTTAGCAAATATCACTAATATCAGAAAAATCAATACCGCAATAGTAGAACAGATTGCATAAAATGGCTGTAACTGATGGTTATCACCATTTTCCTGTTTAATTGGTTTTAGCAGTACAAAGCCTTTTTCAGGCGCTTTAGAATCACTTGTTTCGACTACTCTTTTATCCTGAAATACAATTTGCAGGGCAATAACCAGCACAAAACTGATTAACATTCCCAGAAACCAGACTAGCCACGGACTATACTCAACATGTGCTTTTTTTGCTGCATCCAGAATAACCTGACCAGTAGGATTAATAGGTGAAAGTGCACCGGTATTGGCACCAATAATTGCTGCCATTTCACAGATGAAAAATAATCTGGGATGTTTTCTGCCTAAAGCAGCAATAACCGGAACCAGCAACGTTATCGATGCCGTAGAAAAGGCACCGGCTGTCGAAATCGCAAATCCGATAAAATAGCCAATCCAAGGAACAATATTAGTGCGATGCCCCATTTTTGCGTAAATCTGATCTGTAAACCAGCTTAAGCCACCGCTTTTTTCCAGATGAGCAAAAAGTAAGGACACACCGATTAACAGCGTTACAATGGCTCCGGGAAAATGGCTGAGTACATCCTTGCTGGTTAAGACTGTATATGTATCAGAACCATCAGCAATTGCAGTTGTTGCCATAACCATTATAGCCGCAGCACTAAAACCTAAAAGACCAATATTGACATGTCGCCAGACTGCCAGAACCAAAATCACAACCAGTAATATAAGCGATAAAATTTGTGGTAAGTTCATAAGTTGTCCTGACATTCAATAGCAATAATATTTATTCCTGACTGAAGAGCGCTTTGATTTAGAAATAATTATTATCCAAATGGAATAAATTATGTAATCTTTATATTTATAAAACAATTATTTACTTAGTAGTAATTAATACATATCAGATGATATAAAAAGGAGCTTTTAATGTAAATAGAAGTATAAGAAAATTTTTTTATGTTAATTAAGATAGCAATAAATTTATTTTGTTTTTGTACAATACTTTTGAGTTTTGTTCTTATTTTAGACGGAAAATATTTTTCTTAAAGCCACAATTAGTGTAATAAATAGTGTAATAAAAGCTTTATAAGAAATAAAGAAAGCCATCTAGTAAATTATATCGTCATAAAATTGTCTGAAATAAATTATTAATTGCAATTATATGATTACCTAACCAGATGGCTTAGAAGCAAGAAACAAATTTAATGTTTACCGTCAGGTGTCCGGTTTTTTAATTGCCAGCTATTACCCGGATGCTGAGTAGGAGGTGCTTTTTCATGGTCTTTAATAGTTGCATAATTTTCCAAAGCATGACCATGCTGATCAACTTCCTGATAAATCCCGCCATTTGTACCGGAATTATCACCGGGTTTCAGATTGCTCATATACAGCTCCTTTTCAATTATTACCGTGAATCTACGGTGAGTTTATTATTGGTTTAAAATATAAATAATACAAGTACTTAATCTGAATTTAATTTAATAAAACTAATTTAACCAAGTAAGTGACATTAATGCCGGTTTATTCACCGGCTACTGAAGATACACTTAAAGATAATAGCTGCTTCACCTGGATCAAGAAATACCTGAGCAGCACAGTGGCTATTTTTGATATGGTTGAAATGTTGTTATATCCGGTTTCAGCATCATTTTCGGTTACAATAACTGTTTGCAAAGAAAAAAGTAAGGATGTGTATGACATGCGCTCAAGTGCGTGATTACCTGCAAACACAAGGATTGAAATTACCAGTACAAGAAATACAGATGGCAATGCTGGCTACACAATCTGTACTGGAGCTGGCACAGGCAGAAATAGATCTGTCTGTGTTATGGTATGAGGAAAACGGATTTAGTCTGGCTGAAAAATTTAATTTAAATACAAACGCACTGCGCCAAACACATCCGGCAGACTTATTTACATCCAAGGATAACATTGCCTATACCTTGCGTCAGTTGTATCTGGCTCTTGACTCGGTAGCAAGCCGACATCATAACGATACATTTGCTTTATATTTATATGAAGGAAATGATGAAGCAGGGGAGTTATTTCGGCTACTGGCTCGTGGTTGCCAGCTTCCGGCTATATTGAAATGCGATCAGCAGCAGATAAATCAATATTTATTTGCACGCACAGCCATTACAGGCTGGTTGAATCAGGTAAATGATGTGCAATCGTGGCTGAATGATGGCAGCCTGAGCGGAAAACAGAACTCGGCTTCACAACTGGCTGTTCCTGTTAGCGGTGATCAGGGGCAGATACTTGGTGTTTTGTATGCTGCTCATCAGCAGCCTGATGCTATTACTGATACGGAACTGATTGAGTGGATTGCTCTGGCTATGGTGGCGACGCCACTATTATATAATCTGCATGATGCTGTAGCACATATCAAGGGATAAATACTATGTCAACATTACATCAAAGTCATATCAAAGATCATAGTCCTGTACGCTTTATTGCTTCCTGCCGTTTGCCAACGCAATGGGGTGAATTTACCATGCATGGATTTGAAGATGTACGCAATAGGCAGGAACATATTGCTCTTACCGTAGGTGATATTTCTACAGGAGAAGATATACTTGGCCGAATTCATTCTGAATGTCTTACCGGTGATGCTTTATTTTCCCGGCGCTGTGATTGCGGCCCCCAGCTTGAAGCTGCGATGAAAACCGTACAGCAGGCGGGAAAAGGCGTGATTGTATATTTACGCCAGGAAGGTCGCGGTATTGGTTTACTCAACAAAATCCGGGCTTATAAACTTCAGGATGAAGGATTAGATACTGTAGAAGCCAACCTGGCTTTAGGCTTACCGATAGATGCCCGTGATTTCACTCTGGCCAAATATATTCTTGATTATCTTAAAGTACAGTCTATACAGTTAATGACCAATAATCCGCAGAAAGTTGATACGCTCAAAGCACTGGGTATCAATGTTACAAATCGCGTGCCTTTACATGTTGGTCTGAATCCTGAAAACCAGCATTATCTGCAGACTAAAATGGAAAAAATGGGACACTTTGCTAATTAAAATCCAAAATTAAAATAACGGCCAGTATTTACTGGCCGTTATTTTATGATATCAGATTAGCTAGTATAGTTATTTTTCACTTCTCTCCAGGATAAACGTTTAAATTTGATCGAGCATTTGGGAATGTTAATGATAATTTTATTACCATTCGAATCGACACCAAAAACAGGTGTACGGCTACATTCTTCCTTTTTTGCATCAGGATCAGGTATCAATGAACCCTGTGTTCCATTAGTGCCAATATCTAAACCTTTTATAGTATCTGAATTGGATAAAGCTAAACCATACAAACCTTTAACTGTAAGAGCTGCGCCGAAAGGAGCGTTTGGATCAAATTCAATATTGGGATCTCCGCGTTTCAGTCTTCCGCCTGTTTTGATGTTATATTGTATTTTTCCGCTATAAACATCACTTTCCTGCTTACGTTCAGTTACCTGACACGGATCTTCCAGTTTATTGTCCTTTTTAACGTCGTATGCTCTGGAGAAAACCACTCCGGCGTAGGAAATAACAATTGGTTTGCTTACTACACGTTCGCCGGTAGTATTATCCAGATTGAAATACCAGCCACGATGCACCTTGGGATCAAACTTGTTGTCCGACAGCATACGATAGTTACCTGAAGCAGTTAATTGCTGTTTAAGCAGAGCTTGTTTTGATATTTCAGCTGGTGCTTTAACATTCAGATTATCATATATGCCATATACAGTTTGCTGATCTTTGTTATTTAAATCAGATTGATACACATCACTGCCAGTACCGAATGTAACAATTACAGTCGGGTTTTTACTATTGTTATTACCATTATTGTTTGTGTCTTCAACAAGAATAGCGCCCGGTGCCGAGGTTATTGGCGCACCGGCAGAGAATATTTTATGTACAGTCCATTGACTAGGGTCCGGTGATCTGAGATCAAAGCGATATAAATTGCCGCTGTAATCACCGGCATACACAATATCTGCCACACCATCGCCATCAATATCCAGTACTGTCGGGCTGGAAAGACCGCCAGTACGTTCATCAGAGTCGGGATTTTGCTCTGGAGCAAGAGTAGCAATCAGTTCCCCTTTGTTATAGCCGGTTTTTTGGAAACCGTCTGTACCGACATCCACACCCAGAATATCATATATATAAAGTACAGAATCTAAAGATGCATGACTGGCATTATTGCTGGCTAATGTCCCAGAATAATTATAGCCATTACTGATGAATGCAGCCTCACGGATATGATTGGCTACAGAAGTTGGTGATGCGTCCACATCTTCATTTACTCTTAACCGAGCAATAGCTGGGGTACCTACAGTAAATCCAAATAAATTTTTGTTACCTGTAGGGGTCTGAAACAGGGAGACATCCTTATACCAGCCATTACTGCCCGTATTGTCTGCACCAACGGGCTCTTTGGAAACCAGATCGTTACCGCCGATATTGATGGCAAAAGCACCGCGCCCCGCCTGACCCATATTTGATAGCATAAATGTCTGTTGCGGAAGCAGCTTACCTTTGGAGTCAACACGTTTTTCAGTTTGCTGAACAACCATACCGCCGTTTAACAGGAAACGATGCGGATGCTCACTGTTCTTACCGTACTCGTTATGAGTAAGATCTTTATAATAATGCGATACCAGGTCAGAGCCATCGTTACTTTGCCGCTCAATACTCATCGGCATGAAATTGAATTTCAGATCATAAGGATGATTAGCATCATTAGTAGCACTGAAAACATATACCATGCCGTCGTTAGCAGAGGTTACAAGATATTTTTGAAGACCACCATCCAGATTACCGGCAGTAATAATCGGATTATCAATAATATCACCCATGTCTCTGGTTCCGCCAAATCCGGCAATCGGTGAATCAGTCCGCTGACGATAATCAAGTACAAAATTGTCAGTTTTAATAGAAGCATCATCTTTAGAGCGGCTCAGCCAGGCCAGTAAGCCATTAGCCCATTCAGACTGATTTTTGCCATTATTATTAGCTATCTTAAAGTCATCATTCTTAAAGGCTGACAGGTTAGCAGAGTACAGATAAGTATTGGTACCGTTATTTAATAATAACTGGCGATTACCGTATGAAGGTTGAGCGCATTGGCTGCTATTGTTATCAGTAATTTTGCGGATACACAGTTTACTGCTCCATGCGCCTGATTCAGTGATGGCGGTGATGGACAATTGATTTTGCTCAGAGCTGGATATGGCTACACTAGGTGCTGTCGATGTGGTCGTGGTTGTTGTAGCTTGTTGTGAACCTTTAATTGATTCAAAGATTTTACCAAATGCTTCAAGAATTTCATTTTGAGAATTAGCATTATAGAAATTACCGGCAGGCATAGCGCCGTTTTCCAGATAATCAATCGCAGTATTGCCTATACTGTTATGTTTTTGACCCAGTCCCACACCGATAGTAAAGGTTTCGGCTTTCTGTTCAAAAGGTTGTTTAGTTAGCGGGTTTATAGCATTCCATGGTTGTCCGGCTTCATCGGTTGTGCGCTTAGAAGCCAAATAAATTTTCTTACCATCTTCTCTATAAAATGGAGCACTATAAATATAAGGACCAAAATTCTTTGTGGCAAGTGTATTGGTATAGTATTTCAGACGCTGAATTTTGGTGCCATAGGTATCGCCCTGAAAAAAGCTGTCTCTGTCTTTTTTATTTGTTCCTGCATCAAAATATCCATCCACATCCGCATCTGAAGTTGCATAATGATTATTAGATTCACCGTCAGTAAGTATTACAAGATAGGATTTCTGGCAGCGGTATTTTAATTTATTCATAACCAGATTTCTGGCTACAACGGCAGTTTGTTCTGTCAGTGGTGTAACAGTAGTGGCTGTAGCATTTTTTATGGTTTGAGTCAGTTTATTGTATTGTTCTGGAATGGAAGTATCAATAAATTCAAGATTTTTATCATTGCCGTATACTAAGGGGCGATAAGCAAAATACATATTATTACGATAATCATCCAAAATTAAAAGCAGAATTTCTTTTACACTTTCAAGTTTGGTCAAATTTTTACAATCATATTTAAACTCATTAGTATCATCCGGCTTTTTGTCAAAGCCAAATTGATATTCACTCCATGTTTTTGACCATACAATTTTTCCTCGCTTGTCTGTACCTATTGCTATTTTGTGGCGGCACTTATATGAATTTTTTAGTGGATCTTTCATACTACCTGACAGATCAAGTAACAAAGTTATATTGGGTTTAACACTATACGCAGTAGTGATGGTAGATGAATTTTGCAAATACAGCGGAATATCAGCGAATATATTGGTTTCTGCTTGTGCCTGACAGACAGAAAAAGTACTCAGTGCAGCAGTAATGGCTAAAAACAGGATCTTTCTGCCTTTGTAATATGAGCCTTTTTTATTTTTTTTTAAATTATGGTACATCTCGGTTACTCTCCCTGTGGTGTAACAACAATATTTAATATGCTTGTTGTATAAAATTTATAGCTTTATATATTGTCTCTCCTGAATTCATATTTATTCAAGTATCAATATCTTTTATAATAGTAAAAATATGTTAATTATTATGGCATTAATAAGATTGAATTTTGTTTTATATATCTGTTTTTTATGAATAACTATACGTTAAATTCAAATTGAGTATAATTATTTCTATATGATTGTTGTTATTTAAATAAATAAAAATTTGTAATATTTAATATATTTTTATTTTCATTAAATTTATAAACGAATTTTATAGTTTAAACATAAAAAACGGC
Organism: Snodgrassella sp. ESL0323; assembly: GCF_013346865.1. Taxonomy (NCBI): domain Bacteria; kingdom Pseudomonadati; phylum Pseudomonadota; class Betaproteobacteria; order Neisseriales; family Neisseriaceae; genus Snodgrassella; species Snodgrassella sp. ESL0323. Next base: position 79,179 of record NZ_JAAEDT010000018.1, on the reverse strand, counting down.
TGAATATTCAGCCGTTTTTGTCAGAATGCTCAATCAATCCAAATAACTGTTTTTAACTTCTTTCCAGGATAAGCGTTTAAATTTAATTGGACATTTAGGTATATTAATGGTGACTAAATTTCCTTCTGTATCCACCCCGACAACAGGTGAACGAGTGCATTCTTCTAAAGATTTTGGATTAGGTGTTAATGGCGACTGAGTCATATTACCACCGATATCAAGCTTATTATTCACATCTGTCAGGGTAAAACTATACATTCCCTGAGTAAAAGTACCTGCACCAAACGGAGCTTCTTTATCAAATACAAAATTAGGATCACCTCGTTTTAATTGACCACCTGTTTTGATGTTATATTGTATTTTTCCGCTGTAAACTTCGCTCTTTTGTTCGCTAACAGTTATCTGACACGGGTCTTCCAGTTTATTATCTTTTTTAACAGTGTAAGCTCTGGAAATAACAGCTCCGGCATAAGAGATAGTCACTGGTTTGGTTACTACCCGTTCGCCAGTACTACTATCCAGATCGAAATACCAGCCACGGTATACTTTAGGATCAAATTTCTTGTCCGACAGCATACGATAGTTACCTGAAGTAGTTAATTCCTGCCTGAGCAGAGCTGTTTTCTTGACTTCAGTTGGTGCGGTATTATTCAGATTATCATAAATGCCATATACAGTTTGTTGATCTTTATTGTTTAAATCAGACTGATACACATCGCTGCCAGTACCAAAGGTAACAATAACAGTCCTTTCTTTGTTGTTGGCATTGTTGCCTGCGTTATTAGCCAGAATAACACCGGGTGCAGAGGTGATAGGTGCACCAGCAGAAAATATTTTGTGCACAGTCCATTGTTTAGGATCCGGAGACCTCAGATCAAAGCGATATAAATTGCCGCTATAATCACCAGCATATGCAACATCTACTACACCATCTCCGTCAACATCCGCTACTGTCGGGCTGGAAAGACCACCAGTTGCTTTATCATCATCCTCAGAATCCTGTTCAGGTGCCAATCTGGCAATCAGTTCCCCTTTGTTAAAGTCGGTTTTTTTGTAGCCGTCAGTACCGACATCCACACCCAGAATATCATATATGTAAAGTGCAGAATCTGTAGAGCGCAGGCTTGCATGATCGCTGGCCAGGGTCTCAGAATAATTATAGCCATTACTGATAAATGCAGCCTCACGGATATGATTGGCTACAGAAGTAGCCGATGCATCCGGGTCTTCATTTACTCTTAGCCGGCCAATAGCCGGAGTGCCTATGGTAAACCCAAAGTAATTGTCTTTACCGGTAGGGGTTTGGAACAAAGATATATCTTTATACCAGCCGGCACTGCCCATATTGTCCACGCCAATGGGCTCTTTGGAAACCAGATCGTTACCGCCGATATTGATGGCAAAAGCACCGCGTCCCGCTTGACCCATGGTTGATACCATAAATGTCTGTTGCGGACGCAGCTGACCTGTTGCCGGGTCAACGCTTTGTTCAGTTTGCTGAACAACCATACCGCCATTTAACAGATAGCGATGTGGATGCTCACTGTTCTTACCGTATTCGTTATTAGTAAGATCTTTGTAATAATGCGATACCAGGTCAGAACCATCATTACTTTGTCGCTCAATATTCATCGGCATGAAATTGAATTTCAGATCATAAAAATTGGCGTTATTGGTAGCACCGAAAACATATACCATGCCGTCGTTAGCTGAGGTAATCATATATTTTTGATAATCGCCATTCAGATTACCGGCAGTAATAATCGGATTATCAATAATATCACCCATGTCTCTGGTTCCGCCAAATCCGGCAATCGGTGAATCAGTCCGCTGACGATAATCGAGTACAAAATTGTCAGTTTTAATAGAGGCATCATCTTTAGAGCGACTCAGCCAGGCCAGTAAGCCATTGACCCATTCAGACTGATTTTTGCCATTATTATTAGCTATTTTGAAATCATCATTCTTAAAAGCTGACAGGTTGGCAGAGTACAGATAAGTATTGGTACCGTTATTTAATAATAACTGGCGATTACCGTATGAAGGTTGAGCGCATTTACTGTCATTGGTATCAGTAATTTTGCGAATGCAGATTTTACTACTCCATGTTCCGGATTCTACAGTTGCAGTGATAGACAGGTGATTCTGTTCTGAGCTGGATACAGCTACGGTAGGTGCAGTAGATGTGGTCGTGGTTGTTGTAGTTTCCTGTGAACCTTTAATCGATTCAAAGATTTTACCAAATGCATCAATAATTTCTTTTTGAGAGTTGGTATTAAAGAAATTACCAGCAGGCATAGCGCCGTTTTCAAGATAATCAATCGCAGTATTGCCTATGTTGTTATGTTTTTGACCCAGTCCCACACCGATAGTAAAGGTTTCGGCTTTTTGTTCAAAAGGCTGACCAGTGAGCTGGTTTATAGCATTCCATGGTTGTCCGGCATCATCGGTTGAGCGTTTTGTAACTTTATTAATCTGTAAACCAAGGTTGTCATAAAAAGGAGCATTATAAATATAAGGACCAAAATTCTTTGTGGCAAGTGTATTGGTATAGTATTTCAGACGCTGAATTTTGGTGCCATAGGTATCGCCTATAAAAAATTTGTCTCTGTCTTTTTTATTTGTTCCTGCATCAAAATATCCATCCGCATCAGCATCCGATTTCGCATATAGATTATTAGATTCACCGTCAGTAAGTATTACAAGATAGGATTTCTGGCAGCGGTATTTTAATTTATTCATGACCAGATTTCTGGCAACAACGGCGGTTTGTTTAGTAAGTGGTGTACCAGTCCCGGCTGTAGCTGTTTGTATTATATTAATAAGTTTATCGTAATTAGCCGGAATGGAAGTATCTATAAATTCATTATTGACATCCTTCTCGGGAGTATAAAGCGGGCGATAGGCAAAATACATGTTATCACGATACTGAGCAATGATACCTGTTAAAACTTCTTTGACACCTTCCATTTTGGTATATAACTTACATTTATACTGTATATCATCAGTATTTGTAATGTTCTTGTTATCAAAGCCATATTGATAAGCACTCCATGGCGACCACGTAAGCCGTCCACGTTTGTCTACAATCCGGGTTCTAATTTTGCATTTACGAGAATCCCCTTGCAGGTATTCATTCATACTACCTGATTCATCAATTAACAGAGTGATATTGGGTTTAACACTATAAGCTGTTTTAGTTGTTGATGAATTTTGTAAATGCAGAGGAATGTCTGCAAATATATTAGCGAGGGTATTATCAGCTGCTTGTGCCTGACAGACAGGAAAAGTGCTCAGTGCAGCAGTAATAGCTAAAAACAGGATCTTTCTGCCTTTGTAATATGAGCCTTTTTTATTTTTTTCAAAATTATGGTACATATTGGTTACTCTCCGTATGGTGTAACAACAATATTTAATCTGTTTTGTTGTATAAATTTTAAAGCTTTATATATTTTCTCTCTTGCATCCGGCCTTAATCAAGTATAAACCCTCTTTTTTATAGTAAAGATTTGCAAAATATTATTATATTAATAAATTTATATTTAATATAAATATATATTTTATATATTATTTTATAATATTTATTATTTATATAAATTAATTATTAATATTTAATTATTTTCAAAGTGTAAATTAATAATATTTGATAAATTTATTTTTGTTCTGTTTATGATTGATTTACAGTATTTAAAATATAAAAAAAACGGCTGAATGATCAGCCGTTTTTGTCAGAATGTTCAATCAATTGAAATAACTGTTTTTAACTTCTTTCCAGGATAAGCGTTTAAATTTAATTGGACATTTAGGTACAATAATGTTGATTAAATTCCCTTCTGTATCAACACCCACAACAGGAGAGCGGGTACATTCTTCATAATTTTTTCCATCAGGATCCAATGGTGACTGAGTCCCATTACCTCCAATATCGACATTATTATTAAAATTGGATATGGTAAAACTATACATTCCTAAAGTAATGGTACCTGCACCAAACGGAGCTTCTTTATCAAATACAAAATTAGGATCACCTTGTTTTAATCGGCCACCTGTTTTGATGTTATATTGTATTTTTCCGCTGTAAACTTCGCTCTTTTGTTCGCTGACAGTTTCCTGACATGGGTCTTCCAGTTTATTATCTTTTTTAACATCGTAAGCTCTGGAAATAATAGCTCCTGCATAGGAAATTATAACCGGTTTACTTACTACCCGTTCACCAGTAGATCTATCCAGATTGAAGTACCAGCCACGATGCACCTTGGGATTAAACTTGTTGTCCGACAACATACGATAGTTACCTGAAGTAGTTAATTCCTGCATGAGCAGAGCTGTTTTCTTGACTTCAGTGGGAGCCGTATCATTCAGATTATCATATATGCCATACACAGTCTGCTGATTTTTGGTGGTTAAATCAGACTGATATACATCGCTGCCAGTACCAAAGGTAACAATAACAGTTCCTTCTTTCTTGTTGTTACTAGCCCGAATAACACCAGGAGCAGAGGTGATAGGTGCTCCGGCAGAAAAGATTTTATGCACAGTCCATTTATCAGGGTTGGGAGACCTCAGATCAAAGCGATATAAATTACCGCTATAATCACCAGCATAAACAACATCTACTACGCCATCTCCGTCAACATCTACTGCTGTCGGGCTGGACAGACCGCCAGTGGCTTTTTCATCTTCTTCATCTTCAGAATCGGGATCTTGTTCAATAGCTAACTTAGAAATCAGTTCCCCTTTGTCATAGCCGGTTTTTTTGTAGCCGTCAGTACCGACATCCACACCCAGAATATCATATATATAAAGTGCAGATTCTGAAGAGGGCAGGCTTGCATGATCGCTGGCCAGTGTATCGGAATAATTATAGCCATTATTAATAAATGCAATCTCGCGGATATGATTGGCTACAGAAGTAGGGGATGCATCCGGATCTTCATTTACTCTTAGCCGGCCAATAGCCGGAGTGCCTATGGTAAATCCAAAGTAATTGTTTTTACCGGTAGGGGTTTGGAACAAAGATATATCTTTATGCCAGCCGGCACTGCCCATATTGTCCACACCAACGGGCTGTTTGGAAACCAGATCGTTACCGCCGATATTGATTGCAAAAGCACCACGTCCGGCCTGACCCATATTTGATACCATAAATGTCTGTTGCGGACGTAGCTGACCTGTTGCCGGGTCAACACTTTGTTCAGTTTGCTGAACAACCATACCGCCATTTAACAGATAGCGATGCGGATGCTCACTGTTCTTACCGTACTCGTTATGAGTAAGATCTTTGTAATAGTGCCGTACCTTGTCAGAACCATCATTACTTTGCCGCTCAATATTCATCGGCATGAAATTGAATTTCAGATCATAAAAATTGGCGTTATTGGTAGCACCGAAAACATATACCATGCCGTCGTTAGCAGAGGTAATCATATATTTTTGAAGACCACCATCCAGATTACCGGCAGTAATAATCGGATTGTCAATAATATCACCCATGTCTCTGGTTCCGCCAAATCCGGCAATCGGTGAATCAGTCCGCTGACGATAATCGAGTACAAAATTGTCAGTTTTAATAGAGGCGTCGTTTTTAGAACGGCTCAGCCAGGCCAGTAAGCCATTAGCCCATTCAGACTGATTTTTGCCATTATTATTAGCTATCTTAAAGTCATCATTCTTAAAGGCTGACAGGTTAGCAGAGTACAGATAAGTTGTAGTTCCGTCATTTAATAATAACTGGCGATTACTGTATGAAGGTTGAGCGCATTTACTGTCATTAGTATCAGTGATTTTGCGGATGCAGATTTTACTACTCCATGCTCCGGATTCTACGGTTGCAGTGATAGACAGTTGATTCTGTTCTGAGCTGGATATGGCTACGGTAGGTGCTGTCGATGTGGTTGTAGTAATTTGAGAATCCTGTGAACCATTAATTGATTCAAAGATTTTACCAAATGCATTAATGATTTCTTCTTGAGTATTAGCATTGAAAGAATTACCGACAGGGTGTTGACCGGGAGGAGTAGCACCATTTTCCAGGTAAGGAATAGCAATTTTGCCTTTACTGGTATTTTTCTGACCTAATCCAAACCCGATAGTAAATGTTTCAGCATATTGTTCAAAGGTTTTTTTGTTTATCTCATCCCAGGAGTTCCAGGGTTGTCCGGCATTATCTGTTGTGCGTTTAGGAACATTATAAAAAGCATTACCATCATTAGTGTAAAGTTTATTAGTATAGATATAAGGACCAAAATTCTTTTTGGCAAGTTTTTGTGTATAGTATGCCAAACGATCTACTTTGCGTTGTGCATCACTGTGTAAAATTTTTTTTCTCTCCTCATCTGTTGTTTCTCCATCAAAATATCCATCTACTTTGACATCTGATTCTGCATATTGATTATTGGCCTCGCCGTCTGTAAGCAACACAATATAGGATTTCTGGCAGCGGTATTTTAATTTATTCATCACCAGATTTCTGGCTACAACAGCAATCTGTTCCGTAGTCGGTGTACTACCACCGGCTGTAGTATTTTTTATGATGTCAATAAGTTTGTCGTATTCCTCAGGAATAGATGTGTCAATAAATTCATTATAGCGATCGTCTAAACCCAGAAGCGGGCGATAGGCAAAATACATATTATTACGATATTGGGCGATGATCTTAAGCAAGACATCCTTCACCCCGTCAATTTTTCTGTATTGTTTACAACTATATTGTGTGTCATTATTACTAGCAGGTGCTCCATTTGGATATATATACTCATATTCACTCCAGGGCGACCATGATGTAGTTTTTCCTTTTTTGTTTTTACCTATAGAATTACGGTGCCGGCATTTTACTTCTTTAGTTTGCAGTTTTTCATGCATACTACCTGATTCATCAATTAACAGAGTGATATTGGGTTTTACACTATAAGCTGTTTTAGTTGTAGATGAATTTTGTAAATGCAGAGGAATATCTGCAAATATATTAGCGAGTGATTTATCAGCTGCTTGTGCCTGACAGACGGGAAGAACACTCAGCGCAGCAGTAACTGCTGAAAACAGTGCTTTTCTCCCTTTAGTAAATTTGTCTTTTTTATTTTTTGCATGTTTGTGGTGCATATTGGCCACTCCCCATTGGTATAACAACAATATCCAGTTTATAAAGTAAAAACACTCTCTTTATAGTGTTATATCTATATCATTTCTCTTGAAATTATACACTTTCAATCATAATTTATCACTAAATTAACAAATTTATATAATAAGTAATATTAATTATTTAGATAGCAAAATAAGTAAATATGTATTTACTAATAATAAATATTTATTTTATTTACAAAATGTTAAGCTTTATGATAATGGTAATAGCTTTGTGTACAGGTATTTGGATATTCTGGAAATTTCACTATAAAATATATTTAGATTAATAAGTTAAACTAAATATATTTAAAATGTATATAAAAATTATAACAATAAACTTTAATGAGTTTTAAAAAGAAAAATTTATAGGGATTTCATATTTAAATTATTGGTTTATAATAATTAAATGATTATAAAAAAAACGGCTAGTAAATAATAGCCGTTTGTTGTATTAATGCTAAATTAGTCACTGTAGCCGGGTTTTATTTCTCTCCATGATAAACGCTTGAATTTTATTGCACATCTGGGAGCATTAATGGTAATTGTATTACCGTTAGTATCAACACCCACAATCGGTGACCGAGTACAATCTTCCAGTTCCTGATTTCTCTGCTTTTCCTCCAATGGGGTCTGAGTCAGATTGCCGCCTATTTCTACACTATTAGCGGCTGAAGAAATGGTAAAACTATACAAACCACGAATAGTCACAGATGAACCAAACGGAGCATTTGAGTCAAAAATAAAATTAGGATCTCCCTTTTTTAATCGGCCGCCTGTTTTGATGTTATATTGTATTCTTCCGCTATAAACATCGCTTTCCTGTTTGCTTTCAGTTGCCTGACACGGATCTTCGAGCTTATTGTCTTTTTTGACTTCGTATGTTCTGGAAATAACAGCTCCGGCATAGGAAATAACAGCTGGTTTGCTCACAACTCGTTCACCGGTGCCGTTTTCCAGATTGAAAAACCAGCCACGGTGTACTTTGGGATCAAATTTTTTATCTGTCAGCATACGATATTCACCTGAAGCGGTTAATTCTTGCTCGAGCAGAGCTGATTTGTTAACTTCAGTAGGTGAGGTGTCATTCAGATTATCATATATGCCATAGACAGCCTGTTGGTTTTTATCCTTTAAATCTGATTGATATATATCGCTACCTGTCCCAAATGTAATAATTGCGGTCATTTTTTTGCGGCTGCTATTACCTTTTGCATCTACATCATTAACCATAATGACGCTTGGTGCAGAAGTGATAGGTACTCCCGCAGAAAATATTTTGTGCACAGTCCATTGTTTAGGATCCGGAGACCTCAGATCAAAGCGATATAAATTGCCGCTATAATCACCAGCATAAACTATATCTGCAACGCCATCTCTGTCAATATCCAACACTGTAGGGCTGGAAAGACCGCCAGTTCGTTCATCGGAATCCGGATCCTGCTCCAGACTAAGCTTGGCAATCAGTTCTCCCTTGCTATAGCCGGTTTTTTTGTAACCATCGGTACCGACATCTACGCCCAGAATATCATATATGTAAAGTGCAGACTCCGGTGACGGATGGCTTGCATGATCGTTGGCCAGTGTACTGGAGTAATTATAGCCATTACTGATGAATGCAGCCTCACGAATATGATTGGCTACAGAAGTAGGGGATGCATCCGGATCTTCATTTACTCTTAGCCGGGCAATAGCCGGAGTACCTATAGTGAATCCGATGTAATTGTTTTGACCGGTAGGGGTTTGGAACAAGGATATATTTTTATACCAGTCGGCATTGCCCATATTATCCACGCCAATGGGATTTTTGGAAATCAGATCGTTACCGCCGATATTAATGGCAAAAGCACCACGTCCGGCCTGACCCATAGTTGATACCATGAATGTCTGTTGTGGACGCAGCTGACCTGTTGCCGGGTCAACACTTTGTTCAGTTTGCTGAACAACCATACCGCCGTTTAACAGGAAGCGATGCGGATACTTATCGCTCTTACCATAATTTTCATTAACCAGATCTTTGTAATAATGCGATACCAGGTCAGAACCATCATTACTTTGCCGCTCAATATTCATCGGCATGAAATTGAATTTCAGATCATAAAAATTGGCGTTATTAGTAGCGCCGAAAACATATACCATGCCATCGTTAGCAGAGGTAATCATATATTTCTGATAATCGCCATCCAGATTACCGGCAGTAATAATCGGATTATCAATAATATCACCCATGTCTCTGGTTCCGCCAAATCCGGCAAGCGGTGAATCAGTTCGCTGACGATATATCAGCTCAAAATTGTCGGATTTAATATCCTCATCAGGTTTCGAACGGCTCAGCCAGGCCAGTAAGCCATTAGCCCATTCAGACTGATTTTTACCATTATTGGTTATTTTGAAATTATCATTATTCAAATCTGACAAGTTAGCAGAGTACAGATAAGTTTCGGTGCCATTATTCAATAATAACTTGCGATTACCGTATGAAGGTTGAGCGCATTTGCTGTCATTAGTATCAGTGATTCGGCGGATACACAGTTTACTGCCCCATGTGCCCGATTCAATGATTGCGGTAATGGACAGGTTGTCTTGTTCTGAGCTGGATATGGCTACAGTTGGTGCAGTAGCTGTTGAGGTAGTGTTAGTGGTTTCAGTAACACCTTTAATGTTATCGAAAATATCTTTGAATGCCTGAATAATATTTTCCTGAGAATTGGCATTATAGTTATGTTTACCATCGGCAGGCATGGCACCTTTTTCCAGGTATTCACGAGCAATTTTTTCCGCTGCGGTTGCTGTCTTATCATTCGGCTCTTTCAGTCCCACGCTAATAGTAAAGGTCTCAGCTTTTTGTTCAAACGGCAGTTTGGTGTGCTCGTCTATAGTATCCCATGGTTGACCGGCATCATCTGTTAAGCGCTTTTTAGCTGAAGAATAAATTGCGAAACTATCAGATGTATAAAATTTACTTTCATAGATATACGGACCAAAATTTTTGGTGTAAAGCGTATTGGTATAATATTGTAAGCGCTTAGGTTTATTTTCGTTCTTATATTTAGCCCGAACAAAGAAATCATATCTTTCAGCATCCGAACGCCCTTCATCAAAATAGCCGTCTTTCACTACGTCTGATTTAGCAGAAGTATCATCAGCTTCACCATCAGAAAGCAGCACGATATAAGATTTCTGACAACGGTACTTTAGCTTATTCATGACCAGATTTCTGGCCATGACTGGATACTGTGCAGTTGTAGGCGTACCACCAGCCGCGACGGTATTTTTGATAAGACTAGTTAATTTTTTATACTGCTCAGGATCAGAAGGTTCGAAAAATTCATTATAGCGGTCATCAGTGCCAATTAAAGGGCGATAGGCAAAATACATATCATTGCGATAATTAGCCAGAATACTCAATAAAACGTCTTTTACGCCGTCTAATCTTGTGGCTTCCTGGCATTGATATTGATTATCATTATTATTGGGTGGAATTGTCTTTTTTTCATACCCGTATTTATATTCACCCCAGGGTGACCATGCAATGGTTTTATCTTTACTATTTTTTTTAATGGATGTACGCGTTCGGCATTTGTATGAACCCTTAAGTTTTCCAATCATGCTGGCCGAAGAATCAATAAAAAATACAATGTTGGGTTTGACACTATATGCAGTTTTGGTTGTGGATGAGTTTTGCAAATGCAATGGAATATCTGCAAATATATTTACCTTATTTACTTTATTCTCATTATCCCCTGCCGATACCGGTGTGGTTAATGCTAAAGCAAAAGCACTTAATAAATATTTATATATTTTTCGAAGTCGGATTTTTCTATTATTTATATATAATAATGTCATAATAATTGGTTTCCAGCTTGATGATTTGTGAAATTTAATAAGGATAATTCTATACATAAATTATCCTAATTATATACTATTTTATATAACTTAAATGAATATTAATAGCTGTATGTATATTGTTTTAATTTGAATTATTTTAAATAGATAGATTTTGTATTATGTTTTTATATAAATAATAATATATTTAAAAATAAAAAAACTAACCGGATAAATATAATTTATTTATATTTATTTGTATTATTATTTTTTATTTTAAATGTATGTTTATATAAAATAATTCATTTTTTTAAATATCTCTCTATTTGAATTTATTATTAAATTATAATTATTATATAAATATTTAGTTTTTCATCTGTAAATATTCATTGAATGTTTAGATTAAATATTTCAGATTTTAATTCTGAAAATTTATATTATATTTTAAAAAATGGCTGAAATTTTCAGCCATTTTTATTTAATATTTACAATTATTAATATTTGGGTTTGATTTCACGCCATGAAAGTCGCTGAAATCTGATCGGGCAGCGTGGTACATTGATGGTTAATTTTTCTCCGTCAGTAGTGGCAGCTATCACAGCAGCGCGAGAACAGCTTTCAAACAGTTGTGCTTGTTCACGCAATGGTTTTTGTGTAAGAGAGCCGCCAATATCATATATATTGTTACCCACCACGGTAAAACCAAATGGTCCTTCACTATTCACTATGCTACCAACCGGTGCTTTATCGTCAAACACAAAGTTTGGATCAGTTTTAAGTAATGCACCACCGGTTTTAACATTAAACTGAATTTTGCCGGTAATAACCGAGTTGCGCTGAGTTATTGTGGTTGGCTTGCACGGATCAGGCAGTTTTTCTTCTTTGTTTACATTATAGATACGCGAAAGTACTGCACCAGCATATGATACAATCACAGGTTTGCTTACTACGCGCTCTCCGGAATTACTTTCCAAATTAAAATACCAGCCTTGATGTACTGAAGGATAAAATGGATAGTTACTGAGCTGGCGATAATTTCCATTCTTGGTAAGCGTTTGCTCTAGAAGTCTGCTTTTGCTGATCTCTTCAACATTTTCCCGGCTCAAATCGTCATATATTCCATATACAGTTTGCTGGTCTTTATTGTTTAAATCATTCTGATAAATATCGCTACCTGTTCCAAATGTAACTATTGCAGTTAGTCTGGGTGTTTTATTACCACTAGAGGATTTGGTACTCGTTTTTGCCAGAAATACATTCGGTGCGGCTGTAATCGGGCCATTGGCTGTAAATATTTTATAGACTTTCCAGTCAGACGGATTGGGGGCACGTAAGTCGAAGCGATATAAATTACCACTATAATCACCGGCATAAATAATGCTGGCAATGCCATTCCCATTAATGTCAATCGCAGTTGGGCTTGAAAGTCCCCCTGAGCCGCCAGGTGCGACTAGTTTGGCAATCAGTTCACCTTTTTGTGTACCGGTACGGGTGTATGCCTGGGTACCAACATCTATACCAAGAATGTCATAAATATACAATGCAGATTCAGGTGAGGGTTTTGCTGCAATATCCTGAGCCAGCGATGGAGAATAATTATAACCATTACTAATAAATGCAGCCTGACGGATATGATCCGTTAGTGAAGTTTCCGAGGCATCCGGATTTGAATTAACCCGAATGCGGGCTATGGCAGGTGTCCCTACTGTGTATCCGAACTGATTATTTTTTCCGCCGGGAGTTTGAAACAGGAATACGCTTTTATACCAGTCAGATGCGTTCATATTCTCAGCAGCCAGGGGTTGGTCGGTAAGGATATCGTGGCCGCCGATATTAATAGCAAAGGCTCCGCGTCCGGCCTGGCCTAAAGTAGAGACCATAAATATTTGCTGAGGACGATTATTATCTCCGTCCGTTTGCTGAACTACCATCCCTCCGTTAAGCAGATAAAGGTGATGATTAGTATCATTGGAAGCATAATCTTTACTGGCTAAATTTTTGTAGTAATGTGATACTAAGTCCGAACCGTCATTGCTTTGTCTTTCTATATTTATTGGCATGTAATTGAATTTTAAATCATAAGGATAGCTGGAATTATTTCTTGAGCGAAAAACATAAACCATACCGTCATTAGCTGAAGTAATCAGATATTTCTGACGGTTATTTTCAGTTTTGCCGGCTGTAATGATTGAATTATCAATAATATCCCCAATGTCGCGAGTGTTTCCGAAGTCTTTAAGCGGACGGCGTTTTCGATAATTCAGAGTGAAATTATTTTTTTGCTGAGTGGCGTCAGTTAATGAGCGATTTAACCAGGCGAGCAGCCCGTCACGCCATTCATCACGATTCTTATCATTACTGCTAAGTTTAAACGTATTATTGCTAAAGCTATTGAGGCTATCACTATATAGATATGTATTTTTACCGTCATTGAGTAATAACTGCCGGTTATCATAAGAAGGTTGCATCGGACAGGAATTATTGCTTTGCTTTTCTATGTCATTAATGCAAATTTGGCTGCTCCATGAACCTGTTTCAATTTTTGCCGTAATAGAGAGGTTACCCAGATCAGTATTTGAAATAGCTATGGTAGGAGCTGTATTGGTTGTTTGCATGGTTGATGAGGTAATCTCACCTTTGATGGTTTTAAAAACCTTGTCAAAGGCTCTGATAATTTCATCGCGGGAATTGGCATTGAAAAAGCGTCCGTCAGGATTGGTTTTTTCATTGTATTCTCCGCCTGGCGTCGCAGCATTTTCTAAATAGGGAATAGCTATTTTTGCTTCATTGGTATTGCGCTGACCCAATCCTACACCAATAGTAAATGTTTGCGCTGTCTGAATGAATCGTTTGCCTGTGTGTGGATCGATCTCATTCCATGGCTGGCCTGCATCATCAGTTTTTCTTCTGTCTGGTGATGCACTAATGGATTTACCGGTAGCGTTGTAATAGTCTTTGGTATAAATATAATCACCAAAATTATAATTATTGAGCCTGTCTGTATAGAATTTCAGACGTAATGGCTTATTAACATTATGATTACGGGCAAAAAAATCTAATCGTTCGTTATTACTTTGAAAATCACGATCGAAGTAGGCATCGTAACGTGAATCATTGGTGTTATTGTAATTTTTATCCGAAACTGAATATGTATTATCGGCCTCACCATCACTGAGTAAAATAATATATGATTTTTGACAACGATATTTGAGTTTGTTGATTACTAAATTGCGGGCAATAACCGGGAACTGACGGGTGGTAGGGGTATCACATGGCGTTTCCAGGCGATTAATATTATCAAGCATACTTTCGTAATTATCCTGATCAGAAGTATCATAAAATTTATTAAATTTTTTCTGATCGCCGGTTCCGCACATCGGGCGAAAGGCAAAGTACATATCATTATGGTAGGTTTTAATGATATCTGTCAGAACTTCTTTTACAGCATCAATGCGCCGGTATGTGTTACAGCTATATCTAACTTCCGAAGTGTTTTTAGGTTTTTCATTAAATCCGTATTCATAACCACCATATGGCGGCCAGCTGCCACCTTTACCATTAGGATTAGGAATCCATCTGCTGACCCGGCATTTATAGGTAATGGGTACGATGTTCATAGACATGCTGCCGGAATCATCGATGTAAAGCGTTATATTGGGTTTAACGCTGTAAGATGAAGTGGTAATAGATTTACTTTGCAGATGTAAGGGGATATCGGCAAAAATATTTGCCGCAGCCAAAGCTGATGGGATTGTAGTAAAATTAAAAATACCCAGAAATACAGAAGTCACTATCTGGCCGGATAGGGTGTATTTGATTACTGAAATTTGGCGAAGTTTATTTTTTTGTTTATTCATGAATTTCCTTGTTTGGTTATTGCTTTCCCAACTATCTGTAAAACCTCTGTACGATTCGGTAGATTAGTGAACTATAAGGAAATCTGATGAGTTGCTATAAGTCAGGAAAAGATAAAGTTTCTAATCAGGATTTATGTTTAAATGCTCTGGCAGATATGATTCAAATATGGCTGCAGGCTGGGTTAAGGTTTAACTAAATATATATTAATATTTCAATGTGTTATTAAGCAATTTTATGCTAAAAATTTAAATAAAAAGGGGTTTAACTATCAGTTGATTGTAGAAGAAGATAAATTAACTTTGCTTAGATAATGCTAATAAATAAGCGTAAATTTATAAATAATTGCTTAAATTAATTGGAAATTTGTCTTTATTAAATTGAAAATATTTTATTTTATTTATTCTGGTAGCTATTTAAAAAAATTATTTAAAATTAAATAATTTGTTATTGAATATTTTGAGCAATTTAATTGCTAAAATTTATGATAAATATCGTTTGATAATGATAATTTTATATATATATATATTATTGAATTTAAAGCTAGGTATATAAGATATAAATATAAACTTGGGTTGATATAACAAAAGTAATACATGTTTTGCAGACACATTTAATATGCTATCAGCTTCAGTTTCAGAAAACAGATAAACTTCGAACTAAGCCAGTTACTTTAAAGATCCATATGAGAAGAGGGTATCTAAATCATACCCTAAAGCTTAATTAAAAGATAAATTTTAAATAACATAAAATTTAAATTGAAAAAACAGTAAACTAAAAAAAATATGCAACATCGCGATAAAAAGGGCTTGCTGTGTTTCTTACTCTGTGATTAAATACGCGCCTCAACAGCACAGGGTGATTAGCTCAGTTGGTAGAGCGTCTGCCTTACAAGCAGAATGTCGGCGGTTCGACTCCGTCATCACCCACCAGTTTTCTGTTTTATGCGTTGCATAAAACTTGCGCGGTGGTAGCTCAGTTGGTTAGAGTACCGGCCTGTCACGCCGGGGGTCGCGGGTTCGAGCCCCGTCCGCCGCGCCACTTTCATATTTGCTGTTTTCTCTCTTAGGGGTGATTAGCTCAGTTGGTAGAGCGTCTGCCTTACAAGCAGAATGTCGGCGGTTCGACTCCGTCATCACCCACCAATATGTTTTTCTCCTGATTTCTGATTTAATTAAATTCTTGATTGTTAGTGAGCTATTTGTTTGCTGTTTTTTATATGCAATCAAACTATCTGTGCTGGTGACATTCATAGCAGATAATCAGTTTGTGATATTCGGGCTGTTATTATTTTATATTGGGCACTAAGAAACTTCCCGGCATTTATGTTCACTCACAGCTTATTTGCATCTGTCTGTATATGCTTAAGATATTTCACTTGGCACAATTTGCAAACTAACCTATAATTCATCGCTCAATCTTTTACTGATTGATTGCGGATATGGCGAAATTGGTAGACGCACCAGATTTAGGTTCTGGCGCTGAAAGGCGTAAGAGTTCGAGTCTCTTTATCCGCACCATCGAATTTTAAAGATATCTTATAAGCTAAGATATCTTTTTTTATTTCTACTCAGTCTGTCTGAACACTAACTAAAACTACTTAGAAATTTTTTATCTGCTGTCAATTTTGTATTTTAAGTATAATTGTCATTGGTATGATATTCGAATTTATCTGAATTCGAAGTTAAATTAATTCTATATATACTGTTGTAAGCTTTCATTGACAGGTATTTATACAGATATATATTTTATGCGTAAGGTATGGTTTACGGATAAATAATATTTATCAATAGGTAAGATTTCAAACGTATATTGTAGATATTATCTGACTGATGTTGGGCTGATTTGCCAGTTGAAAAAATGCACCATTATATAAATTTAAATGGTGCATTTTTATTTTGCTGATATGTTTGTTTTAGTTACATGGTTTCAAGTGTATCTATACCTAATAATGCCAGACCCTGTTGCAGGGTTTTGCCGGTAAGGCTGGTGAGCTGCAACCGGCTGTTGCGAGTGGCTTCGTCTGCTTTCAGTATTGGGCAGGCTTCATAAAAGCGGCTGAACAGGGTGGCAATCTGATACAGATAAGCGGCGAGATAGTGCGGATAAGAGGTATTGGCAACACTATCCAGAACATCTTCAAATTTAAGTAATTCTACAGCCAGTTGTTGTTCCATGGCTTCGTTCAGGGTGATCGCAGCATTGTTATCCCAGGTACCTGCTTTGCGAAAAACACTTTGTACACGAGTATAGGCATATTGTAAGTAAGGAGCAGTATTACCTTCGAAAGAAAGCATGCTGTCCCAGTCGAATATGTAATCACTAGTACGATTTTTACTTAAATCTGCATATTTTACGGCACCTATGCCTACGACTTCACCTATATGCGCGATTTCATCGGTGCTCAGTTCAGGATTTTTGCTGGCAACCAGAGCAGATGCACGTGTTACAGCTTCGTTTAGTAAATCCATTAATTTTACTGTGTCACCGCTACGGGTTTTAAACGGTTTGCCGTCTTTACCCATCATGGTACCGAAAGGTACATGTTCCGCATGCACGGTTTCAGGCAGCCAGCCGGCTTTACGGGCAACTGTAAATAATTCATCAAAGTGCAGGCTTTGGCGCGCATCCACAACATATAACAATCTGTTGCCGTGCAAGGTATTAATCCGGTAACGCAGGCAGGCTAAATCGGTACTGGCATACAGGAATCCGCCATCTTTTTTCTGAATAATAAATGCTGCTGGTTCATTATCCTGATTTTTAAACTCATCCAGAAAAACAACTTTAGTACCGTCACTGTCAACGGCAATACCTTTGGCAAGAAGTTCATTTACAGTTGATTGTAACTGATCATTATAAAATGATTCGCCGGTTACATCGGCTGGTAAAAGTTTTAGGCCAAGTTTTTTATAGACCGCCTGAGCATGTTGCAAAGAGGTCTGTACAAACTGTTGCCACAATGCCAGTACGCTGGCATCTCCGCTTTGAAGTTTAACTACGTAATCACGTGCTGTGTCGGCAAAGTTTTTATCTTCATCAAAGCGTACTTTGGCATTACGATAGAATTGTTCTAAATCCGCCAGTTCGAGATCTGCACGCCCGTTTTGCTGTTGTTCTATCAGGTAGGCAACCAGCATACCAAATTGTGTGCCCCAGTCACCTACATGATTTTGGGCAATAACTTTATGTCCAAGAAAAGTAAGTACCCGGTTGAGGCTGTCTCCTATGATGCTGGAGCGTAAATGACCTACGTGCATTTCTTTAGCTAGATTGGGTGAGGAGTAATCTATAACTATTGTTTGTGGCTTGCTGTTTCTGGCAATGCCCAGATGCTCATCCTGCAATGAGGTCTTAATATATTGTGCCAGTTTTTCAGGACGAAGTTTTAAGTTAATAAAACCAGGGCCGGCAACTTCTGCTGTGGCAATCAGTGGGTTCTGCTGTAATGCATCGGCAACTTTTTGTGCCAGTTCGCGAGGGTTTTGTCTGGTTTTTTTGGCGGCACCCATGACGCCGTTAATCTGATAATCGCCAAAGTCACGATTTTTGGCTGGTTGCAGAATAATTGGCTGGTCTGTGAGCCCGTTTGCGCTAAATGCTTGTTCAACTTCAGCTGCAACTAGTTGATGTAATTTCATGTTAGTCTGATAAATAGGAAAATAGCTAATTTTCGCATAAATAAGCGTAAATCGCATTAGCGCAGCACAATGAATAAACAGACTTGACGGGAATAATGTCTAAATTAGTTAAGAAAAATTTTCTGTGGTTATAGCGGTTATAAAATAATTATATAGGGGTTAGGATTGTTATTTATAATAAATAAATTAAATAAAATCAAATATTTATATAAGTATATATAGTTGAATTATCGAACTTTTGATTAAGAATACTATATCGATAAATGAATTGGTAATTATCAATTAGATTAGCTGATTTATGCTGGATATGAGTTGTGCGTTTTTAGTGTGTAAATGGATAATGTTGTTAAAGTATACCAGATACCAGCCGGTATACTTTAACTGTGTGATGATCAGCCTACGCGATAAAAGGCCAGACTACCAAGCAAGTTTGGCCAGAGGGAAATGCGTTTATTTCCGCTCATTACTGCTCGTTGCAAAATTTTTAAATGATTTTTGGCACATAATTTATCAAAATCCTGAAGGGTGCACCAATGAATGTTCGGGGTGTTATACCATTGATAGGGCATGCGTTCGGATACCGGCATATGTCCGCCCAGTGCGATTTGCAGGCGGTTGCGCCAGTAGCCGAAATTGGGAAAGGTGACAATAGCTTCTGCGGCGACTCGTTTCATTTCCTGCAGGATGTTTTCCGTATTTTGCATAGACTGAATGGTTTGGCTCAAAACGATAATGTCAAAGCTGTTATCATTAAAATGTTGCAAACCGGCTTCCAGATCAGCCTGTATTACGTTGATGCCACGTTGCATAGCAGCTAATACGCTATTGGTATTAATTTCTAATCCATATCCTTGACAATTTTTGTGTTTGACTAGTGCGGCCAGCAGTTCTCCGTCTCCGCAGCCTAAATCCAGTACACGACTATTGGGTGTAATCCAGTCGAAAATCATTTGCAGGTCATCACGCAGTGGTACTGATGATATGTTCATTGTGTTAGTTCAGTGGCAATATTGTTGAAATAAATGCGGATAGCCGCCTGATAATCAGCATCTTCCATTAAAAAGGCATCATGTCCGTGAGCTGATTTAAGGGCAATATACTGCACGGGTTTGTTGGCTGCTACCAAAGCATCGAGTAATTCCTGTGAGCGTCTGGGTGAAAAACGCCAGTCGCTGCTGAAGCTGGCTATCAGTATTTTGGCCTGAATTGCCGATACTGCGGCTACCAGATTACCATCATAATCACGCGCCGGATCAAAATAATCAAGTGCTTTTGTCATCAGTAAATAACTATTGGCATCGAACACTTCAGCGAATTTATCGCCCTGATAGCGAAGATAGGATTCAACTTCAAATTCAACGTTGTAATCATACTGGTAGTTTGGTTGTCGCATCTGGCGACCGAATTTTTTACCCAATCCGTCTTCTGCCAGATAGGTAATGTGTCCCATCATACGAGCGATACGCAAACCTCGCCGTGGAATTTTCTGCTGTTGCGCGTATTGTCCCTGACAAAAATCCGGATCAGTAAGAATGGCTTGTCTGGCTACATCATTAAAGGCAATATTTTGGGTAGATAATCGTGGAGCTGAGGCAATAATCAATGCATGTCTCAGGCGTTGCGGTTTGTCGATTGCCCATTGTAATGCCTGCATCCCGCCAAGACTTCCGCCCATAACCGCAGCCCATTTATCAATGCCGAAGCGGTCGGCCAGCATAGACTGACTTTCTACCCAGTCCTTTACGGTTACCATTGGAAAATCAGCGCCGTAAGCTTTTCCTGTGTCCGGATTGATACTCAACGGACCGGTGCTGCCGTGACAGCCGCCCAGATTATTTAAGCCGACAACAAAAAAACGATTGGTATCAACAGGTTTTCCCGGACCAATCATATTATCCCACCAGCCGGGGTGTTTATCATTTTTACTATGGTAACCCGCTACATGGTGATTTCCTGACAGTGCATGACATATTAATACCGCATTACTTTTATCTGCATTAAGTGTGCCGTAGGTTTCAATCATTAATTCAAACCGAGACAGAACACAACCGTTTTGCAGGGTGAGCGGGCTGTCAAAAGACCACTTTTGCGGGGTTACAATGCCAATGCTGTCTATTTCTTTCATAAGATTAGTTAAAAGAATAGAAAACTGGCATTATAACGACTTTGTCTGGTTTGCACAGATATAACGTGTTTTGGAAAATAAATGATAGGCCGTTTGCTTCGTCTGTTTCTTTTTGTAATGTTATTGGGTGTTTTGCTTAAGTATATACTTGGAAGGCAGCAAAAACAGACGCTCGGATACTGGGTAAACTGTCTGGCGCTGGTGTTGATAGTAATTAGTTCGCTAATATTGCTGATATTTGTATTGAAATCTGTTTTGTATTAATCAGCATTAATACAAACAGGTGATAAAAAAGCCGGTCTCATGTTTCAGGCCGGCCAGAGATATTTTCAGTATTTAAAGTAAGCTGCTCACTTCTGCTTTTTCTTCTTCAAGTTCAGTCAGTGTCTGATTAATACGCTGCTGACTGAATTCATCAATAGGTAAATCCTGAACAATAGTGTATTCGCCATTTTCACAAGTCATGGGAAAGCCGAATACTATTTCTTTTGGGATGCCATAAGAACCGTCTGAGGGTACGCCCATAGTAACCCATTCTCCATTACTGCCGATTACCCAGTCATGAATCTGATCGATAATTGCATTGGCGGCACTGGCAGCAGAAGAAAGACCCCGGGCTTCAATGATAGCTGATCCGCGTTTGCCTACTTTAGGTAAATACTCTTTTACATACCAGTCCTGATCATTAATCATTTCTGCTACGTTTTGATTATCTATCTGAGCAAAGCGGTAATCAGTGTACATGGTGGGACTGTGATTTCCCCACACGCACAGTTGTTTTATTTTGCTTACTGGTTTATTAATTTTTTCTGCCAGCTGACTAAGTGCGCGATTCTGATCCAGGCGCATCAGTGCGGTAAAATTTTTCGCCGGTAAATCAGGGGCAGACTTCATGGCGATATAAGCATTGGTATTGGCTGGATTACCAACAACAAGGACTTTAACATCGCGGCTGGCTACTTTATTCAGTGCTGCACCCTGTGTTTTGAAGATTTCCGCATTGGCCTGTAATAAGTCGCTGCGTTCCATACCTTTACTGCGCGGACGTGCACCGACGAGGATAGCTATATCTGCATCTTTGAATGCCAATTCTGGATCATGAGTTGCAAACATATCGGTAAGCAAGGGAAATGCACAGTCCTGTAATTCCATCATTACCCCCTGGGCAGCAGTTTGCGACTGAGGCAAATCAAGCAATTGCAGGATAACCGGAGTATCAGCTCCCAGCATGTCACCGCTGGCAATCCGGAACAGTAAAGCATAACCAATCTGACCGGTAGCACCCGTCACGGCAATGCGTACAGGTTTTTTCATAACATATCCTCTTAAAATAAAAACACGACTATAAATATTTTTTCTTGTCTTAAAGGTATTTAATATGTCTGTACTACAAGAATTTGGGCTGTATGATAGCAAAATTATTTTCAAAATTAAATTAATTGAAGTAATAGATTGATGCTTTTTTGAGAATATTAAGTGAGTTTTTCTGTGTTATCTTATGTCTTATATAAGACTTTATTTACATGAGTTTGAAATGTCGTACAATAGATTTAAAATCAGTGCGCTTAAAAGACACATTCCTTTATACCAGTCTGTAATGCAGCGGGTTTTTCATTTGCTTGCTGATGGTGATTTCAAGCCTGGTCAGCCTTTGCCCAGTGAATGGGATCTGGCCAGGCAGTGGAATGTAAGTCAGGGAACTGTGCGTAAAGGTTTGAGTGAACTGGCGGCGCGGGGTATTTTACAGCGTTATCAAGGGGTAGGAACCTTTGTTACCCAGCAAAACTGGGACTGGGGATATTATCCTTTTACTGAAATTCCGGTATTGCAACAGGCTAAAACTGAGCAGGTTTGGCCGGTAGCTGAAGTTTTGAGTGTGACTGTTGCTGTTGCGGATGAAGAAACTGCTATGCAGTTAGGTATAAAAATCGCAGAACCGGTATGGAAAATTATGCTGCTATGGCGTACCGGTTATATTGAAGTGGCGGTAGATGAATTATTTTTACCTGTTGCGTTATTGCAGGATTTAAATGTACGTTTTATGCGCCGCCGCCGTAGTTTTTATGCTTTTTTGTTGCTTGAGTATGATGTTTTGATGGATACTTCGCGACAATGGCTTTGGCAAACAGTTTTGCGTCCTGAGATTGCCAGACTGTTGAAGGCAGATATGGCTTCGCATGCCCTTTGTATCGGGCGTTTGAGCCAAAGTGTCGACGGTGTTCCTTATGAATGGCGCCGGCGTTATTTACAACTTGGAAATCAGTCTTTGCTATTAAGTGGTAGCTCTGCTGAGTACTGATAACTGTATTGTAAATAATTCGTGTGTAGTAATGTTGCCTGTTTGTTAAAAACTGGGTCAATTGCAGTAAATTTCGGTTGAGTGCGGCTTTGGCCGCTGGTTTTGAGTTTATATCTTCTAATAATACAAGAGGAGTCACCGATGCAAAAAGAAAGGCCAGTGTATCTGGATATACAAAAGATACGATTACCCATTCCGGGTCTTGTGTCTATTTTTCATCGTTTTAGTGGTATCGCGCTATTTATCTGTATTCCGCTGTTTTTATGGCTGTTTTCAGGTACGCTTTCTCATGAATCTGCGTTCAATACTTATCAGGAGCTTGTACATCATCCTTTGGTGAAGTGCATTCTTTTTGTTCTTTTGCTGGCATATGTTTACCACAGTCTGGCCGGTATACGTTTTTTGTTTATGGATATTCATAAAGGCACAGAACTAAAAACGGCACGCGCTTCGGCTAAAGCGGTGGTTATTTGTGCAATTGTATTGTCCGTTATTATTTATGGAGCGTGCTTGTTATCATGATTGATCGTAAATTAGCCGGCGCGCACTATGGTCTGCGCGATTGGATTATGCAGCGTATCACGGCAGTAATCATGCTGGTGTACTCAGTCTTGTTTTTAATTATGATTATCTGTTTACCGCATAGTTATCAGGAATGGCAGTGTTTCTTTGCTCAGACGTGGGTTCGTCTGATAACACAGATTTTTGTGCTGGCACTGGTATTGCATGCATGGGTTGGTATACGTGATTTGTGGATGGACTATATCAAACCAGCAGGTTTGCGTCTGTTTTTGCATGTTGCCACTATCCTGTGGTTGGTTGGCTGTCTGATTTATTCTGTTAAAGTGATTTGGGGGGTAGCATGAATATGCCCAAGAGTTTGCCGGTACGTCGTTTTGATGCAGTAATCGTAGGCGGCGGTGGTGCAGGGCTTCGTGCCGCTCTGCAATTATCTAAAGCAGGTTTAAATACAGTAGTGCTATCTAAGGTTTTTCCAACTCGTTCTCATACAGTAGCTGCCCAGGGCGGGATTTCTGCTTCGCTGGGTAATGTACAGGAAGACCATTGGAACTGGCATATGTACGATACCGTTAAAGGTTCCGACTGGTTAGGTGATCAGGATGCAATCGAATTCATGACACGCCGCGCTCCTGATGCTGTAGTTGAACTTGAACATATGGGTATGCCGTTTGACCGGGTTGAATCCGGCAAAATTTATCAGCGCCCGTTTGGCGGACATACTGCTGAGTTTGGTAAACGTGCTGTAGAACGTGCCTGTGCAGTGGCAGACCGTACCGGCCATGCAATGCTGCATACCTTATATCAGCAAAATGTGCATGCAGAAACTCAGTTTTTTGTGGAATGGGCTGCTCTGGATCTGATTCGGGATTCAGAAGGTGTGGTAATCGGGGTTATTGCAATGGAAATGGAAACGGGTGAAGTTTTCATTTTGCATGCAAAGGCTGTACTTTTTGCTACTGGCGGTGCCGGACGTATCTATGCTTCTTCTACCAATGCCTATATGAATACTGGTGATGGTCTGGGTATGGCTGCCCGTGCAGGCATTCCTCTGGAAGACATGGAGTTCTGGCAATTCCATCCTACTGGTGTGGCGGGTGCCGGGGTGTTGATTACTGAAGGTGTGCGTGGTGAAGGCGGTATTCTGCTCAACAGTGAAGGCGAGCGTTTTATGGAACGTTATGCGCCAACTGTAAAAGATCTGGCCTGTCGTGACGTGGTGTCCCGTGCAATGGCTATTGAAATTCATGAAGGCCGTGGTGTAGGTAAAAATAAAGACCATGTACTGCTGAAAGTGGACCATCTTGGCGCAGAAAAAATTATGGAAAAACTGCCAGGTATCCGCGAGATTTCCATTCAATTTGCCGGTGTGGATCCAATTAAAGATCCGATTCCGGTGGTTCCGACCTGCCACTATATGATGGGCGGTATTCCTACTAATTATCATGGTCAGGTGGTAATGGCCAAAGGTGATGATCTGGAAGCTCCGGTTCCTGGTTTCTATGCAGCAGGTGAATGTGCATGTGCTTCAGTGCATGGTGCAAACCGTCTGGGTACTAATTCTTTACTTGACCTTGTGGTGTTCGGGAAAGCAGCCGGCGATCATATGATTGACTACATCAAAAAGCAGGTAGCACATCGTGAGTTGCCAGCAGATGTTGGTGAAAAAACACTTGCACGTCTGAGCCGTCTGGAAAATCAGACTAATGGTGAAGAGGTATCTGAAGTGCGTAATGATTTGCAGCGGTGTGTACAGTCACATGCCGGGGTATTCCGTACAGATGCTCTGCTGAAAGAAGGAATTGAAAAAATCAATGAAATTGCCGAACGTGTAGCCAAAACCCAGATTCATGATAAGAGTAAGGTTTGGAATACTGCGCGGCTAGAAGCGCTGGAGCTGGATAATCTGATTGAAGTGGCTCAGGCGACCCTGGTTTCTGCTGAGGCACGTAAAGAATCACGCGGAGCACATGCTTCTGATGATCATCCGAACCGTGATGATGAAAACTGGATGAAACACACATTGTACTACGCTGAAGATCAGCATCTGGAATATAAACCAGTACACACTAAACCTCTGAGTGTGGAATACATAAAACCAGCTGAACGCGTTTACTAAGGAACTATCAAGATGGAAAAAATCCGCTTCCAGGTGTACCGCTATAATCCCGATGTGGATGATAAGCCGTACATGAAAGATTATGAACTCGAAATTGAACCGACTGATGTAAAGCTGTTGGATGCGCTGATTAAACTTAAAGCGCAGGATGACAGTTTATCATTCCGCCGTTCCTGCCGCGAAGGTATTTGCGGTTCTGACGGTATGAACATTAATGGTAAAAATGGTCTGGCATGTCTGACCGATATTCGCAGTCTGAAACAGCCGATAGTGTTAAAACCGTTACCTGCTTTGCCGGTTATCCGTGACCTGATTGTCGATTTTACTCAGTTCTTCAATCAATATCATTCAATTAAACCCTATGTGATCAATGATACAGCTGCTCCGACACGTGAACGTTTGCAGTCACAGGCTGAGCGTAAAGAGCTGGATGGTTTATATGAATGTATTCTGTGTGCCTGCTGTTCTACTTCATGTCCTTCTTTCTGGTGGAATCCTGACAAGTTTGTTGGTCCTTCAGGTTTGTTGAATGCTTACCGCTTTATTGCCGATACTCGTGATACGCGCACCAATGAACGTCTGGACAATCTGAATGATCCTTACCGTCTGTTCCGTTGTCATACGATCATGAACTGTGTGGATGTTTGCCCTAAACATCTGAATCCGACACGTGCTATCGGTAAGATTAAAGATTTAATGTTGAGAAGAGCTATCTGATGCAGGATTTTGATGATAATGCCAAACGTCGCATACGCTGGCTAACCCGACGCGGTTTACTGGAACTGGATATTATTCTTGGTCGGTTTATGACACATGCTTTTGATCAGTTATCTAACGAAGAGTTAGCTGTGTTTGTGGCGTTAATGGATTTGCCTGATCCGGAAATTCTGGCGTTAATCAATCAGTCTGAGGGTTGTACTGACTCTGAATTTGAGTCTGTTCTGGCTAAAATCAGGCAGGCTCAGTAGCTGTAAATACCTGGCTTTTGTTAATGTATTTAAGTTTAGTTTATTTAAATAGAAAAATTGAAAATTAAGGAGTTGGAGATGACTAAGAAAGCTATACTGAGCATTGAGGGGCAAGAGCCTTTTGAGATGCCGGTTTTGTCTGGCAGTTTGGGTCCGGATGTAGTGGACATTCGTAAACTGTATGGTGAGACCGGGAGATTTATGTTTGATCCCGGGTTTACTTCAACCGCATCCTGCGAATCCAAAATCACTTTCATTGATGGTGAAAAGGGGCAGTTATATTATCGGGGATATCCGATTGAGCAACTGGCTGAACACAGTGATTATCTGGAAACATGCTATCTGCTCATATATGGTGAATTACCTGATGCAGTCGAAAAACAGAAATTTGAACTAGGTGTTTTGCGCCATAATATGGTGCATGAACAATTAACCTGGTTTTTCAGGGGTTTTCGTCGTGATGCTCATCCGATGTCAATGATGGTCGGGGTGGTAGGTGCACTGGCTGCATTCTATCAGGATAGTTTGGATATCAATAATCCTGAACACCGCCGAATTGCGGAATACCGCATGATTGCCAAGATTCCGACTCTCGCAGCTATGTGTTACCGCTACTCAAAAGGATTGCCATTTAATTATCCGCGGAACAATCTGACTTATACCGGTAATTTCCTGCATATGATGTTTGCTAAACCAACTGAGGATTATGTTGTTAATCCTGTGCTGGAACGTGCTTTAGACCGGATTTTCATTTTGCATGCGGATCATGAGCAGAATGCATCTACTTCTACAGTACGCATTGCCGGCTCTTCCGGAGCTAATCCGTTTGCATGTATTGCTGCCGGCATTGCTTGCTTGTGGGGACCTGCTCATGGTGGTGCCAATGAAGCAGTATTGAAAATGCTGGATGAAATTGGTGATGTGTCCCGTGTTGAAGAATTTATTCAGGGAGTTAAAGAAAAGCGTTATCGTCTGATGGGTTTTGGACATCGCGTGTACAAAAATATGGATCCGCGTGCCAAAATCATGAAGCAGACATGTGATGAAGTGTTAAAGGAACTGGGATTGCATGATAGTCCTAAATTCAAGCTGGCAATGGCTCTGGAAAAAATTGCGCTTGAAGATCCTTATTTTGTTGAACGCAAGCTTTATCCGAACGTTGATTTTTACTCCGGTATTGTGCTGAGTGCTTTAGGTATTCCGGTAACTATGTTTACCGTGCTGTTTGCACTGGCACGCACAGTAGGCTGGGTATCACACTGGCACGAAATGATAGCTGATCCGAATCAGAAAATCGGTCGCCCGCGTCAGCTGTATACAGGATCCGGTCGGCGCGATTATCTCTCGGTGGATAAACGCTAGTTATTTATGTATTCAGGCAGCTTTATTGCTGCCTGAAGCATACTGATGCTTCATCACCATGCTTATGCGTGGTGATCTGGAATCGGTATGTTGATATGCGGTAATCTGGAATCGGCAATCGATTCTTTATTGGTAGGGGATAGTGATATTCCTGTTTTATTAGTTTGAGGTAAAAAGGATTTTTACCATGATGGAAGAACAAACCAATCTTTCTTATTTATATGGTGCCAATGCTCCTTACATTGAGGAGCTTTACGAGAGCTACCTAAAGGATCGTGATTCAGTTGACGAATACTGGAAAGATTATTTTGACAAAGTAGCTGCATTACCGGGCTATGTTGCCAAGGATATACCGCAATTACCGATTCAGGAATCTTTTGTTAATCTGTCCAGACAGCATGCTGCTACTCAGGGTAGTGTTGATTTAAATGTATTGCAAAAGCAGGTATCAGTATTAAATCTGATGAACGCTTATCGTATTCTCGGTGCGCGTAATGCAAATCTGGATCCGTTAAAACGCCGTCCTAAAGAATATCTGGCTGAACTTGACCCGGCACAATACGGGCTGACTACGGCAGATATGTCTACTAAATTTTATACCGGTAGCGATTTTGGAAGCAGTCCTAAACTGCCTTTATCTGAAATTATTAACCGCCTGGATCAGACTTATTGCGGCACCGTGGGTGTGGAGTATATGCACATTACCCGGCCAGATGAACGTAATTGGGTACAGGAGCGGGTGGAAAAAGATTTATCAGTTTCCAGTTATACGCCTGAGCATAAACGTCGCATTCTGAAGCAACTGACTGCGGCTGAAACACTTGAACGCTATTTGCACACCCGTTATGTCGGTCAGAAACGCTTTTCGCTTGAAGGTGGTGAAAGTACAATTGTTGCCCTTGATTATCTGATTCAGCACTGTGGTAGTCAGGGTGTTGAAGAAGTTATGATTGGTATGGCTCATCGCGGCCGCCTGAATGTGCTGGTAAATATTCTGGGTAAAGAGCCCCGTGATTTATTCAGCGAATTTGAAGGTAAATATACAACTACTCTGCCAAGTGGTGATGTGAAATACCATATGGGTTTCACTTCTGATCTGGCTACCGGTAACGGTCCTTTACATGTTTCACTGGCTTTCAATCCTTCTCATCTGGAAATTGTTAACCCTGTTGTCGAAGGGGCAGTACGTGCGCGGCAGAAACGCCGTGGTGAATCTGGTCGTAATGCGGTATTGCCGGTATTGATTCATGGTGATTCTGCATTTATTGGTCTGGGTGTCAATCAGGCTAATTTCAATCTGTCACAAACCCGCGGCTATACTACTGGCGGTACTATCCATATTGTCATCAATAATCAGATTGGTTTTACGACTTCTG
Source organism: Snodgrassella sp. ESL0323 (assembly GCF_013346865.1). Taxonomy (NCBI): domain Bacteria; kingdom Pseudomonadati; phylum Pseudomonadota; class Betaproteobacteria; order Neisseriales; family Neisseriaceae; genus Snodgrassella; species Snodgrassella sp. ESL0323. The sequence continues at coordinate 49,974 of NZ_JAAEDT010000018.1, read as the reverse complement.
ATTTACGTGATACCCGTTCTACGGTTTACTGCACAGATCTGGCTAAAATGGTTGATGCGCCGATTTTCCATGTGAACGGTGATGATCCTGAAGCAGTTAGCTATGTAATGGGTCTGGCAATGGATTACCGTAAGTCTTTCGGTAAAGACGTGGTGGTGGATATTGTCTGCTTCCGTAAATTGGGTCACAACGAAGGTGATGATCCGATGCTGACTCAGCCAATGATGTATAACAAAATTCATCAGCATCCGGGCACCCGTTCTCTGTATTCTGATCGTCTGGTGAGTGAAAATGTTATTACCAAAGAACAGGCTGAAGGGCTGATTCAGGCTTACCGTGATGCACTGGATAAAGGTGAGCATGTTGAGCAGACTACTCTGACTGATTATAACCATAAGTATGCAGTAGACTGGACACCTTATATGGGTACCCACTGGAATCATCCGGTTGAAACCGGTATTCCTGCTGCCGATATTAAACGTCTTGCTGAAAAATTTACTGCATTGCCGGAAGGGTTTACTCCGCATAATACGGTGAAAAAAATGCTGGCCAGTCGTATGGCGATGGCAGAAGGTACGCAGCCGGTAGACTGGGGTATGGCAGAAACTTTGGCTTATGCCAGTCTGGTGACTAATGGTAATGGTGTACGCATTTCCGGCGAGGACTCCGGTCGTGGTACTTTCTCACACCGTCATGCAGTACTGCACGATCAGAAACGTGAAAAAAGTGATGCCGGTGCTTATGTACCATTGCGTAATCTGAGCGAAAATCAGGCTTCTTTCTTAGTAATTGATTCTATTCTGAATGAAGAAGCTGTATTGGCTTATGAATACGGATTTGCCTGCAGTGCGCCAGACCAGCTGGTTATCTGGGAAGGGCAGTTTGGCGATTTTGCCAATGGTGCTCAGGTTGCCATTGACCAGTTTGTCACTTCCGGTGAAACCAAATGGGGACGTTTATGCGGTCTGACGGTCATTCTACCGCATGGTTATGATGGTCAGGGTCCGGAACACTCTTCTGGTCGTCTGGAACGCTGGCTGCAATTATGCTCTGAAGAAAATATTCAGGTTGTAATGCCGTCTGAGGCTTCTCAGATGTTCCACCTGCTGCGCCGTCAGGTATTACGTCCATACCGTAAACCACTGGTAATCTTCATGTCTAAACGTCTGCTGCGCTTTAATGAATCCATGAGCCAGCTCAGTGACTTTACTGAAGGCCACACTTTCCGCCCGGTTATCGGCGATCAGGTTGAAGGTAATGAAAATAGTGTTAAGCGTGTGATTTTGTGTGCCGGACAGGTTTACTACGATATCAATAAAGCACGTCTTGAACGTGATCTGGGTAAAGACATTGCGATTATTCGCGTAGAACAGTTATATCCGTTCCCGTACGAACAGCTAGCTGCTGAACTGAGCCGTTATCCTAATGCAACTGAAATTCTTTGGGCTCAGGAAGAACCGAGAAATCAGGGTGCCTGGTTCCAGATTCGTCATCGCATTGAAAAGATTGCTGGTAGCAAGCAAAAGGTTATTTTTGCAGGCCGTCCGGCTAGTGCCTCACCAGCAGTGGGTTACATGAGTAAACACGTTGCCCAGCTTAAACAGCTGGTTGATGATGCGTTGGACTTGAAGTAATCCGAATCTGTTATGAATAACTGGCCACTGTAGTGGTGGCCGATACCCTTTTTTAGGAGTAATCCATGATTATTGATGTAACCGTTCCTATGCTTCCGGAAAGTGTGACCGAAGCTACCCTGATGACCTGGAATAAAAAAGTGGGTGATTTCGTACAGCGTGACGAAAACCTGATTGACCTGGAAACAGATAAAGTTGTACTGGAATTACCGGCTCAGCAGGCAGGTAAACTAGTTGAAATCATTGAAGCAGATGGTGCTACCGTAACTGCCGGTCAGTTACTGGCAAAAATTGATACTTCAGCTACTGCTGAAGCCGCAGCTCCGGCAGCAGCCGCTGCTGAAACTGCTCCGGCAGCTGCTGCAACTCAGGCTGCCGCTCCGGCTAATCAGTCTCAGGCTGGTGTTGCAATGCCTGCTGCTGCCAAACTGGCTGCAGAAAAAGGTGTGAATACTGCTAATATTCAGGGCTCAGGCCGTGACGGACGTGTACTTAAAGAGGATGTTGCCGCTGCTGCTTCAGCTTTGGCTGCTGCTCCGGTTATGGCAACCAGCAAAGCCTCTGCACCTTCTACAGCCGGCGAACGTGTGGAACAGCGTGTACCTATGTCACGTCTGCGTTCTCGTGTTGCTGAGCGCTTATTACAGTCACAGCACGAAAATGCTATTCTGACAACATTTAATGAAGTGAACATGAAACCGGTTATGGATTTACGTAACCGTTATAAAGAACAGTTCCAGAAAGAGTATGGCGTTAAACTGGGCTTTATGTCTTTCTTTGTTAAAGCAGCTGTTGCCGCATTGAAAAAATATCCGGTTGTTAATGCTTCTATTGATGGTACTGATGTTGTATATCATGGTTATTTTGATATTGGTATCGCGATTGGCAGCCCGCGCGGTTTGGTAGTACCGATTCTGCGTGATGCAGATCAGATGAGTATTGCCGATATCGAACAGGCTATTCATGATTATGCAGTTAAAGCGAAAGACGGCAAGCTGGCACTTGAAGACCTGACTGGTGGTACCTTCAGTATTACTAATGGCGGGACTTTCGGTTCTATGATGTCTACACCGATTATTAATCCGCCTCAATCTGCCATTTTAGGCATGCATGCTACTAAAGAACGTGCTGTAGTAGAAAATGGTCAGGTTGTTGTACGTCCGATGATGTATCTGGCTCTTTCTTACGACCACCGTTTGATTGATGGCCGTGAAGCCGTACTGACTCTGGTAGCAATTAAGGATGCTCTTGAAGATCCTGCTCGTCTGCTGCTTGAACTGTAAGCAAATAAACTGGCTGCTATAGTTAGTATTTTTATCTGGCAGGCAATATTAACAACCGTAATGATGGCAGCCACACATTATCAAATGACGTTTGTGCCGCATTACGGTTTATTTTATCAGTCAGATATATTTATGATTGAAAGGAATTTTAATGTCTCAATTTGACGTTGTGGTAATTGGTGCAGGTCCTGGTGGCTATGTCGCTGCTATTCGTGCTGCTGAACTGGGTTTTAAAACTGCTTGTATTGATGCCGGCTTGAATAAACAGGGTGATGCACCGGCATTGGGCGGTACCTGTCTGAATGTTGGCTGTATTCCTTCTAAAGCTTTATTACAGACCAGTGAAAATTACCATGCAGCGCAAACTGAATTTGCCGAACATGGTATTGATGTTCAGGTTAAAGGCTTTGATGCCAGAAAAATGATTGAACGTAAAGATGCCATTGTAAGTAAACTGACTAATGGTATCGGTTTTCTGTTTAAAAAAGATAAAGTAGAAAGTATTTTTGGCCGGGGTTCTCTGCAAGGGCAGGCTGATGGTTTATGGCAGATTGAAGTTGATACTAATGGTAACAAGCAACAGATAACTGCCAAACATGTAATTGTGGCGACAGGATCTTTACCTCGCCCGCTGTCTTTAACTGAAATTGACAATGTTAATGTACTGGATAATGAAGGTGCGCTGAATCTGGAAGCGGTACCAGCTAAACTGGGCATGATTGGTTCCGGTGTTATCGGGCTTGAAATGGGTTCTGTTTGGAATCGTCTCGGTTCTGAGGTGACTATTCTGGAAGCAATGCCGTCCTTCCTTGCTGCAGCTGATCAGCAGGTGGCGAAGGAAGCTTTCAAAATTTTCACTAAAGAACAAGGTCTTAATATTCAGCTTGGCGTAATGGTTAATGAAATTGTTAAAGGTGAAAACAATGTCACTGTTAAATATACAGTTGACGGTGAAGAAAAAACTGAAACTTTTGATAAACTGGTTATTGCTATCGGCCGTGTTCCCAATACTAACGGTCTGAATGCTGAAGGTGTTGGTCTGCAGAAAGATGAACGTGGCTTTATTGTCGTTGATGATGAATGCCGCACCAGTTTGCCAAATGTCTGGGCAATTGGTGACGTGGTTCGTGGTCCGATGCTGGCACATAAAGCTTCTGCTGAAGGCGTGGCTGTGGCTGAACGTATTGCCGGTCAGAAACCTTTTGTAGATATGAACACTATTCCTGCGGCTATGTATACTCATCCGGAAATTGCATGGGTTGGTCAGACTGAAGAACAACTAAGAGCTGCCGGTGTAAAATACAAAAAAGGTCAGTCCAACTTTGCTGCCAATGGTCGCGCCCTGGGTATGGGTCAGGCTAAAGGGTTTGTGAAAATTTTGGCTGATGCAGATACTGATCGTGTACTGGGTGTGCATATTATTGGACCTGTTGCATCAGAACTGATTGCCGAAGCAGTTATGGCAATGGATTTCAAAGCTTCCAGTGAAGATATTACCCGTATTGTTCACGCTCATCCGACTTTATCTGAAGTGACTCATGAAGCAGCATCTTCAGTTAAATAAAATTTAAATAAATATCTATAATCAACCCGTAATCTTTCCTTTAGATTACGGGTTTTTAAATAATTATTTATATAGTTTGATTTATCTGATTGTATCTAATTATTTTTTTTATGGTCTTTTATTTTAATTTACTGTAATATTCAAAATTTTAAACCTATTTATATTTGAATAAATAATGTCGGAGGGATATATGGCAAAAAATTACAGCGTTTTTCATGTAGAAGAACCATTTAATGAGCTGTCTGCTGGGGCAATGGCTCAGAAAGATTATTTTTATTATAATCAGCTAAGAACATGGAAATTTAAAGATGAGCTTTTTCCTTTTAATGATTTGCATGTAAAAAAATATGATGTTCGCGATGGAAGTGACTGGGATACTGTATTAAAACCGCGTATCAAACAACGTCTAGATCAAGCAGATAACATAATTTTAATTTTAAGTGAAAATACTTTTCAGTCCAGATGCTTAAAAGCAGAATTAGAGTATGGCATCGGACATCTTAAACTACCTGTTATCGTAATATATGCCGACATAACTGATAAAAAGCATATGAAGGTAGAGGGAAAAAAAGATATGAGTTTTAAAGTTCACTATTTTTTAAATAAATTACCCGTTTTTAAGCAATTAAAATCTCAGGTACCAGTTTTACATGTTCCGCTTGATAAAGAAATGGTAGCTAAAGCTCTGAAAAAAAATAATTTTGTTAAAAATACTCATCTACAACCAAATAATTATATGTTAAATGATTAAAATATTATTTAATTATTCCTGCCAGTGTTTTTTCACTTTATCAAGTGCTCTGCGATCGCGTTTAGTAGGTCTGCCGTCAGGATATGCGGCAGTTATCTGACTCGCCTGATTCAAAGCTTTAATGTCTTCACGTTTAGCGATGCTGCTGCTGTCTTCGCTGTAAAGTAAACGGGCTTCAGGAGCGGGACGGCGCATATGATTTAATCTTTTTACCTGAATTTTATAAGGCAGAGAATTAAGAGTTAAATCAATAGTATCACCAACCTGTACATTTTTACTGTTTTTGACTTTTGCACCATTAACCTGAACTCTTCCAAGTTCAATATGCTTTTGTGCTAGAGCGCGGGTTTTAAAGAATCTTGCTGCCCAGAGCCATTTATCCAGACGCATTGCTACTGTGCTGATATTGTTGCTTTTATTCATATAATTTATATATTCCTGTTTGTAATCTTTATTTATTTTAGTTGCTGATAATTGTTGGATTAAATGATTTAGCTTATTTAAAGCAGATTTTGCGCGAAATGTATCATTTTAATCCGGGTTAACAGAAATTTTGTCGGTTATATTGAAAACCTGACGTAAATAAGCCAGAAAAGTGCTGTTATCTGTCATGGTTTTACCCGGCGAATCCGATATTTTGGCCACAGACTGACCATTACATTCAACAAGTTTTAATACGATATTCAACGGGGTTAAACCCATATCATTGGTAAAATTGGTGCCGATACCAAAGCTGGTTTTAAAACGGCTGTTAAAATGAATATATAAGTCCCATGCGCGTTGTAAATCCAGACTGTCGCTGAAAGTCAGCATTTTGGTGCGGGTATCTATTTTGAGTTTCTGATAATGGGCATAAGCTTTTTCACCCCAGATATACGGATCACCGCTATCATGGCGCAGTCCATCAAATAATTTGGCAAAATACAGATCAAAATCACACAAAAATGCATCCATGCCGACTACATCTGTTAAGGCAATACCCAAATCACCACGATACTCATGTACCCAAGCTTCCAGTGCCGCTTTCTGAAAATCACGTAACCGGACATCTAAGGCCTGAAAAGCCTGCAAAAATTCATGAGCCATAGTGCCAATCGGAATCAGATTGAGTTCTTTGGCGATATGTACGTTGCTGGTTCCTCTGAAAACGCCGGGAGCCGCCTCATGAAGGGTTTTAATCACATGCTTTTGCCATGAATAACGATAACGCCTCCGGGTGCCAAAATCGGAAACAACAAAAGGAGAGTTGTAATGATGCTGTTCATTAGCATAGTGATGAATCAGTTCGGCCTTTGCTTGCAGACGACGCTCTCCCTCTGCCAGTATTTCCGGAGATTCCAGCCGATGAAAGTACAATTCGTTAACAATAGACAGCACAAATATTTCGAAAAACATCGCCTGAATAATCGGTCCTTCAATGCGGATATTCAGGTATTGATTATCATCTACAGATGTTTTGATAAAACGCCGTTTTAGTTGAAACAGCTCCATATAGTCGACGAAATCACTTTTAATAAAGCGTAGGCTGCGCAAATATTGCAATTCATCTTCAGTGAATTTCATCTGGCATAGCCGGTCAAGCTCCCAGTCAAGTTCTTCTAAAATTTCACCAAGCGGGTAGGCTGTTTCATGATTGTTACGGCAACGAAACTCATAGACACCGGTTGCCTGAGGGAATTGATGCAATACTACCTGAAGCATGGTGAATTTATATAAATCTGTATCCAGTAAAGACTGAATAATGGGCGGACGGTTGGTATCTATGGTCATATTGCTGGAGCAATTCATAAAAGTAATTAATATGTACTATGCAGAAATATATGTACTGAATTCTGTTTCAGAATTGTTACAGAATTTTTATCCGCATTTCAAAATTTGAGCTCGTTCATTAACAACCCTTCATCTGTTCAAATCAAACCTTTCAGCTCCTGTTTTCATTTAAGAAAAGGATTTTATCTGTATAGCTGTAATCGTTACTCGGTTGCTGAGCAGTTCATCTGAATAACTGTAACATGATTTATTATTACAGTTGCGTTGCTTGAATATAATTTACTATCAATATTGTTTGTTACTCCTGATTTGCTTTGAATTTACTTAGATTGTTATTCCGCTTAATTTCATGTTCAGCTGAGATTTAATACTGTTTACTATTGAAAAGCTTTTTATTAGTTAGCGATTGCTGGCATTTGCAGATGTGCCCGTGCAAAAGCAATGGGTTTATCTGACTGAGCCTGCCACATAGTTGCAGTAACATGTGAAATGCGCTTTCCGGCATGCATAATTTCACATTGTGCATAACTGTCTACAGGTTTACCGCTTAATAAATAATCCGTTGAGTAGTCAATAATCTGGGCAGATTCTTGCAGGTTTTGCTGCTCCATCAGATATAAGCTGATACAACTCTGTAAAAAGCCGCCAATCAGCCCCCCATGCAGTGCAGGCAGGAAAATGTTACCAATATTTTGTCTGGCAAAAGGCAAGCTGTACAGACGTTTATTAAGACTATCCGTACCAATTTGCAGATTGATTGATGCACAGTACGGTATACGCTGATGAGCTTGAATAGTTAGCTGTTCATCCAGTTGAAAAATTGTTGGGTTCATTTTGCCTGCTCCTGTTGCAGATACGCCTGTAATGCTTGCTGTTCTACTTGGGTTAATGGGTTATGAATAAAAGTAGACATTCCCAGTGCAAATGGCCGGGTTTCATCATTTTGAAAGCAGTGGCTGCGGATAAAGGCAATTGGACCTTCCTGCCGGTAACAGTGTGCACGTACATGTATAGGCTGATCAGGCACTGGCTGCATCAGATAATCTATGCGCATATCCAGTGTAGCAGTCGTTTCAAACTGTTGAAACAATGCTGCTAATGTACATGCGGAAGCCATATCTACCAGAGTAGTAATGACCCCGCCATGAATATTGCCGGTTTTCGGACTTTCCAGCAATTCGTCGCGCCAGTCTACCGAAATAACAGGTTCATCAGAACTACTGTCACCGTAGATTTTTAACCAGCGGCAATGCGGAATATTTAAGTAATGATTAAACAGAGTTTGAAATAATACAGGGTTAGCAGGCATAAGATTATCCTGATTGGAATATTAACTGTTATATTATGGTTTTTTACAGTTATTGTCACTAGAATGCTGGTTTATTAATCAATTCTTGATTGTTGCCGGATTCGATACCGGCAGTCTGGATAGAAATCGGATCTCCGGTACTATGCTGGGTAATAAATACAAGCCCTTCTTTGGCCAGTTCCAGTAATGCTATGAAGGTGGTGACAACCAATGCCATACTGTCGTTATGCTTAAAGAGTTCCGTGAAATAACAGTGCTGCCGAGTTTGCAGGAAGCGCAGGACAACGGTCATCTGAGCCCGTACTGATAATGTTTCTTTGACCACATTATGGCTACGATTGTGCTGAGAGCGGGCAAGAATCGCCAGCCATGCCCGGGTTAAATCAGCTACTTGTACATGCGGTGGTTGTGTTACGGCTACCAGTTCAACTGGTAACCATGCCCAGCCGAAATCACGTCCGGCACGGGGTAAAGCATCCAGTCCGGCTGCAGCCAGCTTCATTTGCTCATAGGCAAGCAGACGGCGAACCAATTCAGCACGCGGATCGGCTACTTCTTCTTCGCTGGCGGGCGGAGCAGGGAGAAGTAAACGGGTTTTAATTTCAATCAACACCGCAGCCATTAGCAAATATTCAGCGGTTAAATCCAGCTCATGCTGTTGCATCTGATGAATATAGGATAAATACTGCTCTGTAACAGTAAGCATGGGAATATCCAGTACATCAATATTTTGCTTACGAATCAGATACAGTAATAAATCCAGCGGACCTTCAAAGCTTTGTAATACCACTTGAAGTGCATCCGGGGGAATAAACAGATCCTGTGGAATTTCAGTAACAGGCTGCCCGAAAAGCATAGCAACAGTTTTATCCGCTATACTTTCTTTACTCATGTTATGGTTCAGTGTTTGCACAGATATTCCAGACAAGCCTGAGCACAGCGCAAACCGAAGCTGGCTGTTACTACCATAGAGGCACCATAACCGGCGCAGGAAAGACCTTGCGGAGTAGTTTGTTCTGTTAGGCAGATACCGGACTGAGGAGGAGTTATAGTTTCGCTGGAATAAATACAGGGGATGTGCATTTTATCTGCCGGCTGACGGCTAAAACCATAGTATTTACGCAATGTATAACGCATATTTGCCAGCATGCGGTCATGGGTTACTCTGCTTAAATCAGCGCATTGAATCAAACCGGCATCTTTCTGTCCGCCTGCTCCACCGGAAACAATAAAAGGCTGGTTTCGGGAGGTAAAAAATGCAGCCATAGCCGCTTTTACGCGTACCTGATCAATTGCATCTATTACGAAATCAAACGGCTGGCTGAATATATGTTCGATATTATCTGCTTCCACAAAATCTTCAATGCAGGTAACCTGACAATCTGGATTAATATCAACAATACGTTCGGCCAGAGCTTCGACTTTGGGCTTGCCAATCAGGCTGATTAAGGCCGGAAGCTGGCGATTGATATTTGATTCGGCTACATTATCCAGATCAATCAGGGTTATATAACCAACACCACTTCGTGCCAGAGCTTCTACTGCCCATGAGCCGACGCCGCCCACTCCGACTATACACACATGAGCCGAGGCAAAACGCTGAAGACAATCTTCACCGTACAATCTGGCAATGCCGCCGAAGCGACGTTGATAATTTGCAGAAAAAGTGAGTATTTGCGACACGTAAATTAAATCCGTAAAGCTGTTTTAGGCAGGTAGTGGTATTATACTGTATCTGCCAAGTGATTCGAATTGCTAAAAAGATAGGAGGGTTTCATGTATAGACATTTACTGGTAGCGGTAGATGGCAGCCATACTTCAGAAAATGCCTTAGATCATGCTATTGGTCTGGCTAAGGGGGAGGATGCAGAATTAACTGTCGTGAATGTTGCCAATCCGACTGAATATATGGCTTTGGCTCCTGAATTTCTGCAACATGAAAGTTATGAAGCTGCTGCGTTGTCAGAAGGCAATACTGTACTGGATGCAGCAATCGAAAAAGCTAAAGCAGCTTTACCGGAGACTAAAGTTCATCGGCATCTGCTGATTGCCAATAAAGGGGCAAAAGAAATGGCTCAGATGCTGGTTGATTATGCTGACGAGCAAGGTAGCGATCTGATTATTCTCGGTACTCACGGACGCAGTGGTCTGATGCATTTATTAATGGGCAGCTTTGCTGAAACCGTTATGCGTGAAACCAATCTGCCTCTACTGATTATTCGCAGTGAATCCAAAAATGAAGGTTAAATAATTTGATTTTATACATTAAGTATAAAGTCTCAGATGAAAATAAAGCTGAATCCGTATCAAATCGGATTCAGCTTTTTGGCTATTTGTCTGGATTGCGAAACCGTACAGTAATGTAAAGGATTCTGGCAAATTTAACGGATATATTTTTTATGAATGTCTCTGAATAGCGGGTTGTTGGCACTACCCAGCCATTCAAATGCAATCATTTCACGACTGACAATTTCACAACCGGCTGCCTGCATACGTGCCAGACCTAATTTAACGTCTTCCTGTTCGCGAGAGCTGACTGCATCAGCAACCACAAAAACCTCATAGCCATGTGCGCGCAGATCCAGAGCTGTCTGCAGAACACAGATATGAGCTTCAATACCGGATATGATGATCTGGTTAGCCTGTTGCAGGCTGTCTTCATTCAGCACACCGGCAGCATATACAGAAAAACTTTGTTTCTGGACAATTCTTGCTTGTGGTGCAGCAGTGATGATTTCTTCACGAGTTGCACCGATTTTATCGACACAATGTTCACTGATTAGGGTAGGAATCGCCATATCATGCGCCAGACCGGCCAGCCAGATATTATTGGCCAGCAATTCTTCCGTGTTGTTTAAAGCAGGCAACAGGCGTGTTTGTAAATCAATCATTAATACTGCGGAACGTTTACTGTCTAACAACATAATGTGCTTTCAGAAAGGTTAAATAATCTGCATGTAAATTATGCAGTATTTATATGTAGCTTAAGGTAAACACAGGTTAATCAGAGCAATGATGCTCACTGGCTGTACTAGCGGGCGGGGACGGTACCCATGCGTTCTGTCAGGGTGGTTCTGGGTTCACCAAACAGATTGGCGTAATAAGTCGTATTGGCCATTACATTTTTAACATAAGTTCGCGTTTCATCAAAAGGTATCGTTTCCGCATAAATTGCTCCTTCAAGAGGCGTATTAGCCTGCCAGCGACGAGCACGTCCGGGGCCGGCATTGTAGCCGGCTGTGGCCAATACTTCATCGGCAAATTGTTTACGTACGCTACTCATATACCATGTACCCATACGAATATTTCCGCTCATGGTATACAGCTCGCTGCTGTCCATACCCAGACGTTTGGCTATATCGCGAGCTGTAGCCGGCATGACCTGCATCAGTCCGGTCGCGCCAACACTGGATCGTGCACCAATCATAAAACGGCTTTCCTGCCGGATTAAGCCATACACCCAGGCAGGATCGATGCCGACTTGCTGAGCAAACGGAACAGTCAGTTCTTTAAATGGTGCCGGATAGCGCAATTCATAATTAAGCTGGTTATCAGCCCGGTCTGCACTATAGATACTCATTTCATAAAAACCATTGTTTTCGGCTAATGTTGCGGCAGCAATTAAGGTGTCATCATTGAAATTACGTGTCGCATAGCGCCATTCCTGCTGAGCCTGACGTCGCATTGTCCAGTTGTTTTCAGCCTGTGCAGTTTTAAATAAAGTCAGGGAACGGTCAATATTGCCATCGGTTGCTATTTTGCTTTGAATTTGCTGGCTGCTTTTAGCAACAGTGTTTTGAACATTTACTTTGTTGCCAAGCGCTTCTTTTGCAAGCAGAGAATAAAAATTGTGTCCGCGTTTGGCTGTCTGCTCAAATATTTCACGTGCCTGATTATTTTGCCCTAATGCACGGTAACTGCGTGCCAGCCAGTACTGCCATGTAACCTGTTGCTGCAAAGCTTCTGGCATGCTGCGAATAATGCTATTCAGTTTTTGCCAGCGCTGTAACCGCAGTGCTGAACGGGCATACCATTCCCACATTTCATTATTCATCTGTGCCGGATCGGCACGGTCGAAATAAGTCAGTGCATTTGCTGAATTCAGACTATAAGCCTGAGCCAATCCCAATTGTCCCCAGCCGAAACCGATTTGCTCTTTAGTCAGACTGGCTGATATTTGCTGTAATGTGTTTGCAGCACTGTCTTTACTGCGGTTTTCTTTGCTGGTTACCTGGTATAACAAAGCTTCACGTGCCCCCTGACTGTTTCCCGCAGTGGCACTCAGCGGATCAGGTAAAGGACTACCCAAAGCCTGAGCCAGATTACGTGCATTAGTAATTTGATTCAGTGCAAGCAGATAACGTACACGCCGCCAGCCATTTTGTACATTAATTTGCTGGCTGGCAGCAGCTTGTACAAGCAGGCGATTACATCCTGTCGGCAGATTACCTGTTTCCTGGCTCAGGCTAGCGATCAGGCTGGAATCACTTTCTATACCCCCTTGTACTGCATAGCAACGGGTTTCCATATCACGGACATTTTTATCCATTAATGAGTATTGCTGACGAAATACAGCCCAGTTCCCCCTTTTTCCCAATTGCTGTAACCAGTTATTACGAATACTGTTACTCATTGCACTATCCGGCTGACGGGCCAGGAATTGAGCGGGTAATACATCATCTCCGTTTTTAACCGCTTTAAGAGCATTCTGATATTGCTGGAAACTGCTAATAATTTTATCCGGTGTTTCGCTGGCCTGGGTTCCCGGCAGAACCGCATTACCTGTATTAGAATTAATTGGCTGAATAGGTACTTCATGCTGATTGCTGCATGCAGTTATCAGAAGCAGTGTTCCGGGAATCAGCCGATGCTTTTGAACAGCTAATTTTGATTTCAGCATCATTAAATGTTTAATCAATTTCTTTCCTTCATTTTTTCTCATAATATAATTTATTTTTTCCAGTAAGCCGGCGTAAAGAGTATAAAAACAGTAAAAATTTCCAGACGACCAAGTAGCATAATCATAATACATAACCACTTTTGAATGTCTGAAAGAAAAGCAAAATTATTGGCTGGCCCTACAGCACCCAGTCCGGGGCCGGCATTAGTAATACAGCTTATGGCAGCGGTAAGTGCAGACAGAAAATCTAGTCCGCTGATCATCAGTGCAAAGCTGAATAAAATAATAGTCAGCACATATACAAATACAAAGGCCATTACTGTCAGTGCACGCCGGTCAGGAATATTGCTGCCGTTTATTTTAACCATACTGACAGCATTTGGATGCAGCATCAGCAGCATTTCTCTCAGACTGAATTTAAATAATACAATAGCTCGTACCGTTTTGATACCGCCACCGGCTGAACCGCCGTTAGACAGTATATTGGACAGAAAAAACATCCATAATGAAGCAATTAAAGGCCATTTGGCAAAATCTGTATTTGAGTAACCGTTTGCCAGTCCGATTGAAATCAGATTAAAACTGGTGTAGCGAAATGCTTCTGAAAAAGAATAAAAGCTATGCCACCACAGATACAGGCTGATACCGACAATGCTGAATAAGAGAACACATAATAAAACTCTTACCTCTTCATCACGCCAGTAATAACGTAATGAGCCTTTCTGTAATGCATTAAAATGATTACTGAAATTGATTGCGCCTAATAAAGTGGCAATACTAAGAATTATTTCAATTGGAACGGAATGGAAGTAGGAAATACTGTTGTCGTGGGTAGAAAATCCACCCAGTGAAAAAGCAGACATGGCATGACAGACCGCATCAAACCAACTCATTCCGGCCAGACGCAGTGCCAGTAAAGTGACTATAGTAAATAAAACATAGACACCCCATAAGCGCTTAGCCGTTTCAGAAATACGCGGTGCCATCTTACTGTCTTTATTTACACCGGGTATTTCTGCTTTGAATAGCTGTGTTCCTCCTACGCCGAGCATAGGCATCACCGCAACAGCCAGTACAATAATACCCATGCCACCCAGCCAGTTAAGCATGTGGCGCCAAAAATTCAATGATGGCGCAAGTGAATCCAAACTGGTAATAATAGTAGCACCGGTAGTAGTCAGCCCTGAAATAGCTTCAAAATAGGCGTTAGTAAAGCCTAGTCCGGGTAAATAAATATAAAAGGGCAGACAGGCAATCAGCGCAAAGCCAATCCACAGCATAAATACCAGTGTATAACCATCACGCGGTCGCAATTCACGGTTATAGCGCATGGTTAATAACCATGCCACTACACATACACTCATGCAAATTCCGGCAGTGAAAGCAAATGCTGGAAACACATGATCCATATAGATTAAAGAAACAATCGCCGGAGCAAGCAGTAACAAGGAAAACAGAAAACCGGTTTTAGCCACAATATGTGCTGTAGGCGCAATTTTATTTAGAAAACCTGATTCCTTGTGATGCAAAACAAAGCGATTGGTAAAATGGCTCATAGTCTGGCAGCCTTAAGCAAAAAAGCCCAGTTTGACCTGAATCATTTTTTCCAGATCCTGAACAGCCTTACGCCGAGCGATAAAAAATATAACATGGTCTCCATCTGCAAGAACTGTATCCTGATGATACATAATTATTTTTTCATTGCGAATGACTGCACCAAAATAACAGCCGGCTGGCAGTCGCAGCTGAGTCATGGTACGACCGATTAACTTAGATGTATGGCGATCACCGTGCAGCACTACTTCAATCGCTTCTGCAGAACCGCGGCGTAGCGGATAAACTGCCATAATATCGCCCAGATGTACATGAGTCAGGATAGAACCAATCGTAATTAAATGCGGAGATATCACAATATCAATGGCACTTCCCTGCAATAAATCAACGTAGCTGGAGCGATTAATAATCGCCATTACTCTTTTTGCACCGAGATTTTTAGCCAGCATTGCCGACATGATATTATTTTCATCATCATTAGTAAGCGCACAGAACACATCTATTTCATCGATATATTCGTTTTCCAGCAGACTTTCGTCGGATGCATTACCTACCAGCACAAGAGTATTGTTCAGGTTTTCCGCCAGCCATTCAGCACGATTTTGTTTTCGTTCAATAATCTTGATATCCAACTTGGTTTCCAGTTGTTTGGCAACGCGATAGCCAATATTTCCGCCACCGGCAATCATTATCCTGCGTGTGCGTTTGTTAATCGGTCGCAGCTCACGCATGATGTTTTCTAGATAGGCTGTGGGTGTAAGAACAAAAACCTCATCATCTTCCTGTATGACTGTACTTCCGGTGGGAACGAGCAGATGATTGTTGCGGTAGATAGCACAAATCTGACAATCTACACCTTCTTCCAGATGCTGTTTCAGGTTACTGATGGGCTGATTGACCAGCATACCGCCATTCTGAGCACGAATTACCAGTAAACGAATTTTGTCGTGTGCAAATCGCAGAATTTGCAGTGCACTGGAATGTAGTAATAAATTGACAATCTGCTCTGTTACCAGTTGCTCAGGACTAATGGCTTCAGTGATATTGAATAAGTCCAGACTGGTTTTGTAATTATTATTACCGGTTTCGAATTCAACAAAATCGCTGTAGCGAACCCGAGCTATACGGTTAGGTGTATTGAATAGAGCATAGGCAATCCGGCAGGCTGCCATATTGGTTTCATCATTCTGAGTTAATGCTAATATCATGTCTGCATCCTGTGCACCGGCTGCGGACAATACGGAAGGCCAGGCACCATTGCCTACAATAGTTTGTACGTCAAGGCGTTGGTTAATTTGCTGCAAGGCAATCTCATTGATATCAATAATAGTGACATCATTATTAGTCATTCTGGCCAGATTACTGGCAATAGTTGAACCAACCTGCCCGCAACCGAGTATCAGGATTTTCACGTTATTTACGTCATCTCAGTAGTATCTTTGTTATTTTATCGTTTGTACTGATTGATGCAAATATTGGTGTAAAACTGCGACACTTATGATAATAGATTAATGCAAATGAAATAATAAACGAATACTTTTAAATTGTATGGAATTAAGATTCAAATAATTGAATATATGAATTAATAATGAAACAGTTAATTGCTGGTAACGGCTAAAAATTGGTCTGACTGATATTTTAATGTATGATTATGTTAATTTTACTATATTGAAATTAATATAATAAAATATAATATAAATATTTATTACATATGGCCTATTGATGGCTTATTGAAAAATTGCGAAAAGTATTAATTTTCAATTTCTTTTTTTATTTGGATAAATTATGAATTTACTCAAAATCAAACCGAAACTACTAACTGCTACTGTAGCAACTATTTGTATGGCTTTAAGCGGCTGTGCACAGGTTGCGGATGTGATGGGTTATGATACACAAACATTAAATGAATCTGCAGCTAAGAGCTACTCCCAGATGATGGGGCAGGCAAAGGCTAAAGGTCAGATAGAGACCAATACTCCTGTTGCCAAACGTGTACGTACAGTATTTCAGCGCTTAGTGCCGTATGCTAATGAAGCTAATAAAACGGGTGTGGCATTTAACTGGCAGCTTAATGTAATTCGCAGTAATGAAGTAAATGCCTTTGCAATGCCGGGTGGAAAAATGGTGGTTTATACCGGTATTGTGAAAAATCTGAATCTGAGTGATGATGAAATTGCAGCAATCGTTGGTCATGAAATGACTCATGCTCTTCAGGAGCATAGCAAAAAAGCTGCCGGACAACAGATCTTGACCAGTACAGCTCTGGAAGTGGGCGGTTCTGCTTTGCAGTCAAAAACAGGCGTTAATGCTAATGATATGAATTTTTATAAAGATATATTAAATCAATATGGTTTAAACCTGCCTTTTTCACGTCATCAGGAAAGTCAGGCTGATGCCGGTGGACTGAGACTAATGGCACAGGCTGGTTATGATCCGAATGCAGCCGTTACAGTTTGGGAAAAAATGAATAAAGTAATGGGTAACAATAGCAGCACAAGCCTGTTATCCACCCACCCAAGTAATGATGCTCGTATTAAAGCATTGAAAAAAATGTTGCCTGAAGTATTACCTGTTTATGAACAGGCAAAACAGAATAATCTGACAATGCAAAAACGCCCGGTTAGTCAAAGTAAAAATACACAGGGTAGCGGCGCGCGCAAAGGAACCACTAAAAAGAAAAGTCGTTCCTGAATTTAAATAAATAAGATTGATTTCTTCAGATTAAATTCCGTATCTTTACTATTTACAGCAGCCCGTCCGGGCTGCTTTTATTTTAATCTTTACATTTCCTTATATCGACTACATCTGACTACAAAATGTTTCAATCGTTCCTGTTTTCGGTTATCATTCAGGTTATTGCATTGCTAATGCATAATTAATTTACAAGAAAAATTTAAAAACCATTACATTAAGGACATTCGAGATGTTAGAAGCCTACCGCGCAGCCGCTGCTGAACGCGAAGCACTGGGTATTCCGCCATTGCCGCTAACAGCTAAGCAGACAGAAGAGTTGGTTGAATTGCTGAAAAATCCTCCCAAAGGAGAAGAAAAGTTTCTGGTTGAGCTGCTGTCGCACCGGGTACCGCCGGGTGTAGATGATGCTTCTAAAGTAAAAGCATCTTTTCTTGGTGCTGTTGCAGAAAAAACAGTTATCAGCCCGTTAATTACACCAACTTTCGCAGTTGAATTACTGGGTACCATGCTGGGTGGATATAACGTCCAGCCTTTAATAGAGTTTTTGGATAATGAAGAATTGGCTTCTACTGCAGCAAATGCTTTAAAACATACCTTACTGATGTTTGATGCTTTCCATGATGTAGAAGAAAAAATGCGCGCCGGTAATCAGTATGCTCGTGAAGTCATTGAATCGTGGGCTAATGCTGAATGGTTTACTACGCGTGAAAAAGTTCCGGAAAAAATCACGATTACCGTATTTAAAGTAGTAGGTGAGACCAATACCGATGATTTATCACCTGCACCTGATGCATGGAGCCGTCCGGATATTCCTTTGCATGCACTGGCTATGCTTAAAAATCCGCGTGAAGGCATTCAACCCGATAAGCCGGGTGAGGTAGGGCCGATCAGACAACTGGCTGAGCTGAAAGCCAAAGGTAATCTGGTTGCCTATGTAGGTGATGTAGTTGGTACAGGTTCTTCTCGTAAATCAGCAACGAATTCCGTAATCTGGCATACCGGTAAAGATATTCCTTATGTACCGAATAAACGCTTCGGCGGCGTATGTCTCGGTGGCAAAATTGCTCCGATTTTCTTCAACACACAGGAAGACTCAGGTGCATTGCCTATAGAAGTTGATGTATCCAGCTTGGAAATGGGTGATGTAGTTGATATTTTGCCTTATGAAGGCAAAATTATCAAAAACGGCGAAACTGTTGCTGAATTCGAATTGAAATCTCAAGTAATTCTGGATGAAGTTCAGGCGGGTGGTCGTATTAATCTGATTATTGGTCGTAGTCTGACAGCTAAAGCCAGAGATGCACTAAATCTGGGGCATTCAGAAGTTTTCCGTTTGCCACAGTCTCCGGCGCCAAGCACAGCCGGTTTTACTCTGGCACAAAAAATGGTTGGCCGCGCTTGTGGTTTGCCGGAAGGTCAGGGTATTCGCCCGGGTACTTATTGTGAACCGCGCATGACTACAGTCGGTTCACAGGATACTACAGGCCCCATGACCCGTGACGAGCTGAAAGATCTGGCCTGTCTGGGATTTAGTGCGGATTTGGTGATGCAATCTTTCTGCCATACCGCCGCTTATCCGAAACCTGTTGATGTTAAAACCCATAAAGAATTGCCGGTATTCATGTCTTCACGCGGTGGTGTGGCTCTGCGTCCGGGTGACGGCATTATTCATTCATGGCTGAACCGTATGCTGCTACCCGATATGGTAGGTACTGGCGGTGATTCACATACACGTTTTCCTCTGGGTATTTCATTTCCCGCAGGTTCCGGTCTGGTAGCTTTTGCTGCTGCAACCGGTGTTATGCCGCTGGATATGCCGGAGTCAGTATTGGTACGCTTCTCCGGTAAAATGCAGCCGGGTATTACTTTGCGTGATTTGGTTAATGCCATTC
Source organism: Snodgrassella sp. ESL0323 (assembly GCF_013346865.1). NCBI lineage: Bacteria > Pseudomonadati > Pseudomonadota > Betaproteobacteria > Neisseriales > Neisseriaceae > Snodgrassella > Snodgrassella sp. ESL0323. Next base: position 30,623 of record NZ_JAAEDT010000018.1, on the reverse strand, counting down.
CCTTACAGGCTATCAAAGAGGGTTTACTTACCGTTGCCAAGGCAGGTAAAAAGAATATCTTCTCTGGCCGGATTCTGGAAATCGAAGGTTTACCGGATTTGAAAGTTGAACAGGCCTTTGAGCTCACAGATGCTTCTGCAGAGCGTTCAGCTGCCGGCTGTACAGTAAAACTGCATAAAGAACCTATTGAGGAATATCTCAGATCCAATATCGTATTGCTGAAAAATATGATTGCCAATGGTTATCAGGATGCACGCACACTGAAACGCCGTATTGAGAAAATGGAGCAATGGCTGGCAGAACCGAATTTACTTGAAGCTGATGCAGATGCAGAATATGCTGCCATTATTGATATTAATATGGATGAGATTAAAGAGCCTATTCTGGCTTGTCCGAATGATCCGGATGATGTGAAAACCTTGTCTGATGTGGCAGGTACCCATATTGATGAAGTATTTATCGGCTCATGCATGACAAATATTGGTCATTATCGAGCTGCCTCAGCATTACTGGATGGTAAAACTGATCTGCCAGTCCGGCTGTGGGTAGCTCCTCCTACCAAAATGGATGCCAAAGAGCTGTCTGATGAAGGGTATTACGGTATTCTGGGCCGGGTAGGTGCGCGTATGGAAATGCCGGGCTGTTCTTTATGTATGGGTAATCAGGCACAGGCAAGAGAGGGATCAACTGTTGTTTCAACCTCTACCCGTAATTTTCCGAATCGACTGGGTAAAAATACCAAGGTATATCTGAGCTCAGCCGAACTGGCAGCCATCTGTTCAAAACTGGGACATATTCCGAATATCGATGAATATCGCGAAAATATTGCCATTATCAATGATAAAGGTATTGAAATTTATCGTTATATGAACTTCAATGAAATTCAGGAATATGTAGATGTAGCGGCTAAAGTGGATGCCTAAGATATAACATATACTGATTGCTGTACAAAAGGCTACCGGTGACGGCAGCCTTTTTTATTGGCTGAAATTTTTTATGGCAATATCAAATCTGAATAAGCTTCCTGATTAAGTAATTTTCCAAATGTTAAGATTAAATAATTTTTCAGATTACTGTTATAATAATTGATAGCATTTTAGCAATAATATTAATATTTTAAGCCTATATCATATATATTTAGTACGTCTATATAAATATTAATTGTATCTATCCGCATATAAATTATTTAGGCTGGTCACAATTTTCATCTAAGATAACAAAGATAGTTTCTCATGACGAAGGATAATAAATGAATATCGCCTCTAGCATCACCGATTTAATTGGTAATACACCACTGGTACAGTTGAATCGTCTAAGTGCGGGTTTACCGGGTAAAGTTGTAGTCAAACTGGAATTTTTTAATCCGGGCAACAGTGTTAAGGATAGAATAGCAGCCAGTATGATTGATGCTGCAGAAAAAGCCGGTAAAATTCATTCTGATACAGTAATTGTAGAGCCGACAAGTGGTAATACCGGTATTGGGCTGGCCATGGTTTGCGCTGCACGCGGATATAAACTGATTATTACCATGCCGGAAACAATGAGTAAAGAACGGCGCATGTTATTGCGTGCTTTTGGCGCTGAGCTGGTATTAACGCCCGGAGCAGAAGGCATGTCTGGTGCCATTGCCCGTGCACAGGCTTTCGTTGATTCAGACCCGAAAAAATACTTTATGCCGCAACAGTTTGAAAATCCGGCTAATCCAGAGATTCACCGTGAAACTACTGCACAGGAAATATGGCATGATACCGATGGAAAAATTGATATTTTCGTAGCCGGTGTCGGTACAGGAGGTACCATAACCGGGGTAGGGGAAGTATTGAAAGAGAAGAAGCCTGAAGTAGAAATTTATGCAGTTGAACCTGAAGCTTCTCCGGTATTGTCCGGTGGTTGCAAGGGTCCACACCCGATTCAGGGTATTGGCGCAGGTTTCATTCCTAAAACTTTGAATACCAATATATATGATGGAATTATTGAAGTGCCGAACGATGTTTGTTTTGATACTGCACGTGCCATGGCATCTAAAGAAGGTATTCTGGTCGGAATATCTTCCGGAGCTGCTGTATGGGCTGCTCTGCAGCTTGCAGCCAAACCGGAAAACAAAAATAAACTGATTGTAGTTTTAATTCCTTCTTATGGTGAGCGTTACCTGTCAACACCATTATTTGCCGATCTTGCCTGATCAAACTATTGTATGAATAAAACCGAATCAGAAAACAACTGGTTCGGTTTTTTATTACAGTCATGGCTGTGATACAATTGTAAACGATATATGTACAGCCATACGCTTAAGCTAGCTGGCTTTTAATTTTGTTTTAAGCAATATTTTCAAGCAATATACTGAGTAAACAAATGATGAAAAAAACATTAGCATTATGTGTCGTTGCAGCCTTTTTGGGTGGTTGTTCATCTTTTAATAACCCTTTAACGACTAAGGATAGTAAAGAAGTTAAACCGGTACAGGTAGTAAATGGTACTGCAGCAAATACTGAATTTCATTTAGCCAGCAGCCATTGGTCGGATGTAGCACGGATTCGTAATGAAGCTACTCGCCTGAGTTTTCAGGTTTCACAGGGAAATATGACCAAAGTTCAGGCTGCACAATTACTGGATCAGTTTCGCATAGCTCAGGTAGGGCATAACATGGTAGATGATGACATGTATGCCATTTACTTACGCAGTGTGGTTGAAAGTCAGCAAGGTTCAATTGATACAGCACAGTCGAAAGCTTATATACAGAATGCTTTATCAGGCTGGCAGCAGCGCTGGCCGGTAATGCGCTCCAAACCGGCTAATCCGGCATTTACCAATTTCCTGATGGAAGTAATGAATATGAAGCCACTTCAATAAATCATTTTATATGGCTAAATACCCTGCTAAAATAGTTTAGCAGGGTATTGTTTTATTCATCGATACAGTTTTATTTAATAGCATAAAAAGCAGCCTTTAACAAGACTGTCTGCTGTGAAAATATGAACTTAATTATTTAATAAGTTAGGTGAGATTTTAGCAGCCTGAAATAAAGTAAATTCTAAATCAACAAGATCATAAACACAAAATGGATCTGATTTCATAATATTTTTCACTTCTTCAAGCGAATCACTCATTACTATAATAATAGCACCAGTTTTATTGTCTAAAGGACCTGATGCTATAAACTTATTTTTAGCAAAATACTCATCTAAAAATTTATTATGTTCTTCAAATTTAGCCAGTAGTTCTTCCAGCGGTTTTTTGAATTTGAAAGTTACTATAATCATTAAGTACTCCTTGTATTTTAAATTATTGAAGTAAATTTTTAGCAGAATTTTTCAAGGCCAGAAAATTTTGCTTATTCAAGTGAATCACTCATTACTATACCGCGATGCTTTTAATGACTTCATATAAAGTAAAGAGTTTAATGAAAAGCTTTTGTAGACATTCCCATCAGGTGCAATAAATTCTTTTTCAAGAAAGAAATAGTCTGCTTCCCTATTCAGATAAGCACTTAAGGCTTTAAAAAAGAAATTACCAGCACCTAGACTCTGATTCCTAAATAACCTACACCTTACTTAAGTCAACTGTTCAACATTGCCCATAATGCACCTTATTGCCGCATAGAAATGGCAAGTCTGTTCATTCCATTCATCAGCGATATCGCAAATGTAAGGTCAGATATCTCTGTATCATTGAAGAAATTTTTTAATAACTCAAACGACTCATCATCGGCGTGGCTTGTCGATATTAGTGTTAACTGCTCTGCCCAGTTCAGTGCCGCTTGTTCTTTTTTAGAAAATTGATCACTAACACGCCATCCTGCTACTTCAGATATGCGGCGCTGCGTTTCACCAGCTTTTAGCAGGGAATTTGTATGTAGATTTAGGCAATATGCACATCCATTAATTTGAGAAACTCTGAGATAGACTAACTCAATAAGATTCTGTTCTACAACGCTTTTCTCAAGGGCGACTTTCACGGCTCTAAAACCACTCATGAGTTCTGGTGATAAGTCAAAATATTTCATTCTAAGATTTTTCATGTTCTCATCTCCTTAATTATCATTATTGTCTGCTAAAAATATTAATAACGTAGCGGCAGAATAAACTATAACATTAAAATTAATCATCATTCTTACCACAAATAATATTAACATATTTGCAATAATAATGATTTTGTTCTTTACGTTAATAATAGCACCAGTTTAATTGTCTAAATGACCTGATGCTATAAACTTATTTTTAGCAAAATATTAATCTAAAAATTTATTATATTCTTCAAATTTAGCCAGTAATTCTTCCAACAGTTTTTTGAGTTTGGAAGTAACTATAATCATTGTGTCCTCCTTGTATTTTAAATTATTGAAGTAAATCTTTAGCAAAATTTTTCAATACCAAAAAATTTGGCTTATGAAGACATCATTAATTATACAAAAAAGAGTTAAAAAAGCAGTTAATTGTTTTTTAAAAATGCATCAGGATTATCTAATGCATTTATTTTTTAATGTTCTTTAAACAATTTCAGCTTTTTCAATGATCACATTTTCAACCGGTACATCCTGATGCGGGCCATGATTACCGGTTTTAACGCCTTTAATCTTATCAACCACATCTTGTCCTTCAACTACTTTACCAAATACAGCATATCCCCAGCCGTGTAAATCCGGTTTAGTATGGTTCAGAAAATCATTATCTTTTACATTGATGAAAAATTGTGCGCTGGCTGAATGAGGCTGCATGGTACGAGCCATTGCAATAGTATAGCGATCATTTTTCAAACCATTATTGGCTTCATTTTCAATCGGTTCATGAGTGGGTTTTTGTTGCATATCTTTATCAAAGCCACCACCCTGAATCATAAAACCATCGATAACCCGGTGAAAAATGGTTCCATCATAAAAGCCTTCACGAACATAGCGTTCGAAATTTTCAGCGGTTTTGGGTGCTTTCTCATGATTAAGCTCAATACCGATAACACCAAAATTTGTAGTTAATTTAATCATTAAAATCTCCTGAGGGAGTAAAATAAAAAAATTGCAGAAGGATCTGCAATGGTTAGTCTGCATTATGCATAGCAGTAACGTAGTCTACTTCTTCCTTGCTGCCAAGTACAACGGCTACACGCTGATGCAGGCCTTCTGGTTGAATATCAAGAATGTTCTGACGAGTGTTTGTAGCAGCTCCTTGAGCTTGCTCAACCAGCAAACTCATAGGATTTGCTTCATACATTAAGCGTAGCTTACCAGGTTTATCAGGGTTGCGATTATCCTGCGGATAAGTAAAGATACCGCCACGAATAAGAATTCGGTGCACCTCGGCTACCATCGATGCCACCCAGCGCATATTATAGTCTTTTCCGCGACAGCCACTTTTACCTGCTAGCAACTGAGCAATATAATTTTGCATAGCTGGCTGCCAGTGGCGCTGATTAGACATATTAATAGCAAATTCAGCTGTAGATACTGGTATCTGCGGATTTTCCTGAGTCAGTTGAAACTGGTTATGTTCATTCAGAGTAAACATGGCAATACCATGTTTCAATGTCAGTACCAGAATGGTTTGCGGTCCGTACAGCACATAACCACTGGCAAGCTGTTGCCGGCCGGATTGTAAAAAGCTTTCTGTAGTAAGCGCACCATCCGGTTTAGCCAATACCGAAAAAATAGTCCCGATGGATATGTTCACATCAATATTGGAACTTCCATCCAGTGGGTCGAATAACACCAGAAACTGTCCATTCTGACTGGCTGTAACAAATGAATCCTCTTCCTCGCTGGCCAGTCCGGCAATAGCCGGATTAGCAGAGAGGGTATCAATCATAATCTGATTGGATAAAACATCCAGTTTTTTCTGCTCTTCACCTTGTATATTACCTGTATGAGCGCTGCCCAGAATATTATCCAGAGCGCCCAGACGTATTTCACGATTAATGTGCAGACAGGCCTGACTAATGCTAGTAATCACATCAGGCAAATGCGGTGTAACAGCATATTTTTGCTGCTGCTGTTGCAGATAATCAGACAGTAAAACAGACATGCGAATACTCCCTTTTAAAACTCACTATTATTATACATTTCTTAAGTATTATTCAGCTCGTTTAATCACTATATACATTAGAATGTATTTATCTTTGAATGATTTTTTTCAGAAAATCAATGAAATTATTCAGCGATAATGATTGCGGATTTCCACTTTAATCCGACCTTCTGATTTCTTTATTACAGGCCGGATACACTGCGCATGTAAGCTTACAGAATAGCTTTAACTTTTCCCGACTAAATAACAGAATCTGCTAACCATAAATTATTTATATTCAGGCAATCACAGAGTTAAGAACGAAATGTGCGCTGTCATCCTGAGCCAGTAACCGAGTCATTGCCGGTAATACCTTTTCCAATATCCCGGGCAATGTGTACGGCGGATTGATAATAAACATACCACTGCCGTGCATACCAAAACCATCCGGGCGTGGTGCGTGTACATACAATTCTGCCTGAACAAAATTATCAGGAGCCAGTTTTTGCAGATTTTGGGGTAATTTCAGACTTTCACCACGGCTCAGACATGGATACCATATTAAATAACAGCCACTAGCAAATTTTTTCAGGGCGGTCTTAAGCGTGTCTGTTACCTGTTGGTAATCTTGTTTTAATTCATATGGCGGATCAATTAACACGACTGCACGCCGGCTTGGCGGGGGAAGCATAGATAGCAGACCTTTAAAGCCATCATCGCAAAAAACTTGAGCACGGTTTGGCTGTTTAATATTACGCATATTATTACGCAATAGTTCTGCATCCGCGGGATGTAATTCAAACAGGCGCAGACGATCCTGTTCACGAGCCTGAGCCTGAGCCAGCCATGGGGAGCCGCAATAAAGATTTGTATCATCCGGCAGGCAGGAGACAACAGCATTACGGAATTGTTTTAAACTATTTTCCAGATTAGTTGCAGCCAGAAGCCTGCCGATTCCCTCCCTGTATTCACCAACTTTCTGAGCTTCTTTACTGATCAGGCTATATAGCCCTGCACCTGCATGAGTATCAACATAGCAAAAAGGTTTGTCTTTCAGTTTGAAATATTCCAGTACTGTCATCAGACAATAATGTTTAAGAATGTCGGCATGATTACCGGAGTGAAAAGCATGGCGATAGCTGAGCATGTGCAATAACTGCTGTAGGACTGATTAATTTAGCCTGTTATTGTACCGAATTTACCGGCACGGGCAAAAAAATCTGTATTAAAGCACTTTTCTGATTTATCTTTCCCTTGCGCTAGATTACACAAGATTAAGCTGATACTATGCTTAATCAATTAGAAAATATGACTACTAAAAGAAAAAAGCGAATGAATTACACACTTTATATCGGCAATAAAAATTATTCTACCTGGTCAATGCGGCCATGGGTAGTCATGAAGCATTTTCAGATAGACTTTACTGAGCATCTGGTACGCTTTGACAGTTTTGCACCCGATTCGGTTTTTAAACAAACCATACTGCCGCTCAATCCTTATGGTACTGTGCCTGTATTAACAGATGATGATCTGATTGTCAGTGATTCTCTGGCAATTTGTGAATATCTTGCAGAGCAACATCCGAAACTGGCATTATGGCCGCAAGACTATAAAGCCCGTGCCAGAGCTAGAAGTATAGTGGCTAAAATGCATAATGGATATAATCATATACGCCGGCATTTTCCTATGAATATCGAGGCAGTGTTGCCTGAAACCGGCCAGATTATCCTGCGGGATTTTCCCGCAGTAAAACAAGAAATTGATTTCCTTGATCAGCATTTGTCATCATTTCTGGCTGTATCTGAAGGGCCGTTTCTGTTTGGTAAATTCAGTATTGCCGATGCTTTTTATGCACCCATGTGTTTAAGATTAAAAGGTTTCCAAATTCATACTTCAGCAATCCTGACTGATTATATAAATGCATTATGTGCCAATGAAGCAGTAGCAGCATGGATTACCCAGGCACTTGAAGAAAAAGATTTTATTGCTATGGATGAACCTTATCGTATAAAGCGATGAAAAAATTCTGTACATAATAAAGCAGACAGCCTGATTAACTTCTGGTTGTCTGCTTTTATATATTATTTATTCAGACTTTTCTTAATTTCAATAGCCAGCTGCGGATTCCACATGGCACCAGTAGCACTCATCACAGCATCAGCTCCGGCGGCACGGTAAGCCTGATAATGTTCAGTACAGCTTACACCACCAACACCAATAATCGCAAAATGGTTTTGCAGACGGGCTCTTAATCTGGCCAGACGTTCTACCATTTCTAATCCAGCCCAGCGGATGGCATCACCACAAACACCACCGGTAGGCCGGTCTGCACCTAATGCAGGTTTACCATCTGCATCAACCGGTCTGGCTGATAACGTATTTATAGTACTGTAGCCGTCAACAACTCCGTCCAGCTTACTTAATAAGGGAAAGATAGCATTATCATCTGCAAAATATGCTAGTTTCAGAAACAAAGGTTTATCCGGCACAGCATTTTTAATTTCTTTAGCTATCCGCTCCACTTTGTCAAAATCAAAGCACAATAATTTATTTACCCCTTCATTCGGACAGCTTAAATTAGCTTCCAGTATCGGTGCCTTTGTTTCATTGACCAGAACGGCCGTTCGGGCATAATCTTTTTCTATACTGGATTCATTACCCGGCGTTCCCTGAAAGCTGCCGATAACATATTGGCCTTTCTGCGCAGCCTGAATTGCTTCTGCCATATCAGCCTGCCAGATATCCGGATTATAAGAAGGTACACCAAAAGAATTTGTTATAGATAAAGGCTGAGTGTACTGATTATCAGCCAGAACAGTATCCACATTAGCAGAAAGCTTACCGGCAGGATGAATAGATAGCACATTAGGCAACGGGTGGCTGGCCTGAGCTCGGCTTCGGACAGTTTTATAAACACATAAATCAAAACCATGCTTAAATGCAGCCCGAATAAAATTTGCATTTAACAAAGGGCCGGCAGGAATACCAAAAGGTAAATTAACCTCCATATTCAGAAAACACTCAGGCTGGCTTTGAATATCAGCAGATACATTTAAATTTCTGAAATCACCGAAAGGCCCTTGATGATAATTATCTTCATAGCTTAATAAAGGGTTATAAAACGGAGTCGGGCTATTTTGCATTGTTATTCCTGTAAGTTTAAATTATTTTCTGTGACATATTGAGTAAATATTTAATACGCACACTTATCCATTGCCTGCCTGAAAATATATATAATTCGCTGGCGCAAAAAAAGCTACAGACAATTTGTAGCTTTTTTCAATCGTCTCAAAACTCAGATTTTGTTTGATTACTTGTAGTGTACACTACGTTTTAAAACAAAATATTGTTTTAAATTAATTTAACTCGGATGTGCAGTTCGGGCAGCGTTTTGCTTGAATTGGAATATCTGTACAGCATTGAGGGCATTGTTTTGTGGTAGCTTTTGGTGCAGGACTTTTATGCAGTTTGTCGATTCCTTTGACAACCAAAAAAATCGCAAATCCAATGATTACTAAACTAATAACAGTATTGATGAATAAACCAATATTAAGTGTTACCGCACCAGCAGCCTGTGCCGCACCCAGTGTTTCATACGGGCCCGGATATTTAGAACCACTGCGTAAAGTAATAAATAAATTGGAAAAATCTACCCCGCCAATCAGCAGACCAATTGGTGGCATAATGACATTATCTACCAGTGATTTCACCATATTAGTAAAAGCAGTACCCACTACCATACCGACAGCCAGATCAATGACATTGCCTCGTAATAAAAAAGCTTTAAACTGTTCAATAAATTTCATGTTTGCCTCCATAGTTGGCCAGAAAATCAAGTATTTGGCTTTTTCATAGTAGCGCGATAAAGCAGGCAGTCATACCAGAGCTAAGTTATTCAATGTAAAAATAATAAAAGATATAACTTAATTAAGAATAAATTAAGTTGGCTAAAGAGAATAGGATAATTAAAACAGATGGCTTCAACTTAAATTGTCAATCTGGTTACTTTATATACAGTTTGCTAACCAGATTAGTAGCATAATAAAGCAAGTCAGGTTTTGTTTATTAGCTTGGTTTAATTTTCAGATTTCTTAATATCTGAATATTTAAGTTCAATAATAGAATATTCACACATATCCATATAATGCATACAATGGTCAATCGCTTCATCCATGACTTTTCTGTCAGTTGCATGCGTTGCCTTCATAAATGCCCGGAAATTTTTCTTTTCCATTTTACGCAGAGCAGATGCATTACAAATATTTAATTCCTGACAATAATCATGCTGTACCTGCTGTTTAATAAATTGTTTTACTGCTTTTTTCTGTTCCTGAGAACCATCGTAATCCATTGGATGAATAAATTCAGCCCGTGCAATTGCAGAAAATAATAATGTTAAAAATAATATGTTTTTCTTCATTAAATTCCGCTTTCTGCGTTTTTATTTATTATTGAAAAATTAAACATAAAAAATAATAAATTTCAATAGATATGTTATTTAAATAAGTAATTTTATGGTATTTGTAATTAAATTGGAATTGATTAAAATTATTTTCATATTATTTTAATAATATACAAAAAAATACAATATAAAATATAATAATTATATATGTAATTTATAGTAAAAAATAATATAATATTACTTATTAGATTTCAACTATTTAAATGTAATATTCTCAGCGATAAATACTCAATTAAAAAAAGGATGCTGCTATGGGGGAAGCATACTGGGCTGCCAGGAAGGATGATATTCTTTTACATACTTCAATATGGGCTGATATAGCAGGTGCAGCAGTCGAGCTAGCTTGTTACGGAGCAATAAGTTTGATACCCGGTGGTTTGATAGTGTCTGCTCTGGTCGGCGTGGCCGTTGAACTATCTGGACTTGGTTCTGTCATATCAGATTTGGCAGATGCAGTCAGCGGGCTATTTCCGCCGGTGGAAGACGGAATAATTTTTACAGGTTCAGCCAATACTCATACCAATAGTAAGCCGGCAGCCCGGGCTGCGGGTATTTTAATTGAAGAAGTTGCCGGCGAACCTGAACAACCTGAAAGCTTTATCGATACCGCAAAAAACATCTTAAAGAATTTCGGTGAAAATCCTGTACAATCAATCACAAAAGCTGCTCAGGAATTCATGAGGCCAACCGTAGATTCACCACAGCAACCGGTGATACCTCAAAACGAAGATACCATTACCTGTGCCAAACATCCTTCCCCTGTTTCCTCACCTGAATATCTGGCCGAAGGTTCTAAAAAAGTCTACATTAACAGCCAGCCGGCAGTACGCAGCAATGACCGCAGTACCTGCGAAGCAAAAGTCACTGATGACTGTGAAGGTGGTATCAAAGTTTCTAATAATGTACGCATCGGGGGCGAATCGGTTGTCGTACGTGAAATTAGAAGCGGTAAACATCCTATAGGCCAATTAATTTCTTTAGCTACATTAATTTTTAATCGCAAAAAGATCTGTACTTCATTTGCCTGTTTCGGGCTGGGATTTATGCTCGATTCTGCCGCTAGCTATACTGGATCCAAAATAGCAGCAGCTCTGAATAAAGGTAATCCCGTCCACCTGCCAACCGGTGCCAAAATGCTCGCCGGTCCCGAAGAGCTTGACTTCTCCCTGCCGACTCACCTGTCCTTCGAATGGCAGCGTTTCTACAGCAGTGTCGATACCCGCACCCACAATATGTTCGGTGCCGGCTGGAGTGTCGGCTATGAAACTGAAATGGAAATCGACCCGCAGCCCGACGGTTCCTGCGCCGCCGTCTTTATCGACGAACAAGGTCGGCGGCTGGAAATCGAGCCCATGCAGCCGGGTGAGAATATGCGTGGTCTTAACGAAAATCTATCCATCTATCGTGGCGGCCAGGACCGCTGGGTAATTGAAGATGATGACGGCCTCTACCGCCTGTTCGAGCCCGATCCCAACAATCCAAAACGTCTGCTGCTAAGCATGCTGCAGGACCGCAACGACAACCAGTTACTTATCTACCGCGATTCCCATAGCCGCATCGTCGAAATTGCCGATAACGACAACGCCGCTCGAATCAGCCTGCACTATCAGGATCAGCGCCATCCGCAGCGTGTAACCGAAATCCGCCAAGAGCTGAGCGACGGTAGCAGCCGCTTACTGAACCGTTACCAGTACACCGAACAAGGTGACCTGCAACAGGTCTTTGATGCCGAGAACCGCCAGACCCGCGAATTTGCCTACAACAGCGACCGGCGCATGACCTACCACCGCCTGCCCACTGGCTTACAGTGTTATTATCAGTGGAGCCACTTCAGCACAGCAGCGGCAGAGACCGCATGGCGGGTAACCCGGCACTGGAGCGAAGCCGACGGTCAGCGACTGGAAGACTATCGTTTCCATTATGATTTAGATAAACGCCTGACCACAGTAGAGGACAGCCTGGGTCGTGTTAGCGAACATTACTGGAATGAAATTTACCAGATTACCCGCTACACCGATGCCCTTGGTCAGACCACCGAATTTGAATGGAATGAATATGAGCAGCTGGTCTGCATGACCGATCCGCAGGGCGGACAATGGCGCTACAGCTATGATGAACAAGGACGCGAAACTGCAGAAATCGACCCACTGGGCAGAACTACCCAAACCCAGTGGTTGCCGCACTGGGCACTGCCGACCATCAGCGTCGACCCCGACGGCAGCAGCTGGCGCTATTACTACGACGAGCGCGGTAACCTGCTCACCGTCACCGACCCGTTACAGCAGCATACCCACTACCAGTACGACCGGCACGGACAGGTTGTCTGCATCACCGATGCACGCGGCGGCAACAAACATCTGCGCTGGAACGAAAACGGCCAGCTTATCCAGCATGTAGACTGTTCCGGCTCCATCACCCATTTCTATTACAATACCGCTGGTAACCTCACCGGCATCACCAATGCCATCGGTAACAGCAGCAAATACCAGTACAACGCAGCCGGCCAACTCATTGGCGCCACCCTGGCGGACGGCAGGCAGGAACACTACAGCGTCAATGCCGCCGGCCAGCTACAAAGCTATACCGATCCGGCCGGCCACACCACCTGCTACCGCCGTGACCAGCGCGGACTGGTACATACCCGCATCGACGCCGCCGGCCGTCAGTTCGGCATCAGCTACGATGCCTACGGCCGCCTTACCGCCCTGACCAATGAAAACGGCGAACAGTACCGGTTTCAGTATGATGCCGGCGACCGCCTGACCGAACAGACCGATCTGGACGGGCGTAAACAGCAGCTGAGCTACGACCTGCTTGACAACGTCAGCAGCGTGCGTTTTGCAGCCGGCAGCCCGCATCAGATCGAACACCGTTTCAAACGCGATGCCGTCGGGCGCTTAATTGGCAAATACACCCCCGACGGCACCACCGCCTACCAGTATGACAAAGTCGACAACCTGCTCAAAGTCGGCTTTAAAGCCGCCGGTTTAGCGCCGGAAGCCGAACCGGAACTGATCAGCTTCAGCTACGACATAATGGGCAACCTGCTGAGCGAAACCACTGCACAGGGTGTTCTGCAGCATCAGTATGACAAACTGGGCAACCGCATCGCCACCACCCTGCCAGACGGACGTACCATCAACAAACTGTATTATGGTTCCGGCCATCTGCACCAGATTAACCTGGACGGCCAGATTATCAGCGACATCGAGCGCGACCACCTGCACCGGGAAACCCTGCGCAGCCAGGGCAAAATGAATACCAGTTTTCAATACGACCGCACCAGCCGCCTGACCGGCAAACAGACCAAATGTCCGGGAGCGGGTATCCTGCCGGATATCATACTGGACCGCAGCTACAGCTACGACAATCTGGACCGGCTGGTAAGCAAAAAACACAACCGACAGGGACAGAGCGATTACCGCTACGACGTGACCGGACGCATCGAAAGCTGCCGCAACGAATCCTACTGGGAAACCCTGCAATACGATGCTGCAGCCAACCTGCTGGACAGAAGACGTGGCGAAGAAGAAAGCAATCAAAACCTGATCCGCTTTAATCAGCTGCTCAGCTTCCGTGGACTGAAATACAGCTACGACGAACACGGACGTACCCGCAGCAAAGAAACCGCCAGCGGTACCCAGTATTACCATTACGATGCCGAACACCGCCTGACCGAAGTGCGTATCGGACAGCTGAACCATACTGAACGCTACGGTTACGTCTACGATGCACTTGGCCGGCGGATTGAAAAACACCGGCTAGACCGTGACGGCAAACCATGCAATCGCACCACCTTCCTGTGGGACGGGCTGCAGATGATTCAGGAAAGCAGTGCGGACAAACGGCAGAGCCTGTATCTGTATACCGACCAGTACAGCTATGAACCGCTGGCACGGATAGACAGAAACGGTAATCAGGAACAACACATCTACTACTTCCACACCGACCTGAACGGCATGCCGGAGGAGCTGACGGATGAAGCCGGTGAAATCGTCTGGGAATGCTCATACCAGTTATGGGGCAAACCGGTACAGGAGATTGCTCATACAGAGATACAACAGAACCTGCGTTATCAGGGACAGTATTTGGACAGAGAAACCGGACTGCACTACAATACTTTCAGGTATTATGATCCGGATACAGGCCGCTTTACTCAGCCTGACCCGATTGGATTAGCCGGTGGCTTTAATCTGTATCAGTATGCGCCTAATCCGCTAATGTGGGTTGATCCGTTGGGCTGGTACGCAGGAGAAGGAGAACGAGAATTAGGAAAATACCATGTATTTCATGAACACAATTTAGACCCTTCAGAATACAAGCTTTCTGATAAAGCGCAATTTAGGCGAGCAAATCAGTCTATTTATGAACGATTGCAAAATGATCCTGCTTTTAGGAGAGAAATGCAAACTAAATATCCGGGAGTCGTTGCCCATGTACAACCAAATTCAAAAGGTAAGTTTAAAAGCAAATCTCCACCAGGGTTAACATGGCATCATGAGAATAAACCAGGTGTATTGAGTCTTGTTGATTATAAAGACCATAAAACTTATCATAAAATTTATCATCCCGATGGTTCTGGTGGCCGTCACAAATGGGGTGGCGGAACAAAATGTAGAAAGTGAGGCAAATATGAAGACTGCAACAGGATTTACTAATTTATTGAAAATTTCTAAAAATATTCCTTATTCTGATGGATGGTATATTTATGTTGATTTAGATTTTGATGATACGAAAAAATGCATTGAATCCGCCAATTATTATCTTACTGAAACGGAAGAGGAAGATGATGATATGGAAGAACAGGAAGATAAATATCTAGCCTGGCTGGAGTACGCAACATTTTGTGCAATTATTTCTAATAAACTGGACCATCACCCTAATGCCTCTGAAGACGATTTAATAGAGGCTGTGATTTATTATCTTGAACTAGATGATTTTCTGGATTAATAATAAAATCGGCAATATACATGAATAAAGATATTTAATTAAGATAATTTTAATTTTTATTAGTATAAAATTGGATAGTGCCATATTCGCACAGATGTCATTATATGAAGACACAGTGAAGAAAACAGCAACTAAAACCTGATCCGCTTTAATCAGTTGCTCAGCTTCCGCGGACTGAAATACAGCTACGACGAACACGGACGTACCCGCAGCAAACAAACCGCTAGCGGTACCCAGTATTACTATTACGATGCCGAACACCGCCTGACCGAAGTGCGTATCGAACAGCTAACCATACTGAACGCTACGGCTACGGCTACGATGCCCTTGGCCGGCGCATCGAAAACACCGGCTGGATCGTGACGGCAAGCCGTACAACCGCATCACCTTCCTGTGGGACGGGCTGCAGATGATTCAGGAAAGCAGCGCATACAAAAACGGCAGAGCCTGTATCTGTATACCGGTGAAGGCAGCTATGAACCGCTGGCGCGGATAGACCGGACCGGTAATCAGGAACAACACATCTACTACTTCCACACCGACCTGAACGGCATGCCGGAGGAGCTGACGGATGAAGCCGGTGAAATCGTCTGGGAATGTTCATATCAGCTGTGGGGCAAACCGGTACAGGAGATTGCTCGTACAGAGATATAACAGAACCTGAGGTATCAGGGACAGTATTTAGACAGAGAAACCGGACTGCACTACAATACTTTCAGGTATTATGATCCTGATACAGGTCGCTTTACCCAGCCGGATCCGATTGGATTGCTGGGTGGCTTTAATCTGTATCAGTATGCGCCGAATGGATTAACCTGGATTGATCCGTGGGGGCTTACTGGTGAAGATGTAACAGGTCGACCATTATCTAGTCCTAATTATAGCGTCTGGTTCCAAACAGAAATTCCGTCGGATATTCATACTGCTTCTAGAAGTGTGCATTTCCAAAACGCAAACAAGCAGCTATATGAAGCTATACAGAAGGATCCAAATTTAGCTAAAATGTTACCGCCAGAGGTTGTTGCTCATGTGCAACCTGGGAAGAGAGGTGCATTTGCAAGAAATAGTCCACCGAATCATTCTTGGCATCATCAAGCTCAAGATCCAACAAAAATTGAGTTAATTCCTAGGGGGCAACATCAATCATCAGGTGCAGTTCAAAATACGTTGCATCCTAATCGAAAGGGTGGATTTAAAAAGCTAAGCAGTAATTGTTGATAATATTTAACGAGGTGATTTATGAAGCTTATTTCCATTGACGATGTTTTATCTTTTCCAGAAAATAATACAGAGTATTTTTGTTTACCTCCAAATAAAAACAACTGGACATTGAATACAAAGGGTGTTTTTACTTTAGATGCAAGGGATTTTCCTCCTGATTCTGATGAGTATTTACCAAAACAAGTTAAAAATGATGGCTGGATTGAAGTTTTAGATGGAGGGACAATTGAAGAAATTGTAGCAAATGCAAAAGAACAATTAGGTGTTCCGTCATTAGATGAATTATTTAAAGCATTTATTTTTTATTATGAAAACGATGCTTTTTTAGAATTCAAATAAAATAGCCAGAAAGTTATGTCGATCTTTCGAAATGTTTCATTAATATCATATTGTTCCATAGAAAATTATCTGAAGCTGAATAATCAATCTATTTTTTCAATAGTATAGGTTGAAGAAAAGTGAACTTGATAGATTTAAAAGTCTATAGGATTCTACTAAAAAAGGGAAATCCTAATTATGGCTAAACGTGTTGTTTGGAAAAAAAATGATCTGGTTAATATCCAGTTACGCGATGACTTATATACAATAGGGCAAATGTTAGTTAGCCCTGCAATGAGATTCTATGATATTTCCAATACTGATGGAATATGGAATGATATTGATTTAAATAATGTAAAGTCATTATTCAGAGTTTATGTGGGAAACGTAATTAACAAATACTTAATTCATAGTAAGATAAAATCTCCGACTGTAATTCCCAGCTCTGAACCGTATGAAAGGTATTGGATTCAACCATATACAATTATGGATGGTGACCACTATAAGGGAGATTTTGGTTTTGTATTTTTAGGAGGAGAATTAGTAGATGTTGGGGCAAATGGGGAAAAAAGTGTAACACATGCACCGATTATAAAAGAGGATTTAACTTTACCAGAGGATCGTAATCTTATTGAAAAATATGAACTGACTAATATGTGGGGTGATGGCGATTTAAGAGATCGCCTTTGTCGGTATTTTGATACGGGGATAAATCGTGATGATCTGAAGTTTGAGGTTTTCCCAGAATTATGGGATGACAGGGAAAAACTTCGTCCTTTAACAAGACGCCTTCCTGAGCCTTATCGTTAAATAATATATAATTTATGGATGAAAATATTGAAATCTTTTCCTGCCAGTTTTTTAATTTAATAAGATTAACATGGTGAAAATGGGCATTATTTAACTAATCATGCCTTTGCCTATTTTGTGGCCAAAGACGTGTAATAAAATCCAAATAAAATAGCTATTGCTGATTTTTTATTCTGATAATCTGAAAGATTTTAATTTTATTTATAAAAGAATAATTATATTAGATTGTGTCAAGTTAATTGGTTTGCTATATGTAGCACAAATAAACATGATATTGTTTGCAAAATAGCTATAGCTACAGCCCACGGTGTTTAGATAAAGACCTAAGATTACATACAATACTTTAGGTACTACGATCCGGATACAGGTCGCTTTACGCAGCCTGACCTGATTGGATTGCTGAGTGGTATTAATCTGTATCAGTATGCGCCCAATGTGCTGATGTGGATTGATCCATGGGGGCTTTCATGTTCACCTAAAAATGCAAAAAATAAAGTTTCTAGAGGACAATGTCCTAAAGAGATAATAAGAATAGATGCCCCAGAATCTAGTGTACCAGGTTCTCAATATCATGCACATGGAAAAAATGGGGGCGCAATCAATTTAGATGGATCTATACATGATAGAGATCCAAAATTTTCTAGAAAAACACTAGAATGGCTTAAAAGATTTGGTTGGAATACGGGTGATTAAATATGAATAAACTTGAAAAAAAATTGCAGCATCTTATAAAAAAAGAAGGGCTTGATAATTATTCAATTTTTTTTTCTGAATATAAAACTTTTGAGGAAATTCCATTATTTTCTAGATTTAAGCATATATCATTTTTATCATCATTTTCATTTAATGAAAAAAACAAAATTTTAATAAAAAAAAGTATAGAGTTAATTGATGAATGTAAATTAAATGCTAAACATTATATTAATGATAAAAATTTAAGTGACTTTTTTATTTGTGTCAGTATAACTGATTGGGATGATTATGAGGAGATAAATTGTTTAACTCCAAATATATATATATCTAGAAAAAAAAATTGGTTGTTGTCACATTTAAAACTAAAACATTCTCAAACTATAGAAGAAAATATAATAAGAGAATATCTATTTTCAATTAAAGAATTTGATTATACTGTTTTAATTTCAAACACATTTAAAGACTACAAAAGAGTATACATTATACATAAATCCATTATTTGTAAAACTATAGATTAAAATGAAAAATTTTATAATTTTAGTTAAAAATACATAATGCACTTAGAATAAATGAGTTATCATTTTTCTAGTAAGAACAAAATAAATGCAGACACGAATTCAATTTTTGCTCGTTATATTCGTTAATATAAAGTATTTGAAAATATTTATAGACTAAAAAATATCTCTTAAATAATTATGGAATGCTACCGGACGTATCGAAAGCTGCCGCAACGAAGCGTACTGGGAAACCCTGCAATACGATGCTGTGGCCAACCTGCTGGACAGAAGACGCGGTAAAGAAGAAAGCAATCAGAAACTGATCCGCTTTAATCAGCTGCTCAGCTTCGGCGGACTGAAATACAGCTACGACGAATACGGGCGAACCCTTAGCAAACAAACCACTAGCGGTACCCAGTATTACCATTACGATGCCGAACACCGCCTGACCGATGTAGGTATCGAACAGCTGGTGCATACTGAACGCTACGGCTACGCAGGTAAACGGCAGAGCCTGTATCTGTATACCGGTGAAGGCAGCTATGAACCACTGACGCGGATAGACAAAAACGGTAATCAGGAACAACACATCTACTACTTCCACACCGACCTGAACGGCATGCCGGAGGAGCTGACGGATGAAGCCGGTGAAATCGTCTGGGAATGTTCATACCAGCTGTGGGGCAACCGATACAGGAGATTACCCATAGAGAGATACAACAGAATCTGAGGTATTAGGGACGGTATTTAAACAGAGAAACCACTCCACACTAGAATACTTTAAAATACTACGATCTGGATACTATTAAGATTAGTTTGCACACATACATTCAGTAAACTCTACAAATGGGGGAAAGCATTTATATGATAAATAATGAAAAATTAATTATATTCCCTGTTCCTAATTGGAATAGAATAATTAGTTCTGATCTTGATTCAATGGCATATTGTATATGCTATCAATATAATATTGATTCGAATGGTTTTGGAGCTTATGGATTTAATACAGAGAAAGCCGAAAAAATAATAAGTAATACATTTCCCAATTTGATGTTTTTAGAAAAGGACAGTAAGGATTTTGTATCTTTAAAAGATACTAAAATTATTCAACAGTTTGGCATCTATCTATATGGCAATTCTGCAAAATTAGAATCATTAAAGATTGAATTGAAAAATTATTATATTGAAAAAAAGAAAAATGAAATTAAATTTAAAAAATCTTTGATCCCAATATCTTTACCCATCGAGCCTTTGATTATGTCATTGGTGAATAAGGATCAAACTCAAAGTTATACTATTAAAAAATTAGTAAATTCAAATATAGGGTTAATTTTTTGTCATCATTATATGCCTGAAGCAGGTTTAACATTAATAATGTTTGAAAAAAAAATATTATTAGAATTAAAAAAAATGCTATTCATAATAAAGTGAATTTCGTCGAACTGAGTTCGATTGATGAAATGAAAGCTTGGTAATATTGGACTTTACAATACTATTTTGGTGATTAAACCATACTATCTATTGGATAGTATAAAAAATAGAATAAACTGGACCCATCCAACACAAAAGCATGACCTGCAGATGATTCAGGAAAACAGCGCAGACAAACGGCAGAGCCTGTATCTGTATACCAACGAAGGCAGCTATGGACCGCTGGCGTGGATAGACAGAAACGGTAATCAGGAACAACAACACATCTACTACTTCCATACTAACCTGAAAGGTATGTCAGAGGAGCTGACGGATGAAGCCGGTGAAATCGTCTGGGAATGCTCATACCAGCTATGGGGCAAACCGATACAGGAGATTGCCCATAGAGAGATACAACAGAACCTGAGATATCAGAGGCAGTATTCAGGCAGAGAAAACGGACCCACTAAAATACTTCAGATGCTATGATCCGGATACAGACAGTTTTACCAAGTACGATCCGATTGGGTTAGTCTGTGGATTTAATCTGTATCAGTATACGCCAAATGCGCTGATATGGATTGAACCCTAGGGACTGGGTCCTAGTTGCACACAAACGTATTAAACATGTACGAAATTGCCATATAAGGCGATATAACAAAGCTGGTAAAAGTAAATATAGTTAAGAGAAAAAATATTTCCAATCTAAAAATAAATATAAAAAACTAATCAATATCGTAAGCTAAAAAATAGAATTATGAAAAATCCAGATAGAGTTATTCAACAACGTAATGGAAGGATTCGTTATGAAAAGGGTTATAATTGTGTAATATGTATAAGGGTGGAAAAGGAGATATTGTTATTTATGATCCAAAAAGAAGACAGAATAATTACATCTTATTCAACCCATGAATAGAGTTAATATAATGTTAAATTTTTCATATTTATCTGATACTGATGGAAGTAAACCATCGTTACTTTTAAGCGACAAAAATATTGAATCGTTAAATGATGCATTTTTCTATTTAGAAAAAAAAACTGGAATTTATATTGATCCTTATGGTACAACAAAAGTTCATCCTGACCATCAAAAAATCCTAATTAATTATTTATCAAATAATAAAGACAATGAAATAAAAAAATTATTAGCTTATTTGAGAGAAGCAGTTTCTCAAGATGAAGTAATACTAGCAGATGGAGATTAAAAATTGAGTATTCAGTCAAAAAATTATAATTATTAAGATATAAATATCGGTGTAATACCACGGATGTACCCGCAGCAAATAAACGGCAGAGCCTGTTTCTGTATACCGACCAATACGGCTATGAACCGCTGGCACGAATAGACAGAGACGGCAATCAAGAATAGCACATTTACTATTCGGATTGACCGGCAGACTCAAGCTTTATCAGTATGCGCCTAATAGATTGACTTGGATTGATCCATGGAGCTGGTGTAAATATTCTAAAAAAGCTTTTAAAAAAATATATATAGAGAGTCAAAGTGATAAAATAAGAGTAAATTCGGGTTTAAGTATTTTACCTAAAGGAGAAAAAGGTACAATAGTAGACCATGTTAAAGGGAAAGATACAGGATATATATCAGTTTCTGAAAATATATCTGGAACTAAAAAATATAGTTCAAATAGTGGCTTAGCAAAAATAGATGTAGCTAAAGCTACGCAAAATGATGCAAAATATATACCTCTTCAAAATGTTCAACAAGTTGTAAATACAAAGGGATCTTTGACCGATAGAAAAAACGTCAAAAGCGCTAATGGGGGGTTATTTCAAGGAGAAATACCCTACGAAGCAATTGAAATTATTAAATAGGAGTAATTTATGCCAGCGTTATCAGAATATGCAAATGTCTCAAATACAGTTTTTAATATTTTGGATAAAAAAGGATATCAAATTTGGTATGATGATGAAATAGATGTGTATTGTGCCCAAAAAAATGGTTGGGATTTTATGGCGGATTCACCATGTGGTTTATTAGGTTTAGTTAATATTTATGAATTTAAAAAACCTGCAATTTATGAGGAATATTGGTGGAGAGATAATGAAAAAGATTTAGTAGATAATCTGAGCAGAAAGAAGCCTAAATATATTTCTGTTATATATCAGAAATAAAAGAAATCAAACTAGTTAAATCTATCTCATGAGGCTAAAATAGCTGAGAAACAGAAATATACCATTTGTTTTTAAAAATTTATTATAAAAAGTGGTGTTGTAGTGATCTAGATTTTTAGCCTCAAACATGGTTGTTATTAATAATTTACGTGATGATGTAATAAAAAACAGAGAAAACTTGATTAAAAATAAGAATTTTATAGTATTTTTTCGTTATTAAAGTAAAAAATTAAGATCTAAAAGATTATATGAGCTTTTAAACTAATTCTAAGCCATTAACTTAGTAAAAATTCTATAAAATAACCAAACAACACAGTTCTGCTTTGTGTGAGATGGTTTAAGGATGATAGAGGAAACCAGTCCGAATCGACAGCAAAACCTTTACCTCTATATCGACACCAATAGCTATGAACCGCCGGCTCGGATAGACCGAACCGGAAATCAGGAAGAACATATCTAATACCCCATACCGACCTGTACGGCATGCCGGAAGAGCTGTTCCCTGTCAGTGAGGCTGTAAAAGCTAATTATTCAGGCTTTTTATTAGATAAATTTAGAACCTATTTATAATAATTTAATTACTAGTTAAGGTTTACATATATTATATTTCTGATAGTAGTTAGTTTACACAGTCTGATACGAGTAAAGCAGAATATAATAAAATAAAAACAACAAATGTAATTCGAGCAAATAATCATAGCAAAAGAGCACAAGGTGCTATTCAAGGTAAACCCACGGATGTTTATATTACTACAGTACCTCCAGAGCAGCTGAATATCATAAAAAAGGGAAGGGTGGGTTGACTAAAGTAAAGAGTGCTCATTATTTTTTATTTGAGATTGACCGATCTAAACTTGATTTAATAGATCGACAGAATGATTTTTTAAGACTTTATACAAAAGGAGATGTTAAACTTAGGGATGAGAATAATAAACTCAGAATAGATGTAAAACGTAGAAAAATTTTTGTGATAAAAAGTAATAATTTTGGGAGCATATATGGCAGAATGGACTGGTTATTGGTATGAATTTTATACTAACAAACCCATAGATTCATTCATTTGATCATTTTATAACAAAATAGAAATTTATCATTCTTATAAGTAGTATATTCGTACTGGTAATTAATGGCTAACACCTTTTTTCCATTCAGAAAATACGGAATATCATTTAGAGTATGGTTATAATGTTGATATGCAAGGAGAAGGTTGCTTTATGATACAAGCGCAAAAAATAGAATTGAAAGGAAAGGCAACTTTATTTGAATTCGAAGATGAAAGTGGTTTTGGTTGTAAACCTTATGATATAGATTTACGTTTTAATAGTTTATTCGGTTACGTACTTGTTAATATGATAATACTGGTCGCAAGAATGAAACCAGTATAAACAAAAAATTTGAGGAATAATTATTCATGATATTATCAGCTAAAGAAAAAGAAGCTATGTCTAAAAAGGGAAGCAAAGACAGATATATCTATTGTATAAAAAGAATTGTCGACTCTGAGCAGGCCTGGGTATTGGATAATGATGGTTTTGCTTTATGTGGACAAAATGGTAGTGATAATGAAGTTATTATGTTATGGTCTGCGCGCGAATATGCTATGAATTGTGCCTTTGATGATTGGAAAGATTACAAACCAAAAGCATTATCTCTAGATTATTTAATGAATGAATTATTGCCTGATTTATCAAAAGAAAAAATTCTGGTAGGTATTTTCCCTGTTCCTACCTTATGTGATACTCCGGTTGTTGATCCAAAAGATTTATTACGTGATTTAGAACACATCTGTAGTGATTATTTTTAAATTATAGTTAAAGAGCAACATTAAGCTCTTCAGCTTATTATTTGAATATGATAAAGAAATTTTATAGAAACAAAGTAAATATTGTTTTTAAGCCCAAAATATTTTACTGCTATTAATAATAAGATATATAATGCTATGGAAAATTTTTTGAAATTATTAGATAAAAAAAAGATAAATTATTATTTTGATAATAATAAAATTATCATTAATGATAATCTAAATTTGAAAAAAAATATTAGTATTTTACCTGACAATCTGTTTATTTATGGTGATGTAAATTTAAGTGAAACAAAAATTCAAAAAATACCAAAAACCTTTGCTGTCACTGGTAGTTTAAACTTAGCATGGTCTGAGATTCAAGTATTACCGGATAATTTCCATATATGTGGTAATTTAGATTTAACAGCTACTAAAATTAAAATGCTGCCTGAAAATTTATCAGTAAAAGGTAATTTAAATTTAACAGCTTCACTTATCAAGAAATTGCCAGAAAATTTATATGTTGGTGGAGATCTATGTTTAGCTAGTGCCTATTATATTCAAACATTACCAAAAAAATTATCAATTAATGGCAATCTAGATCTATCATATTCAGCGATCAAGGTATTACCTGATAATTTATCAGTGGCTAATAATTTAGATTTAACTTATTCAGCAGTTGAAGTATTGCCTGATAATTTATCTGTAGGAGGAGATTTAAATTTAGCAAATACAAATATTAATACCTTACCTAAAAATTTATTTGTAGGTGGAAATTTAGATTTAATCAATAGTAAAACTAATACATTGTCTGAAAATTTAACAATTGGTGGCGATTTAGACTTAGGATATTCTAATATTCAAACATTACCAGAAAATTTATCAATTGGTGGTGATCTAGATTTAAGATATACCAATATTCAAGAACTACCTAAAAAAATTTGTATTAATGGTTCTTTAAATTTACGTGGTACAGATATCAGATTTTTACCTGATAATTTATCTATAGGGAAAAATCTAAGTATAGCCAAAACACAAATTCAAATATTGCCTGAAAATTTATTTGTCGGAAAGTATTTAAATATTGAATCAACGCAAATTACGCTTTTATCCAAAAATTTATTTGTTGGTAATGGAATATATTTAGATATAGATAAAATACAAAATATTATTTACAGAGAAAATAGTAAAGATAATTCAAAAGTCATTTTTGCATGTTGGGTTAATGGAATGTTTTCCATTCAGGCCGTTGGTTTTTTTGGTTCTCTAGAAAGTTTTAAAAAAATGGTTGATGGAAAATATTCTAAAGAAATAGCCATAATATACAAAAAATTAGCAAAGGAGTGCGTTGATGAATTGACTAAAAAATTAAATATTGCTGATTGAGTAGGTTAATACCACAATGTTATTTATTACGGTTGCATTAAAAATTATCTTATAGATCTAGTAATTAAATATTTAGTTTAGAAATCCTAAAAGTATATTATTGCAATCAGAACAGTTAATACTGTTTTATTTAAATTATTAAATTTTAAATAAAATAAATAATTAATAATAAAATT
Source organism: Snodgrassella sp. ESL0323 (assembly GCF_013346865.1). NCBI lineage: Bacteria > Pseudomonadati > Pseudomonadota > Betaproteobacteria > Neisseriales > Neisseriaceae > Snodgrassella > Snodgrassella sp. ESL0323. The sequence continues at coordinate 4,794 of NZ_JAAEDT010000018.1, read as the reverse complement.
ATAGTGAAATATTATTAAAATTAAAAAATAAGTGTTTTGTAAAAAGACGTTTTGAATAAAAAATTAAATCGTAATTATAATAAAAATGTGAACACAGCACTATCCAATTTTATACTAATAAAAATTAAAATTATTTTAATTAAATATTTTTATTCATGTATATTGCCGGTTTTATTATTAATCTATAAAAGCATCTTCTTCAAGATAATAAATCACAGCCTCCAGTAAATCGTCTTCAGAGGCATTAGGGTGGTGCTCCAGTTTATTGTCGATAATTGCACAAAATGTTGCGTACTCTAACCAAGATCGATATTTATCTTTCTGTTCATCCATATCATCATCTTCTTCTTCCGTTTCAGTCAGATAATAATTGGCTGATTCAATACATTTTTTCGTATTATCAAAATCTAAATCAACAAAAATATACCATCCCTCAGAATAAGGAATATTTTTAGAAATTTTCAATAAATTAGTGAACCCTGTTGCAGTTTTCATATTTGCCTCCTTATTTTTTATCAACATTCTGTTACGCCATCCCATTTATAGCGTATGCTAGAACAATCAGGATGATAGATTTTATGATAGGTCTTATGATCTTTTCGATCAACAAGATTCAATATACCTAATTCATTCTCATGATGTCATGTTAACCCTGGTGGAAGGGCAGTTTTAAACTTACCTTTTGAGTTTGGGGTTGTACATGTTGAACAACTCCGGGATATTTGATTTGTATTTCTCTCTTAAAAGCAGGATCTTTTTTTATTATTTATAAAGAGCTTCATTTCCTCGCCTAAAGTGCTCTGCATTAATAAGACTGTATAAAGTATTGTAATGTAATCTCAGGTCTCTATCTAAACACCGTGGGCTGTAGCTATAGCTATTTTGCAAACGATATCATGTTTATTTGGAATACAATTAGCAAACAAATTAACTTCATACAATCTAATATAATTATCATTATATAAATAAAATCAAAATTTTAGATTGTCAGAATAAAAAATCAGCAATAGCTATTTTATTTGGATTTTATTACACATCTTTGGACACAAAATAGGCAAAGGCATGATTAGTTAAATAATGCCCATCTTCCCCATTAAATTTCTTCGCAGCGTCCGGCCAGGCAAAAAAACGTGTCTCAGGTTTATCCGCAATCTGCCCCGATTCCCGATTAATTAAATAAACTTTCTTGGCGCCTTTTTTAAATATTTTCCATACCGCTTTTACAAATTTATCGGTTTCGGGTCGTTTTACCAAATCATAAGAAGCAGTTAATCGACCATTTCTTAAAGACTCAGTATCATAACCGGGTATTCAGAACGTGAAAAACGGACAAGACCTTTTCCCACCCAGCCACCCATATAACCTGATCCTGCAGGGTGGGGCATCACATATTCTTTTTTATAACGTTCAATACTTAAAATATCAGTATTTATAATACTAAAATCTATATTTTTAGCTATTTCCATATTTAGTACATCGGAAATTGGTATATTCAGATCAGGCCATGGAAATTGCTTAATAAATTTAACCGATTCAATTTGATCTTTTAAAATTTTGGAGAATTCTACTACATCCACTGCAGTCATAAAGATTTCTAAAGCAGGCAGTTTAATTTTACCAATCATATAATTTCACTTTAATAAGTTAGATGAAATGCTAATCTACTACCATCCTTTATATATATTTCCGCTTTCCATTTTTGATATATCAAGCACTCCCGGATCAGGCATAGTTCCTTTTGGTACGGTAATCACAATTGCATCAGGATTTTGCTTAAAAATGATAATGGCATTTTATAAATAAAATTAAAATCTTTTAGATTGTCAGAATAAAAAATCAGCAATAGCTATTTTATTTAGATTTTATTACACATCTTTGGCCACAAAATAGGCAAAGGCATGGTTAGTTAAATAATGCTCATTTTTCCCATTAAATTTTTTCGCAGCGTCCGGCCAGGCAAAAAAAACGTGTCTCAGGTTTATCCGCAATCTGACCCGTTTCCCGATTAATTAAATAAACCTTTTTGGCGCCTTTTTTAAATATTTTCCATACCGCTTTTACAAATTTATCGGTTTTAGGTTGTTTTAATAAATCATAAGTAGCAGTTAACTAACCATTTCTTAAAGATTGGGGTGCATAACCAGCCAATCTGGAACATGCAAAATAGCTTGTCATTTAGCATATCGACCAAATTACGTTTAAATTTTAATAATTAAGCTTTATATATAAAATTAATGGTAAACCATTAAAGTAAAAAATATTTTAAATTATTTGTGCCTGTAATTTATTATCTAGGCATAATCACATCATTTGCAATTATATTTATAATATCACCTGATTGCATTTCTATCTCTATATTTTTATAAGTAGCATCATTTTTAAGATTAAATTTATTTACGCTTACACTTTCACCCCACTCATCCCATTTTGGTATGTTAATATATTTAATACTTTTGAATATAATATCTACAGGAAGAGAATTATTATTAAGGAACTTAATAACAAGTGTACTTTTTTCCCAATCAATAATCAAAGATACTAGTGTCCAGTCATGCATATTTAAAGCTTTCTATTATTTGGTGTCTAATGGCAAGTGTGCTTCAGGTGATTCATTTGGTACAACTTTACCGTCAATATCAAGACGTTTTCCAGCTACATCATTTACATGACAATGTGGTCAATTTGGTTCAAGATGAACTAATACACGCTGTTTGCCAGTAATAGGATCTATATATGCACCTTTCCCTGTCATTGGATCTGGTCCTTTTGAAATTAACCCATGATTCCAAGTAATTTTATCGATTTCAGAAGGCTTCTTGCCAGCAATATCTTTAGGATTAATATGTGGTGATTTGCTTTTTTTGGTGTTGGCCCACATATTAGACCTAACGAATCAATCCAAGTTAATTCATTCGGTGCATACTAATACAGATTAATGCCACCCAGTAATCCAATCGGATCCGGCTGTGTAAAGCGGCTTGTATCCGGATCGTAGTACCTGAAAGTATTAAAGTATTGTGGTGAAGTCCGGTTTCCCTATCTAAATACTCTCCTTGATAACGTAGGTTCTAACGAGTCGTCCTAATGCATCGTAGACGTAGCCATAACGTTTAGTTCTTCTATACTTACTTCGTCAGGGACAATTATGTGTGTCAAGGAGTCAGTATGGCTTAGTTTTGCTACTGGGCGACAGCCTTTATTTATTCTAGATATTTTTAAAAAATTACCACATTTCATTAACCCATAAAGATTCTTTTTTTGTTTTAAAAAAATCTGGGGAATTAAAGTTTATACCATTTTTTATCGAATAAGAAAGTAATAGATCATAGGTAACTCTATCGGCAATTCTTCTTTTAGAATAATATTGTTCATCTTCAAACCATAAAAGATCACCTATTTCATCAAAAATCCATTTATCGTCTTTCATCGATCTTACTAAACGAATCGTTTCTCCAGAGTCTTCAAGCGTCATCTCCATACATGGTTCTGCTCCACTAAATAACCTGAATGATAGATAGCTAGAATTATTTGCTTTCGTTATACAATAAAGTAAGGAACTCCATCCATCAGATAAATTAGATACAAATACTAACTGATTGTTATTCACACATGGATAATAAAAAACACCACTGCTGGAAAATTACTTCCTTTACGAATGTCCAAATGTATTTCTTCGACCCATTTTCGGCTTGGTATTGGTTCGTCCGACCAATTTAGTCCATTTTTAAGTATGGTTTCTATCTCTGTGAGATTGCTATTCACTATGCTAAAAGCTAACATCTTATTTTCCAATTGAGGAGCCACTTATTAAAATATTGATAATCCACCTAAAATATTTCCTGATTTGTCAATTAACCAAAATGTATTTCTGGCATTAGGATCACGACTTGGTATAGTGCTTTGATGTCCAAGGCTACCCTTTAATGTTGTATCTACTTCAATATTATAGTGTTTTCCTTTGTAATTATATTGAACATCTGGCTTATTTGTACCCACTTTATTTCCATTAAAATCTACTTGACTTACTTCGTCAGGGACAATTATGTGTGTTAAGGAGTCAGTATGGCTTAGTTTTGCTATTGGGCTGACAACCTTTAATTATTCTAGATATTTTTAATAAATTATCGCATTTTGTTAACCCATAAAGATTCTTTTTTTGTTTTAAAAAAATCTGGGGAATTAAAGTTTATACCATTTTTTATCGAATAAGAAAGTAATAGATCATAGGTAACTCTATCGGCAATTCTTCTTTTAGAATAATATTTTTCATCTTCAAACCATAAAAGATCACCTATTTCATCAAAAATCCATTTATCGTCTTTCATCGATCTTACTAAACGAATCGTTTCTCCAGAGTCTTCAAGCGTCATCTCCATACATGGTTCTGCTCCACTAAATAACCTGAATGATAGATAGCTAGAATTATTTGCTTTCGTTATACAATAAAGTAAGGAATTCCATCCATCAGATGAATTAGATACAAATATTAACTGATTGTTATTCACACATGGATAATAAAAAACACCAATGTTGGGAAAATTACCTCCATCATGAATGTTCAAATGTATTTCTTCGACCCATTTTCGGCTTGGTATTGGTTCGTTCGACCAATTTAGTCCATTTTTAAGTATGGTTTCTATCTCTGTGAGATTGCTATTCACTATGCTAAAAGCTAACATCTTATTTTCCAATTGAGGAGCCACTTATTAAAATATTGATAATCCACCTAAAATATTTCCTGATTTGTCAATTAACCAAAATGTATTTCTGGCATTAGGATCACGACTTGGTATA
>NZ_JAAEDT010000017.1:0-28110 GCF_013346865.1 Snodgrassella sp. ESL0323 | reverse complement strand
GAGCTTACCGATGCCAACGGCGAAATACTGTGGGAATGCAGCTTTCAGTTATGGGGAAAACAGATTCATGAAATTAAGCACGAACCCATAGAGCAAAACCTCAGATATCAGGGACAATATTTAGACAAGGAAACTGGCTTACATTACAATACTTTCAGGTATTATGATCCGGATATAGGTAGATTTACTCAGCCGGATCCGATTGGGTTGCTGGGTGGATTTAATCTGTATCAGTATGCGCCTAATGGATTTACTTGGATTGATCCACTTGGATTACATGTATCACACGGAATTGATGTTCTCGCTGATGACTGGGCTACTAAAGGTGCCCATGCTCATATTGACAAAATGGAGATTGCAATAAAACCTGGAAAAATGGTGAAATAATTTACAAACCTGTATTTAGCAATACGAATGCAGAATCAATTGCTTGGAAAAAAGCTACTAATAAATTAGATGATTATTTATCAAATCCTAGAAATAAAGCAAAAGTTGTCGACTATTTGGAAAATGCCAAGGTCAGGTGGCCACGTAAGGGAGCTGAATGGAACCATTTACAAAAAGCATTGAAAAAACATGACATAGTAAAAGGAAAACTTGGCAAAATGAAAAAGATAGGGTGTTAAATATGGAAATGTTAAATATAGATATTATTGATATTATTAACAATGGCAGTTTTTTAAAGTGTCTACCGTCTTTAAAGAGAGACATTTTTTTTCATTGTTGTCAAATAGAAACGATGAAATCAGCAACTTTGTATACTGCTAAAATAGGATTCTTTGATATAGAAATAGGTATTTATAAAAAGGAATATAATGACTACGAAATAATTAATTTATCTGACGATAAAAAGGATTCTAATTATATAGCTATTCATGATATGCATGGAATAATGACAATGAATTTCAATAATATATTACAGTCCAACATCATCCAATTACTACCAGAGTATAAAGTAAATCATATAAATAATATAGAACAAATGGAAATATGTTTCTGTAGTGGAAGTACTATAATTTATCAGGATACCGATTTACCACCAGCAATTATATCAAATACGTTAAAGTCTCCAATTTTATAAATTGTAATTAGATCTAAACATTCAGTTTATTCTAGAAATAAAATTATACTCATATAATAAAAATTAATAAATTAAATATTTTTAACATTAAATAATATTTAATTACCTAAATAAGGTAAATATTTTGATGTAGGTCCTGACTATTTATGCCATTAATATATTAAAAGAATATTTAGTAGGGAAAAATAGGATTGTCCTTTACTTATTATAAATAGACAGGATTATATTGATTGTTTTTTTAAAACAATTAAAGAAAATAGATAGTTAAAAATAATAAACCAATTGTGACAATAAAACCAGTTGTTTAGTCTCTAGTAGGCTTGACTTTAGCTATAATGCCTATAGCCGTGTTATCGGCAAATATACCCCCGACACCACCACCTATCAGTACGACCCACTGGGCAATCGCATCGCTACCACCCTGCCGGATGGGCGCACCATCAATAACCTGTATTACGGCTCCGGCCACCTGCACCAGATTAACATCGACGGCCACATCATCAGCGACATCGAACGTGACAACCTGCACCGCAAAATATTACGCACCCAGGGACGCCTGAACACCCAGTTCAAATACGACCGCAACAGCCAGCTGCAACGCAAACAGATACAGCGCAATCAGAATCCCATCCTGCCTGATATCCTCATCGAACGCAGCTACCAGTACGACAACCTCGACCGATTGGTAAGCAAAAAGCACAGCAAACACGGGCAGACCGATTACCGCTATGATCACACCGGCAGAATCGAAGGCTGTCGCAACCAGAGATACTGGGAAACCCTGCAATATGATGCCGCTGCCAACCTGCTGGACAGCAAATACAGAGAGGACTACAGCAACTACAACCTGATTCGCTGTAACCAGCTCCTGCATTTCAGAGGACACCACTACAGTTACGACGAGCACGGCAGAACTGCCAGTAAACAGACCACCGGTGCCACCCAGCATTACCACTACGACGCCGAACACCGCCTGAGCGAAGTACGCATTGAACAGCTCAACAAAACCGAACGATACCGCTACCTCTATGACGCCCTTGGCAGACGCATCGAAAAACAAAAGTTAGACCGCGAGGGCAAACCTTACAACCGTACCCGCTTCCTGTGGGACGGCTTAAGAATGATTCAGGAAACCGGCCCGAATCACCCCACCAGCCTGTATATCTATACCGACCAGAACAGCTACGAACCACTGGCACATATAGATACAGACGGCAACCAAGAACAACATATCCGTTACTTCCACACCGACCTGAACGGCTGTCCGGAAGAGCTAACTGATGCAAACGGTAAAATACTTTGGGAATGCAGCTTTCAGTTATGGGGGAAACGGATTCATGAAATTGAGCACGAATCAATAGAGCAAAACCTCAGATATCAGGGACAATATTTAGACAGAGAAACCGGCTTACATTACAATACTTTCAGGTATTATGATCCGGATATAGGTAGATTTACTCAGCCAGACCCGATTGGGTTGCTGGGTGGGTTTAATCTGTATCAGTATGCACCTAATGGGTTGACTTGGATTGATCCTTGGGGGTTAACCAATCGAATATATGAAGATGCTCCTTATCATGGAAAAGCTGATAATTCAGTAAAAAGCCGTGCTCCAACGAATGGACAGGTTGCATTAAATAATTCTACGCAAGTAAAACCTACCTCATTTCGGCGAGTAGGAGTTGATATTGCGAATAATGAAATCGTTGTAATGGATAGGACTAGAGTATTGTCTAATGGGGATGAATTATTTCATGGTCACGTCAGAAAATGGGACGCCTTACATCCTGATCAACAAAATGCATTACGAAAATCGGGTATGACAGACAAAAAAGGAAATATAAAAAGTGGCTGCTAATTTAATAAATTATTCAAAAGAAAATATAGAGAAAATTTTAGAATCTAACGATGTAGAAAAAGTAACAGACGCTCTATTGTACTTAACATTTAATATAGATGATTTTGATTGGGTACAAGATACTATTTTAAGAATGATATCTAATCCAGAGGAGGATATCAGTGGATTAGCAATTACTTGTGTAGGCCATTTAGCTAGAATTTATTCGAAAATTGATAAAGATAAAATAATACCATGTCTTCAACTAAAAGCAAAAGATAAGCGTTTTGAAGGGCGAGTAGGAGATGCCTTAGATGATATTAATATGTTTGCTAAATAAAACTGGAAGATATCTTAGCGATACTTCTTGTTCTTCCACGACAGCCTGCATCGCGAAGTATTATGCACTCAGGGACGCCTGAACGCCCATCAAATACGACCGTAACAGCCGGCTGCAACGCAAACAGATACAGCGCAATCAGACCCCCATTCTGCCTGATATCCTCATCGAACGCAGCTACCAGTACGACAACCTCGACCAGCTGGTAAGCAAAAAACACAGCAAACACGGCCAGACCGATTACCGCTATGATCACACCGGCAGAATTGAAGGCTGCCGAAACCAGAGATACTGGGAAACCCTGCAATACGATGCTGCGGCTAACCTGCTGGATAGAAGACGCGGCGAAGAAGAAAGCAATCAGAACCTGATCCGCTTTAATCAGCTGCTCAGCTTCCGCGGACTGAAATACAGCTACGACGAACACGGACGTACCCGCAGCAAACAGACCGCCAGCGGTACCCAGTATTACCATTACGATGCCGAACACCGCCTGACCGAAGTGCGTATCGAACAGCTGAACCATACTGAACGCTACGTCTACGATGCGCTTGGCCGGCGGATTGAAAAACACCGACTGGACCGTGACGGTAAGCCATGCAACCGCACCACCTTCCTGTGGGACAGGATGCAGATGATTCAGGAAAGCAGCGCAGACAAACGGCAGAGCCTGTATCTGTATACTGACGAAGGCAGCTATGAACCGCTGGCACGGATAGACAGAAACGGTAATCAGGAACAACACATCTACTACTTCCATACCGACCTGAACGGCATGCCGGAGGAGCTGACGGATGAAGCCGGTGAAATTGTGTGGGAATGCTCATACCAGCTGTGGGGCAAACCGGTACAGGAGATTGCTCATACAGAGATACAGCAGAACCTGAGGTATCAGGGGCAGTATTTGGACAGAGAAACCGGACTGCACTACAATACTTTCAGGTACTACGATCCGGATATAGGCCGCTTTACTCAGCCTGATCCGATTGGATTGCTGGGTGGCTATAATCTGTATCAGTATGCGCCAAATGCGCTGATTTGGATTGATCCGTGGGGCTTAAAAAACTGGACATATTATAATATGCCCAGTATTCCCGGTTATCAGAAACACCATATTATTCCGCAGCAATTGCGAAATCATGAATTGATTAAAAGAGCTGGCGCAAATATTCATGCAAGTAATAATATTATTTATCTGCCGACTTCGGAAGATGCCCATTCTACCCGAACGATTCATAAGGGTTCTCATCGTGATTATACAAAATTAACAAAAGCTGAAATGGACGGATTAGTAGAATTAGGAGAAAAAAATAACTGGACTCAGGCTGAATACAAAAAAGCTTTAGACGACTTAACTGCGAAGCAGAGAGCTGATTTACGTAAGGGGAAAGTGATTTTGAACAAAAATTCAATCCGATCTAAAGGTAAAGGATGTTAAGATGATATACAGATTAAAACTTACTGATGATTATCCGGATAGCTATTGGTTTCAATTTAAAAAAGAGGAAATTTCAATAGTTGATTTAATGCAATGCCAGGAAATTCATTCAAAAAATCCCTTGATTTTTACCTTGAATAAAAAAATAAGCGAAAAAAGATTACTGTCTTATAATATTTTTTCGAGTGACGGTCCCGATTTTATTTCCCTCAGACTAGCTACTCTGCTGGAAAATAATGAAGAATTCGTAAAAGAGGTGCAGCTGCTTGATGCAACTGTGATTATCAATGGCCAGAGTCATTATGGTTTTAAAGTATTTAATCCGTTGCATTTTTTATCTTGTATAGATATGGATAAGTCTGAAAGTAGGCCTTTATTAAGTTATTTACCTGATGGACCAAAATCATTTACCAAAATGGTTTTTAGACAGGATATAACAAAAGATTTTTGGATGGCCAGATGTAAAGAGAATACAAGCTGTATAGTTATTTCGGATAAATTAAAGCAGTTTTGCATCGAGAATAATATTAAAGATATAGTTTTCGAATAATCATAATACAGATATCTGAATAATATATCTCATGGCTAGTTACTCCTTAAACAATTATGCAGAAGATTTAAGTAAGTGATTAATGTAACTATGCCTGCTTACGCTAAACCCATCCTGCGAGCGCACTAATTTCCTGTTAGGTAGGCTAAAAATGACTCAGGAAAACAGTGCAGCTATATTTACCCTGTGAAAACTGCTGATGTAAATAGACACAGGAACAGTAAAAAACTTTAGACACCTTACTTAAGCAGCAAAAAGCAGGTTTACGTAATGGCAAAACATTTTTAAACAAAAATTCAATCCCATCTAAAGGATTCAAAGGATGTTATGATGATATCTAGACTGATGTGTGGTGATGTTTATCCGGATAGTTATTGGTTTCAATTTAAAAGAGAGGAAATTTCCGTAACTGATTTAATGGATTGCGAAAAAATTCATTTAAAAAATCCCTTGATTTTTACTTTAAATAAAAAAATAAGCGAAAAGAGATTACTGTCTTATAATTATTATATGAGTGACGGGCCTCATTTTATTTCACCGCGATTGGCCACTTTACTGGAAAATAATGAAGAATTCGTAAAAGAGGTGCAATTACTTGATGCAGTTGTGATTATCAATGGCCAGAGCCATTATGGTTTTAAAGTATTTAATCCACTGCGTTCAATACCATGTATAGATACGGATAAATCTGAAAGCATGGCGATGCTAACTAGTCAGCCTGATGGACCAAAATTATTCACAAAAATAGTGTTAAGGCAGGATATCACTGAAGATTTTTGGATGGCTAGAAGTGAGGAGGCAGCAAGCTGTATAATTATTTCAGATAAATTAAGACAGCTTTTGATTGATAATCAAATCAAAGGTATTAATCTAAAAGATTAATGATAATTTCAGGCAACTGAGTGATATTTTTCAATTACAAATGGTTATTAAAGGCCTGTTTATGTCAAATTAATCTTGCAGCTATAGCTTACAAACCAACCCAGTAACCGTACCACCATCCTGTGGGACGGGCTGCAGATGATTCAGGAAAGCAGTGCAGACAAACGGCAGAGCCTGTATCTGTATACCGATGAAGGCAGCTATGAACCGCTGGCGCGAATAGACAGAAACGGTAATCAAGAACAACACATCTACTACTTCTATACCGACCTGAACTGCTTGCCGGAGGAGCTGACGGATGAAGCCGGTGAAATCGTGTGGGAATGCTCATACCAGCTGTGGGGTAAACCGATACAGGAGATTGCCCATACAGAGATACAACAGAACCTGAGGTATCAGGGACAGTATTTAGATAGAGAAACCGGACTGCACTACAATACTTTCAGGTACTACGATCCGGATACGGGTAGATTTACCCAGCCTGACCCGATTGGATTAGCCGGCGGATTTAATCTTTATCGATATGCGCCAAATCCGCTAATGTGGATTGATCCTTGGGGGCTACGACTAGAAAGTTGCTATCCTAAAGTTGCCAAACCACACAAAGTCATTAATGACCTTAAAGGATTTCAAACCAAAAATTTTCATTTTGGTAACCAACAAACTTTCAAATTAGAGTATTCAGGAATGAAACACATTTTAGAGCGCCACCATCCAGAATACTGGAATGGAACGATTAAACGTGACCAAACTTTTTTACCTAAAGATATGTCAATAAATGAGATTAATAATGCAACAAAATAAAGATATTTTAATAAAAAAAGGAGGTGTTGGTATGTATAAGGTTGAGGGTATATGGAAAGGTGAAAAATATACTGTAGGTTTTAATAAAGGCAGAGTAGAGCAATTTTATCGAAACAAAGTACAATAGGTCAATTTTATCCAAATGAATCCTGAAATTATTATAAATAGTTATATCAAAATTGGTGACGATTTCATTAATTTTTTTGATTTTAATGGCCATATTGATGATCCTGATTATATTGATGGTGCTATGGAATTATCAATTAACGGAAAAAAACTTATTGATGAGTCAATGTGGGATTATATTGATGCTCTCTGGAGTTATTTATCAGAGGGATTATCAGTAGTTTATGATGGAGAAGAATTTAAAACGAATTTTCCTGATCAGCCTATAGAAGTCAAATTTAAACCTATTCATAATAACCATAATATATTAGTTAGTGTAAAGTGTTCTTCATCAGAAGCAAAAATTGTTGTTGATAAAAAAGCTTTCTTATCAGCAATGTCGAATCATGCAAAAAAATTTTTTGAACATTTAGAAATTATTGAACCAAACTCAGAAAGTAACTGTAATTATGCACTTAACTTTCTAAATAAAATAGATTTAAATAGAAGAGATTAGGGACAGTTATTTTGAATCAGATTATTATGATGCTTGTATTCGAAAAGGACTTATTCGTTTTTCATGTTTCAAAATAGCTGATTATAGTTCTGAATATTTAAGAAATGGTTGATTAGCTGCTTCTTATAATTCAATAGAAACCAAAACTGATAAGTTTGTAAAAATCGTATGGAAAATAATTAAAAAAGCGCCAAAAAATTTTTCTAATTATTCGAGAAACGAACCGAATGACAGATAAACCAGAGATTCGGTTTTTGCACAGTCTGGCGCAACCAAGAAATTTAATATTAACTGGTAAATAACACCTCAGACCGCACCTTCCATACCGACCTGAACGGCTTGCCGGAGGAGCTGACGGATGAAGCCGGTGAAATTGTGTGGGAATGCTCATACCAGCTGTGGGGCAAACCGATACAGGAGATTGCCCATACAGAGATACAACAGAACCTGAGGTATCAGGGGCAGTATTTAGACAGAGAAACCGGACTGCACTACAATACTTTCAGGTACTACGATCCGGATACAGGCCGCTTTACTATGCCGGATCCGATAGGGCTAAGGGGTGGGTTAAACTTATATGCGTATGTACCGAATCCGCTGAAATATATAGACCCGCTTGGGTTATGTAAAACAGACAAAAAGAACGATGGCCCATCATTACCTGATTCAGCATGGTATAAAAATGCTCCTAATCAGGTCACACCCGGCACAAAAGAATTGGAGCATTTCAAATTCAATCCTAAAACGGGTGAGTTAGAATATTCTACCGTCAGGTATGATCAATATGGTAGACAGATAGAACGAGTTGATTACACTAGTCATGGATATGGTAATCCATCAGCGCCAGACTATCATTCCAATCCTCATACACATAATTATGAATACGGTCCGGGATATAGTCCAAAAGGAAAAGAAACCAGAGTTAATATAGGTGGTAACTAGCATGAAACTTGATGAAATTAATAGAATAATTATAGAAAACAACGTATTGAATACGATGCATATGGATATTGAGCCTATTTCATTTAAATATAATCTACTGCTTTCATTAAGTGATGACGAAAATTCCAGAGATAAAGTATCTCTTTATTTTTATGATGTCAGCAGTGTCAAAATGAAAGATATAGGTGGTGGGTTAACGCAGTTTATGCATCTGAAAATATCAATTATTGATATTTTTAATGACCGTAACAAATATATAATAGAGGATACTGAGGATGAAAAACTATCATTCGAATTTAATGCTGTTGATTTTCTTGGATAAATAACGAATATAGCCGAGAAGATATTTTATTTCTTCCCGGCTTTTTATTATTTAAATCCCGCCTTCGCTCCTGCTACGCTTAATCACCGGAATATCCCCGGTATCGTTCAGTGCCCCCGGAAAGGTCTTCAGCCATGCTTTCAACTTCTTTTGATTAATATACGCCACGCTCATCCCTTCAATACAGCCAAAGAGTTCGCGGGTGTGCTGCGGTGTGATCACGATGCAGTCCCTCATTACCCGCACCTTGACGGGTATCCCGTTAATAAAACCCGCCTGCGTCATCCAGTCGCCGTGTAAACGAAGCGAACCGCAGTCGATGTAAGAATAAAACTCGCAATGAGCCATCTGCGGGGACAGGAAAGCAGCGCAGACAAACGGCAGAGCCTGTATCTGTATACTGACGAAGACAGCTATGAACCGCTGGCACGGATAGACAGAAACGGTAATCAGGAACAACACATCTACTACTTCCATACCGACCTGAACGGCATGCCGGAGGAACTGACGGATGCAAACGGTAAAATACTGTGGGAATGTAGCTTTCAGTTATGGGGAAAGCGGATTCATGAAATCGAACACGAACCCATAGAGCAAAACCTCAGATATCAGGGACAATATTTAGACAGAGAAACCGGCTTACATTACATTACAATACTTTCAGGTATTATGATCCGGATATAGGTAGATTTACTCAGCCAGACCCGATTGGGTTGCTGGGTGGCTTGAATCTGTATCAGTATGCGCCTAATGGGTTGACTTGGGTCGATCCGTGGGGTTGGAGTTGTACTCCCAATAAAATTAATTTAACGAAAGCTGGTGTCAAACATGTAAAAAATAGACATGTTGGAAATAAAATTGGTTGGGAGCATAAAAGTAAATGGACTTTGAATAATGCTGAAATGAAAAGTACTGTAAGAAATGTTTTTAGGAAACCAGATAGAATAATCAAAGATGGTGACCGATTTATATATGAAAAAACAATGCCTAATAAAATAGTAGGCGTCACTCCCGAAGGTACCAACTTAAATAAAGCTAGAGTTGTAGTGGAGTCTAATGGTGATTTAGTTACTGCCTTTCCACAAGAAGTATTTAAAGATATGAAAGTAACAAATATTTTAATTTTTTCAAAGCAGAGGTAATTATGGGATTGGATATATTAGTAATTTTTGAGAATGGAGATAATAATAATTTTGTTATGAGTGAAGAACTACATTCTGAAATATTTAGCTCATCAACCCGCTGGAGTAGTTTTAAAGAGTTAAAAAAAATAAAAGATTACTATAAAGTAGATATTAATTTTAATTCTAAGTGTTCCAATAGCTTTTTGTCTGAATTGGTTGAAATTAGAGAAAGGATTAAAACTAAGAGGAATGAACTTGATAAATTAATAATTAATCTAGATAAAAGGAAAATAAAGAAATTAAGGATAACTGGAGATTAAAATTCATTAAATGTGTTCAACATTATAAATAATTTTGCAGCATTATGCGATTTATACAGGTGCTGAAAAAGTGTACTTGACCAGAGTATGGAAAACATCAGATAGACCGCGAAGGCCAACCCTACAACCGTACCCGCTTCCTGTGGGACGGCTTAAGAATGATTCAGGAAACCGGCCCGAATCATCCTACCAGCTTGTATATCTATACCGACCAGAACAGCTACGAACCACTGGCGCGGATAGACACAGACGGCAACCAAGAACAATATATCCGCTATTTCCACACCGACCTGAACGGTTGTCCGGAGGAGCTTACCGATGCCAACGGCGAAATACTGTGGGAATGCAGCTTTCAGTTATGGGGAAAACAGATTCATGAAATCGAACACGAACCCATAGAGCAAAACCTCAGATATCAGGGACAATATTGAGACAGAGAAACTGGCTTACATTACAATACGTTCAGGTATTATGATCCGGATATAGGTAGATTTACCCAGCCAGACTCGATTGGGCTGCTGGGTGGGTTTAATCTGTATCAGTATGCGCCTAATGGGTTGACTTGGGTCGATCCGTGGGGATTGACTGACACCCTTCTAGAAAAGGGCTTACCACTTTCTGATGCTACTAAAATTTATAGGATTAGTACTAATGGTCATTATGGATTTGATTTCAATCCTCGAGAAATAGAAGCTATTAATAAAGGAAAATTAGCTCCACCAGGTGTTTCTGTTATTAGGGCTAATAGTGTCGATGAAGCCACTAAAATATGGAATGGAGCTTTTCCTAATAGGCCTACGACAAGTGTGGGTGAAGCAAAAGTCGTAGATCTTAGAAAAATTGGATTTGATGTTATTCATGATCCATCTAAAGGTAAGTTGGGAGTAAACCATGCAAGATTAATTCACTCAGAAGGTATTAATGGTTTTAATACTAATAAAAGTAAACTATTTGGCATTTTCAAAGGATGTAAAGGGTAATGATGAAAGACTATATTGTTTCATTTAGAGATAAACAGAGATATGCTCTTATAGAATATAAAAAAATTGAAAAGTTTGATCATTATTATGAAGGAGTGATTATTGAATCTAATTTTCCGAAAGAAGTAATTTTTTTTATTAATGAATGTAATTCGATTATTAATGATATGGCGATATCTCTTTTGGATGAGATTGAAGAAAAATTATATTCTTATGATATTGGTTTGGAAAAAAATTGTTCTAGAATTTTTGATATTGAATTTATTGATAAAAATAAAATTTCTTTTTTTACAAAATACCCATCAAGTCAAGGTTATTTAGATAAATATCCGAATAGTTAATTAATATAAAAATCGTAATATTTATGAGTCACTGGCGCGGATAGATAAACGAGGTAATGAGCCCGAAAGGGTAATGTACTTCCACACTGACCTGAATGGTTGCCCGGAAGAGCTTACCGATACAAACGGCGAATTACTCTGGGAATGCAGCTTTCAGTTATGGGGAAAACAGATTCATGAAATTGAGCACGAACCCATAGAGCAAAACCTCAGATATCAGGGACAATATTGAGACAGAGAAACTGGCTTACATTACAATACGTTCAGGTATTATGATCCGGATATAGGTAGATTTACCCAGCCAGACCCGATTGGGCTGCTGGGTGGGTTTAATCTGTATCAGTATGCGCCTAATGGGTTGACTTGGATTGACCCGTTTGGTTTGATGTGTAGTAATACAAGTTTCAAAGCAGCCTTTAGAGAAGCAAAACGGAGATTAAGAATTCCTCGTAATACAAATACTCCAAAACCAGTAAAGGTTTATGATAATAAGTATGAAAACAGAACGGTTTGGGAGTATAAAGTTGATGGAAATAAGAAATACATTATTTTACACGAGGAAGATAAATTTGGTCGCGGCCCTCATTTTCATACTGCTGATGATTTGCACGGTGATCCTCTCCAACCAAAAGTAAGATATAATCAACATGGTGGACATATTCCTGAAAATATGACAGGAATTACAAACGCTAAAGGCAGAAAATAATGTCATTATCTTTAAAAGAAAAATTGAAATTATCAGTTATTAAAAAAGAAAAAAAAGCAATTCTTCAAAATATCTCAAATAAATTACGGATTGATAATAACAGCAACTCGATAACGTTTGAGTCGCATGATTATAATGTCTTTTTGTCAAAATTTATTGATAATATTGAATATCAGCCAGTAGATTTATCAGTAAATGAAAATTTATTATTTAACCGATTTTGTGATTTTTTGAGTAGTATTGATAATAATGATTTAGTAGTTTTCCAAATTATCACTTGTAATACATATTATTATTTAAAATTGCATATTAATAACATTAAGCAAAATCCAATATTATTTTGGAATATTAAAGTAAAGAATAGTAACAAGACGCTAGAGTGTTTGCTAGTTGCCATAAGTAACTCTTTTGGGTTTTCAATTTTACCAACAGAGAATTTTTATGAATTAAGAATATGGAATAGTAATAATTACGCTATAGAAAATCGTAAATATCTAAAGTAATAATGGAAATTATAAAGCTTAAGTAGTAGGTACTATATGGCTTAATTAATTTCTTTATCCTCACCGCCACAGATAGCAATCAACCACGGTTTCGCATAGAAGCAAGCGGCAACCAAGAACAACATATCCGCTACTTCCACACCGACCTGAATGGCTGTCCGGAAGAACTTACCGATGCAAACGGTAAAATACTGTGGGAATGTAGCTTTCAGTTATGGGGAAAGCGGATTCATGAAATCGAACACGAACCCATAGAGCAAAACCTCAGATATCAGGGACAATATTTAGACAGAGAAACCGGCTTACATTACAATACTTTCAGGTATTATGATCCGGATATAGGTAGATTTACTCAGCCAGACCCGATTGGGTTGCTGGGTGGCTTGAATCTGTATCAGTATGCGCCTAATGGGTTTACTTGGATTGATCCACTTGGTTTGAGCTGTAGTTTTGATAGTAAGTCGAATCGTTGGCGTAATAATGAAACAGGACGTTTTAACAAACGTCCGACTGATCCGTCAGAATTAGTTCATAATGGTCAGATTAAATATAATGACGTTACTAAATGGGCTAACCAAGGTGGTATTTCTAATCAGTGGATGTCTTCATCACAATTCCCATCAGGAGGTTTTAAATATCAAACAAACTCCAATGGAATTACATATTCAGTACATGGACATGGTACAAACCCTAATGCTGTAGCTAGATATCCGAGTTCAAATGCTGCAAAAGGCCCCACAGCTTCAATTACGACACGTCCTACTGGTGGGGCTCATTCGGCACAAACCAATACATTATCTAATGGAACAAAAGTGAATAGTAGAGGAAGAGATGATGTGCAAATGAACCAGTCACATATTCCATTAATAAATTCTCCATTTTAATTTTTAGGTAAATAGTAATGATTCGAAAAATATTAAATGACATAAAAAATGGCCCAACCATTTTAACACTATCTCAAATAATAGATATAATAAAGTCTCTTCAATTACTTAAAGTTGAGGAAATATTAAAAAATGACAAAGATTTTTTGGAAATATTAGATTTATTAGTTGAGTCTTATTCTGATTCTGCAATATTTGAAGTTAATAATAATAATAAATTTTTTTTAGAAAAATTTAGTGATTGGCTACTTAAATTAGGAAAAAAATATCCAATTGGTAGAAATAAAGATGATTTAAGCTCATATTCAGATATTTTTTTAAAAGAAATGTAAAATAAAAGCAGAAGTGATACTAAAAATCTTCTTGATATTTTTAAATTTATTTTTTTACATATTTTCTAGACCGAAGAGGGACAGAAGAATACAACTACAACCTGATTCGCTGTAACCAGCTACTGCATTTCAGAGGGCACCACTACAGCTATGACGAGCACGGCAGAACCCAAACCAAACAGACCATCGGTGCTACCCAGCACTACCACTACGACGCCGACCACCGCCTGAGCGAAGTACGCATTGAGCAAACGGCCGCAGCCAGCGTTACGGCTACGTCTACGACGCCCTTGGCCGGCGTATCGAAAAACATCAGATAGACCGCGAAGGCCAACCCTACAACCGTACCCGCTTCCTGTGGGACGGCTTAAGAATGATTCAGGAAACCGGCTCGAATCACCCCACCAGCCTATATATCTATACAGATCAGAACAGCTACGAACCACTGGCGCGGATAGACACAGACGGCAACCAAGAACAACATATCCGCTACTTCCACACCGACCTGAACGGTTGTCCGGAGGAGCTTACCGATGCAAACGGCGAATTACTGTGGGAATGTAGCTATCAACTTTGGGGAAAGCGGATTCATGAAATCGAACACGAACCCATAGAGCAAAACCTCAGATATCAGGGACAATATTTAGACAGAGAAACCGGCTTACATTACAATACTTTCAGGTACTATGATCCGGATATAGGACGCTTTACCCAGCCCGACCCGATTGGGCTGCTGGGTGGGTTTAATTTGTATCAGTATGCGCCTAATGGGTTGACTTGGATTGATCCGTGGGGGTGGAGTTGTGGAAATTTTAAATGGGGCAACCCAAAAAGTAAACCAACCTATGGTCATACTTTTTCAGATCATGGACAAAAGGTAAAATCTAATCAATTAAAAGATCGTGCAAGAAGTAAAGGGCATCAAATAGGTCAATATGATGACGATAAATTAGCCGCTGAATTTATTGCTAATGTCGCTAAAAAAGGATCTGGTGTACATGATGTACCGTTACCCCAAAATATAAAGGGTCGGGGTTATTTACCAGATGGGACAGAAATATTTCCTGATATGGCAAGGGTAGTTGTAAAACCCGATGGTTCGGTACGAACATCATTTCCATTTAATTCATCGTATCCAAATTAATAGGGATGAATATGCAAAAAAATAAAAGACTATGTGATGATCTTGGTTTACCACTTGGTGATCGATTTACTCAGGATTGGGCTTATGAATTACCCGATGAATATCGAACGAAAGAATGGCTAAATAAATATATTTCTGCTTATTTACAAAATAAATATTCATCGGAAGAAAAAAAAGAATTAATGATTTTATCGCTTGATGTCATTAACGATTTATTGTCTTTTGGATTAAGTCCAAGTGATGAAATTATTACCAAGGCATTAAATATTCTTTTCGATAATTATAAAGAATATATAGATTTGATAAGCTACTGGTCATTAGATGGAGAACCAATAGAGGATTGTTTTGCATTGACACCTGAAATTAGGAAGTTGAAAAAAAGAATAGAATAGTTCAAATGTATATATATTTTTCCATTTGATAATTGTAAATATCCCATACTTAGTACAAAAATCATATAGAAAATTATGCTATATATTCCATATTATTTAACAGTTCCGGCCAGCTACTGACCTATACCGACCCTGCCGGCCACAGCACCCACTACTAGCGCGACCCGCGCGGACTGGTACACACCCGCATCGATGCTGCCGGCCGTCAGCTCGGCTTCAGCTACGATGCTTACGGACGCCTTACCGCCCTGACCAACGAAAACGGCGAACAGTACCGGTTTCAGTATGATGCCGGCGACCGCCTGACCGAACAGACCGATCTGGACGGGCGCAGACAGCAGCTGAGCTACGACCTGCTCGACAACGTCAGCAGCGTGCGTTTTGCAGCCGGCAGCCCGCATCAGATCGAACACCGCTTCAAACGCGATGCCGTCGGGCGCACCATCAACAAACTGTATTATGGTTCCGGCCATCTGCACCAGATTAACCTAGACGGACAGATTATCAGCGACATCGAGCGCGACCACCTGTATCGCGAAATATTACGCACTCAGGGACGCCTGAACACCCAGTTCAAATACGACCGCAACAGCCGGCTGCAACGCAAACAGATACAGCGCAATCAGAATCCCATCCTGCCTGATATCCTCATCGAACGCAGCTACCAGTACGATAACCTCGACCGATTGGTAAGCAAAAAACACAGCAAACACGGCCAGACCGATTACCGCTATGATCACACTGGCAGAATCGAAGGCTGCCGTAACCAGAGATACTGGGAAACCCTGCAATATGATGCCGCTGCCAACCTGCTGGACAGCAAATACAGAGGAGACTACAGCAACTACAACCTGATTCGCTGTAACCAGATCCTGCATTTCAGAGGGCACCACTACAGCTACGACGAGCACGGCAGAACTCAGACCAAACAGACCATCGGCGCAACCCAGCACTATCATTACGATGCCGAACACCGTCTGAGCGAAGTACGCATCGAACAAACAGGCCGCAGTCAGCGTTACGGCTACGTCTACGACGCCCTTGGCCGGCGTATCGAAAAACATCAGATAGACCGCGAAGGCCAACCCTACAACCGTACCCGCTTCCTGTGGGACGGCTTAAGAATGATTCAGGAAACCGGCTCGAATCACCCCACCAGCCTGTATATCTATACAGACCAGAACAGCTATGAACCACTGGCACGTATAGACACAGACGGCAACCAAGAACAACATATCCGCTACTTCCACACCGACCTGAATGGCTGTCCGGAAGAACTTACCGATGCAAACGGTAAAATACTGTGGGAATGTAGCTTTCAGTTATGGGGAAAGCGGATTCATGAAATTGAGCACGAACCCATAGAGCAAAACCTCAGATATCAGGGACAATATTGAGACAGAGAAACTGGCTTACATTACAATACGTTCAGGTATTATGATCCGGATATAGGTAGATTTACCCAGCCAGACCCGATTGGGCTGCTGGGTGGCTTGAATCTGTATCAGTATGGCCTAATGGGTTGACTTGGATTGATCCGTGGGGGTGGGCATGTATACCAAACAAAAAAGCAGGTATGAAGCGTGAACAGAGGGCGAAAGATATATTGGAAAAACGTTATGGCAAGGAAAATGTTTTAAGTGAACGTTATTTAAGAGATAACAAGGGTAAATCAGTTAAAGACCCTTTAACAGGTGAACGACGTAGAATCGATTTTGTAGTTAAAGGGCAAGATGGGAAATGGAGGCCTGTTGAGGTCACGAGTCGAACCGGTGCTTTAAATAAAGGACCACAGATAGCGAAAGAAGAAAGAATCCGTGAAGCTGGGGGAGTTTTTGTGAAAAATAAAAATACCGGTCAATTAATACAATTAGATGATGTATCAACTGTTATTGGAGTAAAGTAATGAGCAAAATTGATTTTACCTTACATAATATTCCATTATTGCTTACAAGAAATAAAAGTAAGCAATGGCAAGAGGATATTATTCAAAGTTCAACAGCCTTATTAAACTTTTTAAAAAATAATGAATTATTAATTGGTATTGAGCCTTTTGATGATGCAGGAAAATTAAAAACTGATACTGTTATTAAGATGTCAAATGTTACTCAAGAAGGTTTAGAATTATTCAAAACTACTGTAGATGAATGGTATAAATATCTCGCTAAAAGTACAGTTCCCGATAAGTATAAAAATATAAGTCGCCTAGAAAAAGGTTTAGCTAAAATTCGAAAAACTAAAAGTTAATTAAAAAATAAAAGTCTATGGTCATGGACATATAAAAGCTGATGTTCCAATAGGATAATTGTATGTATTAGCTCAAACTCTAATGATTAGCATAATTCTTAATGTAACAACCTCGACCGGCTGGTAAGCAAAAAACACAGCAAACACGGGCAGACCGATTACCGCTATGATCACACTGGCAGAATCGAAGGCTGCCGTAATCAGAGATACTGGGAAACCCTGCAATACGATGCCGCTGCCAACCTGCTGGACAGCAAATACAGAGAAGACTACAGCAATCACAACCTGATTCGCTGTAACCAGCTCCTGCATTTCAGAGGACACCACTACCGCTACGACGAGCACGGCAGAACTGCCAGCAAACAGACCATCGGCACAACCCAGCACTACCACTACGATGCTGAACACCGCCTGAGCGAAGTACGCATTGAGCAAACAGGCCGCAGTCAGCGTTACGGCTACGTTTACGATGCCCTTGGCCGGCGTATCGAAAAACATCAGATAGACCGCGAAGGCCAACCCTACAACCGTACCCGCTTCCTGTGGGACGGCTTAAGAATGATTCAGGAAACCGGCTCGAATCACCCCACCAGCCTATATATCTATACAGATCAGAACAGCTACGAACCACTGGCGCGGATAGACACAGACGGCAACCAAGAACAACATATCCGCTATTTCCACACCGACCTGAACGGTTGTCCGGAAGAGCTTACCGATGCAAACGGTAAAATACTGTGGGAATGTAGCTTTCAGTTATGGGGAAAGCGGATTCATGAAATCGAACACGAACCCATAGAGCAAAACCTCAGATATCAGGGACAATATTTAGACAGAGAAACCGGCTTACATTACAATACTTTCAGGTACTATGATCCGGATATAGGACGCTTTACCCAGCCAGACCCGATTGGGCTGCTGGGTGGGTTTAATCTGTATCAGTATGCGCCTAATGGGTTAACTTGGATTGATCCACTTGGTTTAATGCTCTTATATAGAGGTATGAATCTTGCAGAATACGATGAATTAATGAAAACTGGAAAGTGGACATCACCTCCAAGCACCTTAGAAGGAAAATGGTTTGCTGAGTCCTATAAAGATGCTGTTACATGGGGTGAAAAAATGGGACATGGTGGTGATTTCCGTGTCGTTCAGGTTAGCGTTCCTGATAATATAGCAGATGCAGCCTATAAAAATCCTCGATTAGATGGTATAGGAAAAGCTAGATTTATTGATAATGTAGTCCTTAATAAGGCTAAAATAAAGCCTAAATGGAGTAAATATATACATCAACCAAAATGTTAACGAGGAGAAACAAAATGGAAAATTGCAGAGCTAATGTCAAAATTTATTGGACCCCTATACAACAAGGTGGAAAAAAAACTCTTCCCCTAAATATAAAATACTATGTTATTACTAAACCAATGGAAGGTAAAAATGGCGATATTTCATCTTGGTCATTAGTATTAAATGTTAAAAGTTACGAGCTAGTAGAATCCACTCAAAGAATAGGTTTAGGAGAAGCCTATTTTTTAATGGAAGATGCACCAAGCTTTTTACTTAAGAAAGGATTTATGATGAATATTTATGAAGGACCTAAACTAGTTGGTACAGTTGAAGTTCAATGACTATTTATACTTATGTGTACTAGCTCAAACTTAATCTGACAAATACTACCTACTCATCGGCATTCGTTCTAACACAATGACTGTCTGATGAGTAAAATAAATTCTCTAGCTGCTTTTCTTTAGCCAGTCCTTTTGTCTCTACCCAAGTTTGCCAAGGTGTCTTACCATAACAGTATTTCCCTGGACTCAATCTGTATCAGTATGCGCCCAATGCGTTTATGTGGATCGATCCGTGGGGATGGGCTAAATGTGGTACTGCCAGAAAAAAACGAATGCCTTCCTCAAAGAACAAGCATTTAGATCATTCCAGAACAACATATCATCCGGATGGATCTATTACTTTCTACGACCATAAAGGTCGAGCGGTAACGTATGATAAATATGGTAATCCGGATTTCAGCCCGTATAAGGAAGCACAAGTAAAATCAAAAAGGTTTAATGGTGATAGGAGACACGATAACAAAATAGCAAACGAAAAGATTGGATACAAAGGTGATAAAAAAGAGGATATATATAAGGCTCCGCCAGGAAAAGTGTGGCATCATGTTGATAAAGGGACATTGATACTTCTTGATGCTGAATTACATAAAAACTTTCCTCATACAGGTGGTGCATCAGAACTTATTCATGGATAAACGTTAAAGGAAATAAAATGTTCCAATCAAAATATAAAGTACCCGAAGATATTGATAAACTGATTTCGAAATTAAAATTGAAAAAAAATCACACAGTTCTTATATTAATTTTTTAAAACAATATAACGTGATTGATTTTTATAACATGGAATTTTGTTATGGTATTGACTGTGAAGGGGAAGAATTACCGCTCGAAGTTATTTTAGGCTTCTCAAAAAAAGAAGATGAAGATTTAATTGCTACAAACTATGGGTATCTGAATAGAATACCTGAAAAGCATATTGCTATAGCAACTGTGAATTATGGAGATTTACTTTGTTTACATCCGAATGGCAAAATTTATCATTGGGATCACGAAGTTAACGATCTGTATTTTGATCCGAAAGTAATAAACGGATACCTGGAACAAAATACCAATTTAAGATTTGTAGCAGATTCCTTTGATCAATTTTTATCAATGATTACCAAATTAGAAGATGATGATGATTATGATCCAAGTGAAGATGAATTTGAAAATCCGAATATTCCTTTTCCAGATGAATCATTAAACATTTGGTTTAAAGATCCTAAAAGCATTTTGTTGCCGCCAGAACGATCAATACCAATATATTTAAAAAAATTTAAGCTTTCTGAAAAAGGGCGTGAATTATTAGAAAAATTCAAAAAATTAGAACTTACTGAAAAAGATCGTGAAAGAATAGCAACATTAAAAAAAGAAGGATTTTTAGAAGAAGGGATTTTTGAATAAAAAATTAAATTGTAATTACAATAATAAGAATGTGCACGTTGGCAACATCAGAAAAACAATGCTGAAATAATAAATTTTGGATTTAAAATCAGGTGGTAAACTGTTTATTACCACCTTGAAACTAAACTGATACCGCATAGGCATGTGCGCAGCAAACAAACCGCCAGCGGTACCCAGTATTATCATTACCATGCCGAATACCGGCTAACCGAAGTGCGTATCGACATACTGAAGAACGCTACGACTACAGCTACGATGCCCTCGGCCGGTGCATCGGCTGGATCGTGACGGTAAGCCATGCAACCGCACCAACTTCCCGATGGTTGTGGCCGTAAAAAATGGGGTGGCGGAACAACATGTAGAAAGTGAGGCAAATATGAAGACTGCAACAGGATTTACTAATTTATTGAAAATTTCTAAAAATATTTCTTATTATGAGGCATGTTATATTTATGTTGATTTAGATTTTGATGATACAAAAAAATGCATTGAATCAGCTAACTATTATCTTTCTGAAACGAGAGATGAAGATGATGATATGGAAGAACAGGAAGATAAATATCTAGCCTGGCTGGAGTACGCAACATTTTTAGATATTATTTCTAATAAACTGGACCATCACCCTAATGCCTCTGAAGACGATTTAATAGAGGCTGTGATTTATTATCTTGAACTAGATGATTTTCTGGATTAATAATAAAATCGGCAATATACATGAATAAAGATATTTAATTAAGATAATTTTAATTTTTATTAGTATAAAATTGGATAGTGCCATATTCGCACAGATGTCATTATATGAAGACACAGTGAAGAAAATAGCAACTAAAACCTGATTCGCTTTAATCAGCTGCTCAGCTTCCGCGGACTGAAATACAGCTACGACGAATACGGACGTACGCGCAGCAAACAAACCGCCGGCGGTACCCAGTATTACCATTACGATGCCGAACACCGCCTGACCGAAGTGTGTATCGAACAGCTGAACCATACTGAACGCTACGGCTACGATGTCCTCGGCCGGCGGATTGAAAAACACCGGCTGGACCGTGACGGCAAGCCATGCAACCGCACCACCTTCCTGTGGGACAGGATGCAGATGATTCAGGAAAGCAGCGCAGACAAACGGCAGAGCCTGTATCTGTATACCGGTGAAGGTAGCTATGAACCGCTAGCACGGATAGACAGAAACGGTAATCAGGAACAACACATCTACTACTTCCATACCGACCTGAACGGCATGCCGGAGGAGCTGACGGATGAAGCCGGTGAAATTGTGTGGGAATGCTCATACCAGCTGTGGGGCAAACCGGTACAGGAGATTGCTCATACAGAGATACAACAGAACCTGAGGTATTAGGGGCAGTATTTAGACAGAGAAACTGGACTGCACTACAATACTTTCAGGTACTACGATCCGGATATAGGCCGCTTTACTCAGCCTGATCCGATTGGATTGCTGGGTGGCTATAATCTGTATCAGTATGCGCCAAATGCGCTGATTTGGATTGATCCGTGGGGCTTAAAAAACTGGACATATTATAATATGCCCAGTATTCCCGGTTATCAGAAACACCATATTATTCCGCAGCAATTGCGAAATCATGAATTGATTAAAAGAGCTGGCGCAAATATTCATGCAAGTAATAATATTATTTATCTGCCGACTTCGGAAGATGTCCATCCTACCCGAATGATTCACAGGGGTTCTCATCCTGAATATAAAAAAGCAACAGAACGTGAAATGAATAGGTTAGTTGAATTAGGAGAAAAAAATAACTGGACCCAGGTTAATTACAAAAAAGCTTTAGATGACTACTTAACTACGAAGCAGAGAGCTGAGTTACGTAAGGGAAAAGTGATTTTGAACAAAAATTCAATCCGATCCGAAGGATGTTAAGATGATATATGATTTAATGTGTGGTGATGTTTATCCCGATAGCTATTGGTTTCAATTTAAAAAAGAGGAAATTTCAATAGTTGATTTAATGCAATGCCAGGAAATTCATTTAAAAAATCCCTTAATTTTTACCTTGAATAAAAAAATAAGTGAAAAAAGATTACTGTCTTATGATTATTATATGAGTGACGGTCCTGATTTTATTTCACCGCGACTGGCTACTTTACTGGAAAATAATGAAGAATTCGTAAAAGAGGTACAACTGCTTGATGCAATTGTGATTATCAATGGCCAGAGCCATTATGGTTTTAAAGTATTTAATCCGTTGCGTTTTTTATCTTGTATAGACATGGATAAGTCTGAAAGTAGGCCTTTATTAAGTTACTTACCTGATGGACCAAAATCATTTACCAAAATAGTTTTCAGGCAGGATGTAACAGAAGATTTTTGGATGGCAAGATGCTTAGAAGATAATGGCCGTGTAGTTATTTCAGATAAGATAAGACAGATTTTTATTGATAATCATATCAAAGGTTTTAATCTAAAAGACTAATGATAATTTCAGGCAACTGAATGATATTCATCAATTACAACAGTTATTAAAGCACTTTATTACATAAATTAACCTTGAAGCTATAGCTTACAAACCAACCCGGTAACCGTACCACTTTCCTGTAAAAACCACTGATATAAATAGACACAGGAACAACAAAAAGCTCTAGACAAACTAATTGCGAAGCAGAGAGCAGATTTACGTAATAGAAAAGTGATTTTGAACAAAAATTCAATCCGATCTAAAGGTAAAGGATGTTAAGATGATATACAGATTAAAACTTACTGATGATTATCCGAATAGCTATTGGTTTCAATTTAAAAGAGAGGAAATTTCCATAACTGATTTAATGGATTGCGAAAAAATTCATTTAAAAAATCCCTTAATTTTTACCTTGAATAAAAAAATAAGTGAAAAGAGACTACTGTCTTATAATATTTATTCAAGTGACGGTCCCGATTTTATTTCCCCCAGACTGGCCACTTTACTGGAAAATAATGAAGAATTTGTAAAGGATGTGCAGCTGCTTGATGCAATTGTGATTATCAATGGCCAGAGTCATTATGGCTTTAAAGTATTTAATATACTGCGATCAATATCGTGTATGGATATGGATAAGTCTGAAAGCACGCCGATGCTAGATAGTCTGCCTGATGGACCAAGGATATTTACTAAAAAAGTTTTAAGACAGAATATCACAGAAGATTTTTGGATGGCTAGATGTTTAGAAGATGAAGCCTGTATAGTTATTTCAGATAAATTAAAGCAGTTTTGCATTGAGAATAATATTAAAGACATAGTTTTCGAATAATTATAAATACAGATATCTGAATAATATATCTCATAGCTAGTTACTCCTTAAACAATTATGCAGAAGATTTAACTAACTGGTAATGTAACTATGCCTGCTTACGCTAAACCCATCCTGCAAACGCACTAATTTCCTGTTAGATAGGCTAAAATGACTCAGGAAAGCGGTGTGGCTATATTTATCCTGTGAAAACTGCTGATGTAAATAGACACAGGAACAGTAAAAAAACTTTAGACAACTTACTTAAGCAGCAAAGAGCAGATTTACGTAAGGGAAAAGTGATTTTGAATAAAAATTCAATCCGATCTAAAGGATGTTAAGATGATATACGAACTAAAACTTACAAATAATTATCCGGATAGCTATTGGTTTCAATTTAAAAGAGAGGAAATTTCCATAACAGATTTAATGCAATGCGAAAAAATTCACTTAGAAAATCCCTTGATTTTTACCCTGAATAAAAAAATAAGCGAAAAGAGATTACTGTCTTATAATATTTATTCGAGTGACGGCCCTGATTTTATTTCCCCCAGACTGGCCACTTTACTGGAAAATAATGAAGAATTCGTAAAAGAGGTGCAATTACTTGATGCAGTTGTGATTATCAATGGCCAGAGCCATTATGGTTTTAAAGTATTTAATCCACTGCGTTCAATACCATGTATAGATACGGATAAATCTGAAAGCATGCCGATGCTAGATAGTCAGCCTGATGGACCAAGATTATTTACTAAAATAGTTTTAAGGCAGGATATCATTGAAAATTTTTGGATGGCTAAATGTGAAGGATCAAGTTGTATAGTTATTTCAGATAAATTAAAGCAGTTTTGCATCGAGAATAATATTAAAGATATAGTTTTCGAATAATCATAAATACAGATATCTGAATAATAAATATATCTCATAGCTAGTTACTCCTTAAACAATTATGCAGAAGATTTAAGTAAGTGATAATGTAACTATGCTTGCTTACGCTAAACCCATCCTGTGAACGCACTAATTTCTTGTTAGATAGGCTAAAAATGACTCAAGAAAGCGGTGCGGCTATTATTACCCTGTGAAAACAGCTGATGTAAATAGACAGAGGAACAGTAAAAAACTTTAGACAACTTACTTAAGCAGCAAAGAGTAAGTTTACGTAATGGAAAAGTGATTTTGAACAAAAATTCAATCCGATCTAAAGGATCCAAAGGATGTTAAGATGATATATGAACTAAGGTGTAGTGATGATTATCCGAATAGCTATTGGTTTCAATTTAAAAAAGAGGAAATTTCAATAGTTGATTTAATGCAATGCCAGGAAATTCATTTAAAAAATCCCTTAATTTTTACCTTGAATAAAAAAATAAGTGAAAAAAGATTACTGTCTTATGATTATTATATGAGTGACGGTCCTGATTTTATTTCACCGCGACTGGCTACTTTACTGGAAAATAATGAAGAATTCGTAAAAGAGGTGCAGCTGCTTGATGCAATTGTGATTATCAATGGCCAGAGCCATTATGGTTTTAAAGTATTTAATCCGTTGCGTTCAATATCATGTATAGATACGGATAAATCTGAAAGTAGGTATATATTAGCTGGTACACCTAATGAAATAAGGCTATTCAGTAGTATTGTTTTCAGGCAGGATGTAACAGAGGATTTTTGGGTGGCTAGATGTGAAGAGTATACAAGCTGTGTAGTTATTTCAAATAAGTTAAGACAGATTTTTATTGATAATCATATCAAAGGTTTTAATCTAAAAGACTAATGATAATTTCAGGCAACTGAGTGATATTTTTCAATTACAAATGGTTATTAAAGACCTGTTTATGTCAAATTAATCTTGCAGCCATAGCTTACAAACCAACCCGGTAACCGCATCACTTTCCTGTGAAACGGGCTGCAGATGATTCAGGAAAGCAGTGCAGACAAACCAGAGCCTGTATCTGTATACCGGTGAAGACAGCTATGAACCGCTGGCGCGAATAGACCGGACCGGTAATCAGGAACAATACATCTACTACTTCAATACCAACCTGAACGGTATACCGGAGGAACTGACGGATGAAGCCGGTGAAATCGTCTGGGAATGCTTATAGCAGCTGTGGGGTAAACCGGTACAGGAGATTGCTCATAGAGAGATACAACAGAACCTGAGATATCAGGGGCAGTATTTAGACAGAGAAACCGGACTGCACTACAATACTTTCAGGTACTACGATCCGGATACAGACTGCTTTACCCAGCCTGATCTGATTGGGTTGGCCGGAGACATTAATCTGTATCAGTATGCGCCGAATGCGCTGATTTGGGTCGATCCTTTTGATTTTCGATGTGAGCATTTTGCTAAAAAACTTAAACAATTTCATGCAATTGTCAAAGAAAAATGGGGTTATAACATGAATAAACTAGACATGCTCGAACTCCAAATGACAATTGATAGAGTGAAATCTGGAAAAACTAAGTATACAAACGATGGAAAAGTTTATCAGAACGGTCATACCATAGATCCTAGTAGCCAACGCCTAAATACTGGCAGTGGTCCTTATACTGAATGGACAGTTAAGACACCTGATGTGGGTACTAATGAAAAACGACGCATAGTTTTTGATACCCAAACAAATAAAGCTTATTTATAGTCATGATCATTATGAATCATTTATAGAAATTGATTTGGGAGGCTGGAAATAATGGAATTGAAAGCAATAACTTTAGATCTTTCAAATATAAAGGATTTTGACTCTTTACATAATGAATTAAGTTTGTTATTTGGTTTTCCTGATTTTTGTGGAAAAAATGTAAATGCACTTATTGATTGTATGTCTGGAGTTAGATTTCCTGAAGAAGGAATGACCAAAGTCAATATTTGTAGAGATGAGTGCTTTATGTTGGAGATAAAAGGACTATGTGATGCTCCCAATGAAATAAAAAATACAATAATATTTGTTATTGAATGTGTTAATGAAAGATATCTAATTGATAAAATGAATCCTGCATTTTTACTACATTTAATACGATAATTTTAAATAAATAGTAGATATAATAATTTTATATTTAAAATATTTTATTTTTATTATTAAAAACAGATTATGTAGGACGGCGAAAACTTCGCACCATTTACTAATTTTTTTACACCGCGCCAGCATTTATGCTGGCGCAATCTTTTAAACCGCTTATGTATCAGCTTTAGCATCTTTCCATATGATAAATAGCCTGTCCCGCTCAACATTTAACGTTACCGTTAGAAACTGCCATAGTTCATTATTCTTCAGACTGAAAACCTAATTTTTTAGGATATAATTACTCAGTTTAATTAAGGTTTTGCCTGTATAGTTTTTTGACATAGCAGCTACCAGCGCGTCTTTGTTTTTGCCTAATTCCAGTTCTGTCATGGTTAGAAACTGACACCGGCTCAGGTTAAATGCATTTTTGCGTTTTAACGCCATTTTTTCTGTATTTGGCAGATATTTTTCAGGGTGTAAATGCCGGTCAATCTCATCTTTTGTCAGCTCTCTTCATTGGCATAAAAATGCAGCCGATGGTTTTACTAAATCCTCAACTGATCCTTCTGAACTAGTTAATAAAAGAAGTATCAAGATGGCAAATACAGAGGCAGAGCCCAAACAGTAAGGAATACCAGATATTTAGAAGTTTGATCTCAATCATTTTCCAGATGATAGTTCAAAGTTTAAGGTGATAGATTTTAAGCACATGGACATGATATATATACCCTAATGCACCAGTAGACTGACCAGTCAATAATGTATTCTGGTCAGACTACTAAGAGCACAAACCAGGAAGATAAAAAGATTTATAGAACAGATGGAACATGGGGAAAATTTAAAGATAATCCAAATTTGGCACATATTCCATTAGATAGTTCAGACTATTAACTTATGAATGAAAATATACTTAATAATTTTTTGGAAAACAGACCATCTTATCTTGCTTATGAGGATGAACTTAAGCTAATAGATATTATGATGAAGTTACCAATGGATTGGCTGATTAAAAATGAGGCCGAATTTATTGAAGCATTAAATACCTTAGATGTTTCTC
>NZ_JAAEDT010000016.1:0-21099 GCF_013346865.1 Snodgrassella sp. ESL0323 | reverse complement strand
TGGTACATACCCGCATCGATGCTGCTGGCCGTCAGCTCGGCTTCAGCTACGATGCCTACGGCCGCCTCACCGCCCTGACCAACGAAAACGGCGAACAGTACCGGTTTCAGTATGATGCCGGCGACCGCCTGACCGAACAGACCGATCTGGACGGGCGCAGACAGCAGCTGAGCTACGACCTGCTTGACAACGTCAGCAGCGTACGCTTTGCTGCTGGCAGCCCGCATCAGATCGAACACCGTTTCAAACGCGATGCCATTGGTCGCTTAATTGGCAAATACACCCCCGACGGCACCACCGCCTACCAGTATGACAAAGTCGACAACCTGCTCAAAGTCGGCTTTAAAGCTGCCGGTTTACCGCCGGAAGCCGAACCGAAACTGATCAGCTTCAGCTACGACATAATGGGCAACCTGCTGAGCGAAACCACTGCACAAGGTGTCCTGCAGCATCAGTATGACAAACTGGGCAACCGCATCGCCATCACTCTGCCGGACGGACGGACCATCAACAAACTGTATTATGGTTCCGGCCATCTGCACCAGATTAACCTGGACGGCCAGATTATCAGCGGCATCGAGCGCGACCTGCTGCACCGGGAAACCCTGCGCAGCCAGGGCAGAATGAATACCAGTTTTCAATACGACCGCACCAGCCGCCTAACCGGTAAACAGACCAAACGTCCGGGAGCAGGCATCCTGCCGGATACCATACTGGACCGCAACTACAGCTACGACAATCTGGACCGGCTGGTAAGCAAAAAACACAACCGGCAGGGACAAAGTGATTACCGCTACGACGTGACCGACCGCATCGAAAGCTGCCGCAACGAAGCGTACTGGGAAACCTTGCAATACGATGCTGCGACCAACCTGCTGGATAGAAGACGTGGCGAAGAAGAAAGCAATCAAAACCTGATCCGCTTTAATCAGCTGCTCAGCTTCCGCGGACTGAAATACAGCTACGACGAACACGGACGTACCCGCAGCAAACAGACCGCCAGCGGTACCCAGTATTACCATTACGATACCGAACACCGCCTGACCGAAGTGCGTATCGAACAGCTGAACCATACTGAACGCTACGGCTACGTCTACGATGCCCTTGGCCGGCGGATTGAAAAACACCGGCTGGACCGTGACGGCAAGCCATGCAACCGCACCACCTTCCTGTGGGACGGACTGCAGATGATTCAGGAAAGCAGTGCAGACAAACGGCAGAGCCTGTATCTGTATACCGATGAAGGCAGCTATGAACCGCTGGCGCGGATAGACAGAAACGGTAATCAGAAACAACACATCTACTACTTCCATACCGACCTGAACGGCTTGCCAGAGGAGCTGACGGATGAAGCCGGTGAAATTGTGTGGTAATGCTCATACCAGCTGTGGGGCAAACCGATACAGGAGATTGCCCATAGAGAGATACAACAGAACCTGAGGTATCAAGGACTGTATTTAGACAGAGAAACCGGACTGCACTACAATACTTTCAGGTACTACGATCCGGATATAGGCCGCTTTACTATGCCGGATCCGATTGGATTAGCCGGCGGACTCAATCTTTATCAGTATGCGCCCAATGCGTTTATGTGGATTGATCCGTGGGGATTAAGTTGCAGTTCAGATGCCGCAGAATTACGCAAAAATATGCAAAATTTAGGCATACCAGAATCTAAATATAAAAATTCAGCGCATCATATTGTTATGTCCAATTCAAAAGATTGGAGAATGGTGAAACTTAGGGAAAAAATGGATTCATTTAAAATTGGGATTAATGAGGGTATAAATGGTGCTTACTTACCAACTTCTTCAAAAGTAAAAGCACCTGCTCATTCTAAAATTCATACAAACGAATACAAACAAAATACATATGATCGACTTATAAATATAGATAATGCTACAGACTTTAAAAAGGAATTACAAAATATTGGTAAAGAAATATCAGAAGGTAAATTTAAATTTTAATAAAGTGAGCCGCACATGAATAATCAATTAAAACTTTTAAAGAAAAAATATGACCAAATCGTTCTCTCTCCTAAAGAAATAGAAAATGATTATTATCAAAATGTGATGTCTAAATATGCATATAAAAAAATATCTAAAGGACCAAGCTATAATGTTTGGCCTTTTGATTACCAGATAGGAGGTTTTAAAAAAGGGAGAGAATTAAAAAAACTTCCTAAATTAATTAATAATACTCGTGTCTATTATTTTGATGGTAACGATAAAATACTGTTAACTGAAATATATGGGAAAACTGAACGTATTATTGATAGAGAATATTACTTTTATTGTAAAAATGATATTGAATCAATTTATTTTATTAGTACCATTGGTGCTATTGATGTTGCCAATATTTCTTTATTAATGAACAAAAATGGATATGAAAATCAATTAATTAGTTATGCTAAATATGGATATAGCATCTGGAAATATAACTATTTTAATAATACTTTAGTAGAAATAGATGTACAATGTAAAGGACATGACGAAACTGAAATTACATTTTATAAAACCTATCTTGAATACAACAATGGCGAATTAAATAGAATAATTTCCAAATATCCTAATGGTTATGAAGTACAACGTTATTCATTGAAATAATTAAATTTTAATCAAAATTTGTTATTATCTTTTATGAGGTTATGCTGTGATCGATTTGTTAAAATTTCTAAACAAAAAAAACATACAATATCGTATAGAAAATGAAAATATTTATGTTACGGTAGATTTAAACTTATCTAACACAGAACTCAAAGCTCTTCCTGAAAATTTATCTGTCAGTGGTAATCTGGATTTAAGATACAGCAATATAAGTACATTGCCGGAAAATCTATTTGTAGGAGGAAATTTAAATTTAGAATCTATAGGAATTAAAAAACTACCTAATCAATTATTAATTGAAGGTGATTTAAATTTAGCATATACAAAAATTCAGGTCTTACCCGAAAACTTGTCTGTCGGTGGAAGTCTAAATTTAAGAAACACTAAAATTGAAGATTTAAGTAATTTTTTATTTATCAATGGAGATTTAAATCTAGCGTATACCAAAATCAAAAAATTACCTGACAATTTATTTGTTAATGGTAATCTAAATTTAACGCATACTAAAATTGAGATATTACCTAAAAATTTGTTTGTTAATGGTGGCTTATATCTTGAATATTCAAAAATTAAATCTTTACCAGAAGATTTATCGGTTAATGGCTACTTATGCTTAGACCATACTGATATCGTAACTATACCCGAAAATTTATCTTTAAATGGTAGTTTAAGTCTTAATTTTACCAATATAGAAAAATTACCAGAAAATTTTTTTGTTAAAGGTTATTTAGACTTAAGTTCCTCTAAAGTTAACACATTACCGGAAAATTTATTTGTTGGTGAATTTTTAAGTCTGGCAAATACAGAGATCCAAATACTTCCAGAAAATTTATGTGTCAAAAGAAGTTTATATCTGGAAGCTTCAAAAATCAAAACATTACCTGAAAATTTCTCAATTGGTGGAAGCTTAGATTTGCACAATACAGAAATTGAGATATTACCTGATAATTTACATGTTAAAGGTAATTTGAAATTAAAATCAAAAAAAATTAAAAAATTACCTGAAAATTTATGTGTTGATGGCACATTAGATTTAAGTAATAGTCAAATTGAAACATTGCCTGATAACCTAATAATTAAGGGGGATTTGAATTTAAAAAACAGTAAGATTAAAAATATACCTGAAAATTTTTCAGTAGGCGGGAGCCTAAATTTACAATACACAAAAATTAAGATATTACCAAAAAAC
Source organism: Snodgrassella sp. ESL0323 (assembly GCF_013346865.1). NCBI lineage: Bacteria > Pseudomonadati > Pseudomonadota > Betaproteobacteria > Neisseriales > Neisseriaceae > Snodgrassella > Snodgrassella sp. ESL0323. The sequence goes on along the minus strand of NZ_JAAEDT010000016.1, from coordinate 17,304 downwards.
TTGTTTGTTGGCGGGAATTTAGATTTAAGATATAGTCAGATTAAAACATTGCCCGATAACTTATTTGTTGTTGGTCATCTGAACGGGGAATCAACAAAACTAAAAGCATTATCCCAGAATTTCAAAGTTTGTGGAGATCTATATTTAAGAGAAACGGAAATAGAAGTTTTACCTGAACATTTTTCTGTTGCAGGTAGTTTAGATTTGGCATTTTCGAAATTAAAAAAATTACCTAAAAATTTATCTGTTGGTGGTTATTTGAACATAAGTAATACAGAAGTTGAAATATTACCAGAAAATTTATCTATTAAAGGTAATTTAAATATTGAATCAACAAACATCAAAATGTTACCAGAGAAAATCTCTCTTGGAGGGAAATTATATTTAAATATAAATAAGATACAAAATATTTGTTATTTTGAAGATCATGAAAATAGTTTACAAAAGATTTGTGTTTGCTGGATTAATAACAAACTTATAATTATAAGCAAAGATTTTTTAGGTAATTTAGAAGAATTTTTACAATTAATTGCTAAAGATCATTCTGCAGAGAGGGTAGAAAAATATAAATACTCAGTAATTCAGTGTATTAAAAATCTATCTGAAAAACTTACTGAAAACTTACTAAAAAACATATTAATTAGTTATATAAATAATTTTAATGATATATATTCAGTTAAACTATAAATTCATTGAGCTGTTTCTAATTATCTAACATCGTGTTATAGAACAATGAAAAAGATAGTAACGGTAACTATATTGAAGTTCTTTGAACGACACTTTTAATAATATTCATAAAGTATAATGACCAAAGATTTCAATCCACAGAATCATGATTTTAAATATATGCATAACTCTAGTGATGTGGAGAGTCCAAGTTATTCTGGAACACAAAGATAAAGTGGTACTACAGTTAGCGTATTCCAAATGAGATAGAGATAAAATTTATATTTATATATTTAAGAAATAATTTATCTGATTTGGATTATGAAATCATACCCGAAAAGGTTTTTGATTATTTGAGTGATATAGAATTATCAATAATTGGATATTGCTGCTCTGCTTCTTTCTTAAAGATTCTTGGTGAACCTTTAGATGAAAATAAACTAATAGCATATGTTAGGGAAGAAAAATGGAAAATTGATAATAAAATAAATTATATGCTCATACCAGCTGTGGGGCAAACCAATACAGGAGATTGCTCATAGAGAGATACAACAGAACCTGAGGTATCAGGGACAGTATTTAGACAGAGAAACCGGATTGCACTACAATACTTTCAGGTACTACGATCCGGATATAGGCCGCTTTACTCAGCCTGATCCGATTGGGTTACTGGGTGGCTTTAATCTGTATCAGTATGCGCCCAATGCGCTGATGTGGGTTGATCCTTGGGGATTGGCAAAGTAGAACGTAAAGGAAAAACAAAAGGTCGTGTAATGGACTGGAAAATTAAAGATAATGTTCCAGTAAAAGTTATAATAAAAAAAGGAAGGGTGAAAAAATGTTAATCGAAGCTTTGCAGAAATATTGTGATGCAGAAAAAAGGTTATGGGAAGAGCTCAATAATGACAAAGACAAACAATATTTTATAGATAATGCTAATGTTTCTGAAGCTACACTATTAATTGAAGATTTATTTAGATACATCAGAATAGTAGCACCAGCCACCTTTGAGTTATTATTAAAAATAGATAAAGATGCAGCACTAACTTTTATCAAAAAATTTTATTTGTGGCAGGATCTGGCAAATTATTCTGATAATAGAGTGTGTGATCTTAAAATGATGTTTACTGATATTAAAAATATTCTGGGAGAGAATGAGCTGAATAAAATATTAAAATCTAAAAAATTTCTACCTGTAAATAAAAGAAATAAAAAAGTGAAAGAAGCAATTAAATTTGCTCTCAACGAAGATTAATAAATTCAAATGAAAATATCTTAGATTAATATAATCTGAATTAATAATAAAGATATAGTAGGATAAACAAAATTAAAGTTTATATTTTTGAAAATAATATTATTAAAAAGGAAAAAGCAAGATGTTGACTGATACTATTCAAGAATGTATTACTGCTTACAATAATTTAATTAAAGTAATAACAAACGATCAGGAAAAACAGTACTTTGTTGAACATGCCGACGTTTCAAAAGCCACTTCTTTATTAAGTCATTTAATATTGTCAAGAATAATACAGTTGCCAGCATTTGAGTTATTATTAAAAATCAATAAAGAGGAGGCATTATATATTTTAAAATCTAGGTATTTATCTATAAATCTTTCTCGTGCTATTAGAGATCCAGTTGACGATCTTGATGTTATGTTTTCTGATATAAAGGAAATACTGGGTGAAAAAGAATTAGATAAATTATTAAAAAATAAAAAATTTCTACGAAAAAATATGAAGAATAGGATAATTAAAAGGAAATTGAGAGAAGCGATCAGATTTGCTAAAGAAGAAGATTGATAAATTATTTTAGTTCACATAATCTATATACAATTTTTGCAGTTATATATAAATCTTAAAAATGTTCATATAGCATATAGTAAGTATAATCCAGTAAACTGATAAATAATAATAATTTTGTTACGATGCCGAACACCACCTGACCGAAATGCGTATCGAACAGCTGAACCATACTGAACGCTATGGCTATGGCTACGTCTACGATGCCCTCGGCCGGCGCATCGAAAAACACCGGCTGGACCGGGACGGCAAACCATGCAACCGCACCACCTTCCTGTGGGACGGGCTGCAGATGATGCAGGAAAGCAGTGCAGACAAACGGCAGAGCCTGTATCTGTATACTGGTGAAGACAGCTAGCTATGAACTGCTAGCGCGAATAGACAGAAACGGTAATCAGAAACAATACATCTACTACTTCCATACCGACCTAAATGGCATGCCGGAGGAGCTGACGAATGAAGCCGGTGAAATCGTCTGGGAATGCTTATACTCGCTATGGGGTAAACCGATACAGGAGATTGCCCATACAGAGATACAGCAGAACCTGAGATATCAGGGACAGTATTTAGACAGAGAAACCGGACTTCACTACAATACTTTCAGGTATTATGATCCGGATATAGGCCGCTTTACCCAGTCGGATCCGATTGGTTTAGATAGCGGACTCAATCTTTATCAGTATGCACCTAATGCGCTGATGTGGATTGATCCGTGAGGATTAACCCAAAAGTGGGTTGATCCTAAAGATATTAATTTTTCTCAACGAACAATTTCTAGAAATAATTATGCAGAAATTATGAGAAATGGTCAGTTTGATTGGAATAGATCTCCACTAAATGTAATAATTATTGATGGACGACTCGTATCATATGATAATAGACGCTTGGATGCTGCTTTAGAAGCTGGTTTAGAGAAAGTAAAAGTAAATATAGTAGACCCAAACTCCCCTCACCCCAATTCTTCAACTGGTAGAACATGGAGTCAAAAATTTCAGGATAGATTTAAAGATAAAAAAAAATAAAAAAGCAGGCGGCGTAGTACCTAAAACAGGATTAAAAACAAGACCTTTAAAAAAAGGACCTAAAGAATGTTAGGATTATTAAATGTCAAAAATAAACGAGTTATGGAATAAAGAAAAATTACCAACTAAAGATGGTATTTATTTTGCAAATGGAGAATCTTTTTCATTTTTGGCAGAATTTTATCCCCATGTATTTATAAAAAAAGGGGAATCATTTAATCTTGTTGATTTTTTAAATAAAAACCCTGATTGCATAACTACTATAGATATTTTTCAGAAAATTAAAATACAAATGGGAGGAACATGCTTATTAGGAGAATGTAGCCACGGATCCGAAGGTTTTATCGCATATATTTCATCTGATGAAAAGCTAAATTGGGTAATATATTTTGAAGAATCTAATCCTTTTATAAATGCAATTGAATTACCAGATAAGTTTCTTGAAGTAGAATCTAGTGCTAATTATAAAATAATCGTAGATTTAAAAAATCCTATTAATATTAATATTGTTTCAATAAATGGAATTGAAGTGTAATTACATTATAAAATATATATTTTTTAAATATTTATTGAAATATATAAATGTATGGCACTATATAATACATATTTGATACAGATCACTTTACTTAGTCGGACCCGATTAAGCTAAAAGATGTGTTAAATCCTTATGTGTATGTAAAAAATCCGTTGACATATACAGTACCGGTTTCAGTAAGGCGCTGGCGACCGCCTGACCGGCAAACAGACCAAACGACCTGGAGCGGGTATCCTGCCGGATATCATACTGGGTCGCAGCTATAGCTACGATAATCTGGACCGGCTGGCAGGCAAAAAACAACAACTGACAGGGACAGAGCGATTACCGCTACGACGTAACCGGACGCATCGAAAGCTGCCGCAACGAAGCATACTGGGAAACCCTGCAATACGATGCTGCGGCCAACCTGCTGGACAGAAGATGCGGTGAAGAAGAAAGCAATCAGAACCTGATCCGTTTTAATCAGCTGCTCAGTTCCCGAGGACTGAAATACAGCTACGACGAACATGGACGTACCCGCAGCAAACAGACCGCCAGCTGTACCCAGTATTACCATTACGATGCTGAATACCGCCTGACCGAAGTGCGTATCGAACAGCTGAACCATACTGAACGCTACGGCTACGTCTACGATGCCCTCGGCCGGCGGATTGAAAAACACCGGCTAGACCGTGACGGCAAACCATGCAACCGCACCACCTTCCTGTGGGACAGGATGCAGATGATTCAGGAAAGCAGCGTAGACAAACGGCAGAGCCTGTATCTGTATACCGATGAAGGCAGCTATTAACCGCTGGCGCGGATAGACAGAAACGGTAATCAAGAACAACACATCTACTACTTCCATACCGAATATTCGTAAAGGAAAAGTGAATTTTGAAGATAATACCAGCAATTAAAGTCATTAATGTGAAAGGTCAATTAGTAGTAAGAGATGGTAATAGTCATCTATTTATTGCACGTAATGCAAAAATTAAATATATAAAAGTTATTGTTGAAACTGATATTAATAGCTTGAAAGATTTTACTAGTAGAATTAAGAACAATCATTTACCTAATCAAATACATCTACTCTTCCTAAGTATAAATAAATACTAAATATTATGATAAAAAAAAGACTTTGCTTATGCTATTGAGTTTCCATACTGGCAAGCTCCAAATGATGATATTGTTATTAAATCCCAAGGTGATTCATTAAATGCTTTTTTTAAAATATGGAGCTCTCCGGCTAAATACTCAGTTTATACTGGTATATTTAAATTCTCTTATGTTTGGGCAATGCGTTTTGAACGAAACAAAAATTTATATTACTATATTAACCGTGAAGAAGATAATTATCGTGCATGCTATTGGATTGTTCATAATTCTTCATGGTTAGAAAAACTTAAAAAAGAACGATATTCTTTTTTCCTGATTGAGAAAAATATGACTTGGGAGAATATTTTCACTATATCATCCAAAGTAATAAATTTTATATTAAAATAATTGCTAAAGATTTAAAAATATCTAAGGAAAAATTACAAAAAACTTTTAAAAAATAATTTTTAACTAATAATTATAAAAGCAGTAAAAAATTTAGCAGAGAAAATTTAATACTATTGATAGAGAAAAATCAGATTAATATACATGGTCATGATTACTGGAAAATTTATAAAGTGAGGGGTAATGGAAAAAAAGAAGTTATAGGTAGAATCGGTCATGAAAGATTTGAAAAATATGATAGAATTCATAACGAACCTGTCTATATTGATGGAATACTAATGAATGGAGAATAAAACATGATAGATTTTAATGCAGATATTATAAGTTATAAGTCTATTGGCAATATTGAAATTGGGCGTAATGTAGAATTTTATATCGATGAATTATATAAAAACTTTGATGTTAAAGAAACCCAGTATGTGGTATCAAAGAGTGTAGAAAAAGACGAAATAAGGTATGAATATTCTTTAAATAATGATACGGTAAGATTTTCTACGGATATTGATGGTCAAATTATTGTAGTAGGGTGCAATGAAAACTATAGAGGAAAATATAAAAATAAATTATATGCAGGCATTACAATGGGAAAATTGATTAATTTAACTAATAAACAGTGGATAAAGTTTGGTGCACTTGTTATAGATCAAGATTATGGTATGATTATTACACTCCCATCACCATATGATGAAATAGCTGATTATTTAAAAGATATTCCGCTGAATTTAATCCTAAATGAGATCTATGTTGGTAATTTTGATTCTTGGTGATGAAATAGCTGATTATTTAAAAGATATTCTGCTGAAATTACTCTTAAATGAGATCTATGTTGGTAATTTTGATTATTGGTTGCCAACACGTAAATCAAATAAATGATTTATAGCTAAATTAAGTCGGTTATCGGGCTCCAATAAGTTATATCTTCAAAATTTACTAATAGTCTATTCTATATCACACTATGAACGGAGATTAAGGACATGATAGATTTTAGTGCAGATATTAAAAGCTATAAATCTTTGGGCAATATTGAAATTGGGCGTAATGTAAAATTTTATATAATAAATTATATAAAGAATTTGATATTAAAGTAACCTAATATAAGATACCAAATTATCCAGAAGAAAATGAAATAAGGTATGAATATTCTTTGGATAATGATACAGTAAAATTTTCTACTAATATTGATGGTTTAATTGAAGTCATAGAGCATACTGAGAATTATTATAGAGAAAAATATAAAAATAAATTATATTGAATAAACTAGGAAAGAAATTAATATTTTCCAGTTTTTTTATTATTTAGTTCCTGTTCATTCTCCTAAACAAGTTATCTTTAAACCTTTTTAATCTAATTATCCACATTAAACGCTACGTCTACGCGCTTGGCCAGCCCATCGAAAAACACCGGCTAAACCGTGACGGTAAGCCATGCAACCGCACCACCTTCCTGTGGGACGGGCTGCAGATGATTCAGGAAAGCAGCGCAGACAAACGGCAGAGCCTGTATCTGTATACTGATGAAGGCAGCTATGAACCGCTGGCACGGATAGACCGGACCGGTAATCAGGAACAACAATCTACTACTTCCATACCGACCTGAACGGCATGCCGGAGGAGCTGACGGATGAAGCCGGTGAAATCGTCTGGGAATGCTCATATCAGTTATGGGGCAAACCGGTACAGGAGATTGCTCATATACAGATACAACAGAACCTGAGTTATCCTGGCAGTATTCAGATAGAGAAACCAGACTGCACTACAATACTTTCAGATACTATGATCCGGATACAGGCCGCTTTACTCAGCCAGACTTGATTGGATTAGCCGCGGATTTAATCTTTATCAATATGCACCGGATGCACTGATGTGGGTGGATCCATGGGGATTGGCATGTACAGTAAAAAGAGGGGCAGATGTAACTCCAGATATTATTAAAAAATCTTTAAAAGACGATAAGATGATGACAAAACAAGCTTCTGTTTCACTTCCTGCAATTCAACGTTATGTAGATAAATTGATTAATGGTTATACACCCCCACCTATTAAAATTGATGGGAATATAATAATAGACGGAAATCATCATTATATAGCTGGAAAGGTACTAGGTAAAAAACTTTCTGCAACATCCGGAACACTTTCAGAATCTGATCGTTCAAGGGTTAAACCTATGTCTGAAATATTAATTGATACTGTCGATTGGGGAAATTATTAATGATCAAAATTAAATTTGAATCTGGTGAATCTAAAGAGTTTAATCTAACTATACTTGATGGTTCTGATCTTAGTAACTTAAAACTTCATACAGCTATATTTGAAGAATATTCTTTGCAAAATGTAAATTTTAATTATACAGATTTACGTAATGTAAACTTTGCATATTGTAATTTAAATTACTCAAATTTTACTGATGCATCTATGATGAATTGCAATTTAATGAATTGTTCACTAGTTAATGTAAATATGACTAGAAGTAAATTAATGGGTGCATTTTTATTAAATGCAGATTTGAAAAATGCTAATTTATTTGGTGCTGATTTATTTGGCGCAAATTTTAATTGTACTAATTTAAAAGGTGTAAATTTACAAGCAACAAGAATAGAAGAAACTAGTTTTATAAATGCAGTTTATGATAAATATACTATATGGCCAAAATTTTTCCTACCAGAAAATAAAGGAGCTATTTTAGTATAAAATAAATTAATATTCATTTAAAAATTAGTAATTTATATAGATTACCAAAAGCTAAATAATAAATAGATTTCCTTTAATTTAAATTCAAGAGTTATAGTAAATTCTCTAAAGTTCAACTCAAGACAAAAGAACTAATAAATTTAGTAATTAAGGTTTTGATGAATTTAAATAATCACTAAATTCCGATACAGATCGCTTTTCACAGTCTAACCCGATTGGATTAGCCGGCGGACTCAATCTTTATCAGTATGCGCCGAATGGATTGACTTGGATTGATCCATGGGTGTGGAGTTGTGGTCTTGCCAATTCTATAAATTGGAAAGGTTTTAATTCAAAAAAATTATCAACAGGTAAAAAAGGATTACAAACACATTTTGAGAAGCATGGATACGAGTTTGGCAATATTACTCAAAATTAATATCTAATGAAAGCTAAAGAATTTGCAGGTAAACTTTTAACTTCGACAATGCAGGAAACAAAAGTTGGTAATTATGTAATTAAATATGATAAAAGTAGTGGTGAAATTTTTGTAGATCATATAAAACAAAGAGAGATTCGAACTTATTATATAGACGATAAGCGAAGTATAGATCCATTTTAAGATGCAATTAACTCAGCGCGAGAAAAATAATGTGTATAGAATTTCTTCATAGTGAAGTAGTAAATTATTTAAATTATAACTCTTTATTTACTTTAAATTTAAACGATAGAACAATTACATTATATGAAGATGGATTAATCGATGAAGAATCTACAGAGTTGTCTAAGAAGCAAATATTTAATAAAGAAATTTTGTATTCCTATCAAATCTCTCCTTTAATTAGAAACAAATATTTAGAAAGTAAAATTAAAGAAATTACCGGTAATGATATAAAAATAATTGATCATCCAGATAGTGAAATTACTGGTATTTCTTGTGTCTCATGTAGATACATCGTATACGAAAATTTTGATGAATCTATTTTTGAAATATGCCCAGTTTGTTATTGGCAAACAGATACACTGGATGAACATGGATATAGTAGATTAAATAAAGCTTATTTAAGTACTTATAAAAATACTTCTTCGTGTAAAGAAAAAATAAAGCAATTTCAAGATATCTATGTAAGAAAATAGTATATTTATATAATTAGTATGATTACTAGTACTAAAATCAGAAAAAAATGCAAAGCAAGCATTATTGGGTAATAAAAAATTTCAAGTAAAAGTTCAATCGAGTACTGATGCTAAAGCCTTTTTAAACGAAGTTCATGAAAATATGAATCGTTATAAAGCACATGCACAAAGTAGAAGGTCTGATGGGGTAGCTATATATCCTAAAGGATATGAACAGCATATGAGTCAAGAGGATGGTATGGTAATACTCCACACATTAGATGGTATAATAATGAAACTGATGGTCATATTTTTTACGATATAACTAATTAGAATATGAAAAATTCTTTTTCATTTAAATATTTAAATAATAAAGAAAGTATATCTTCTTTTGAAAAAGATGATATTTTTCTTAATATGTTAAATACAATCTTATTATTATGTACAGATTCATTTTCTGAATTAATTTCTCTTTTCAAGCATGAAAAATATTATATAGTTCATAAACAAGTTATTTATAAAGGAAAAAAGCTATATTGAAAGGAGAAATGTTTAAAGTTTCAAAATTTGAACTTATTGATTTTATTAAAAAATCAATAGATACAGATTATATGAGAGGGTTTCTAATTACACCAATCACTACTAGTAATAATAAAAAAGTCTTTTATTTAACAGAAGATTTATATTATTTATATGAGCCTTAGTTTTTTATTATTATAATTATATAATAACTAGATGTATATAATAGCTATATGATGTCCAGGCCACATTGAGAACTGGTTCAATAAAGCATACTGGAGCGTGCTTAATTATAAGCTGTCAGTTAACCTGTTGGATCGAAAATGGTATGAAGAAAATAGTAATCAGAACCTGATGCATTTTAACTGGCTGCACAATATCCGCGGATTTCAATATACCTATACCAAACATCTCCGCATCCGCAGTAAATAAAATGCCAGTTGTACCCAGTACAACCCTATAACTGTACTCACTTTATATGGCACAGGTTAAGAATGATTGAGGAAAGTGGCTCAAACAAACTGCAGAGTCTGTATCTATACACCGGCCAGTATAGCTATGAACCACTAACGCGGATAGACCGGACCGGTAATCAAGAACAACAAATCTACTACTTCAATACCGACCTGAACGGCATGCCGGAGAAGCTGACGGATGAAACAAATAAAGGCTTTGAGCCTCATAAAATAGATATGAGTACAGTTAGTGATAAACTAAAAATAATTCAGAGAGGGAATGATTTAAAACATTTCAAAATTGTTCCGGCTCAGTCAATGCCATTGATTGATTATGTTAATGAACTAGCAAAAATAAAGGTATATTAAATATGACTATTATATTTCCTGAATATTATGATGATTTATTAGAAATGGAGTGTAAATCAAAGGGGTGTGCGTTGAACTTTAATATCAACTTAAATGGAGTTAAGATGATATTTAATTTTTATGACATAGTAAGATTTACTCAGGACGCTAAATCTGAGCTTGAAGAATATGGTTTTTTTAGGGATGAAGATGCTGTAATCCTTCCTGAGGTTACTCGTGAGCAAATTTATAAATATTTAAGTTCTCTAAGTTAAAAAAATAGCCGGAAAGTTTCCTCCAACCGTTCTGACTAAATTTGCCAAAATGAATATAGAAAAACATAAAACTTCATAATGGGCAACCTGCTGAGCGAAACCACTGCACAGGGTGTTCTGCAGCATCAGTATGACAAACTGGGCAACTGCATCGCCACCACCCTGCCATCAACAAACTGTATTATGGTTCCGGCCATCTGCACCAGATTAACCTGGACGGTCAGATTATCAGCGACATTGAGCGAGACCTGCTGCACCGGGAAACCCTGCGCAGCCAGGGCAAAATGAATACCAGTTTTCAATACGACCGCACCAGCCGTCTGACCGGTAAACAGACCAAACGTCCGGGAGCAGGTATCCTGCCGGATATCATACTGGACCGCAGCTACAGCTACGACAATCTAGATCGGCTGGTAAGCAAAAAACACAACCGACAGGGACAAAGTGATTACCGCTACGACGTAACCGGACGCATCGAAAGCTGCCGCAACGAATCCTACTGGGAAACCCTGCAATACGATGCTGCGGCCAACCTGCTGGATAGAAGACGCGGCGAAGAAGAAAGCAATCAAAACCTGATCCGCTTTAATCAGCTGCTCAGCTTCCGCGGACTGAAATACAGCTACGACGAACACGGACGTACCCGCAGCAAACAAACCGCCAGCGGTACCCAGTATTACCATTACGATGCCGAACACCGCCTGACCGAAGTGCGTATCGAACAGCTGAACCATACTGAACGCTACGGTTACGTCTATGATGCCCTCGGCCGGCGGATTGAAAAACACCGGCTAGACCGAGAAGGCAAGCCATGCAACCGCACCACCTTCCTGTGGGACAGGATGCAGATGATTCAGGAAAGCAGCGCAGACAAACGGCAGAGCCTGTATCTGTATACCGATGAAGGCAGCTATGAACCGCTGGCGCGAATAGACAGAAACGGTAATCAGGAACAACACATCTACTACTTCCATACCGACCTGAACGGCATGCCGGAGGAGCTGACGGATGAAGCCGGTGAAATTGTGTGGGAATGCTCATACCAGCTTTGGGGCAAACCGATACAGGAGATTGCTCATACAGAGATACAACAGAACCTGCGTTATCAAGGACAGTATTTAGACAGAGAAACCGGACTGCACTACAATACTTTCAGGTATTACGATCCAGATACAGACCACTTTACCCAGCCGGACCCGATTGGATTGCTGGGTGGCTTTAATCTGTATCAGTATGTACCCAATGCGCTTACTTGGATTGATCCGTGGGGCTGGAGTTGTATAAAAGGAAGAATTAAAAACCTCCCCAAAAAGAATTCCCCATATGGTGAACTTAAAGACAAAGATTTTGCTGCATTGGATAAAGGATTGAATGATATTTTTAATGGTAGAGGTATTCCACGTCTTGATGATCATGGTAATCAAAAGATTTTTAAAGGAAAAGGAGCGCCAAACTGGAAAGGTGCATTAGAATGGGAAGTTATACCTGGCAATGGTAAGTATAGGATACTAACTAAACAATTGCCTAACGGTAAAACTCAAGTAGGTTTTACTGATAACCACTATGATCGAATATTTGATGTTATTTTGGACTAATTACATATTGTATTTCGGTTATTTTACAGGCTGACGCGATGAAAAATAAATATGAAGTTAGAGACAGTTCTGAGCAATTGATTTTTTCTTGTAATGATTTTATTGAATGTTATGATTTTTTGGGAACAAGTGGTTATTATTGGTACGCATTTATAGGGATGTCTGAACAAAATGTTAATTTAATAATAGATGAGGAAAAATACTCCATTAAAAATGATCAATTTGCTGATAGATTTTATGGTGAATTTACAGTGCAAAAAATAATAAAATCACATGATGTATTATATGCTGGTTTATATTTTTCTGGAGGAATGTATAAAAGAGGGGCATTAGCTTTACTTAAAACAGCAAGTGAACTTGAGGAAAGAGTATGGCTTGATATGAAAGGAAATTTGAAATTAATATATCTTTCAGCCAGTTATTTAAAAAATGGTTTCCCTCGAACTTCAGATAAAGATACTGTCGTCATTGAGGGAAAATATATTCAGGATTACTATGCTTTTTTTTGTGAGCTTGGTCATGCTTTCCTTGGAAATTTTGGGTATATGGGATGGAATCTACCCGGGGTCTCAGATCTTTTGATCGATGTTGCGCGAAAAGATAGAACAATTAATATTATCTGGAAAGATAGTGATTTATCATTTAAAGCGATTGAAAATACCGTTCCAGAAGGCTATCAGTCAATATCTAGTGATATCGTAGTGGAATTAAAAGAGCATTGTAATGTAATTTTAGAGTAATTATCTATTAACCATTCTTTCACTAAATATTAAAAAGTCGGCTTACTGGTTTATTTATTGAATCAGCTGCTTTCAATCCCGATTATTAACCATAAATATAGTCAGTTTATGAATGCTTTTCGGTCTGCTTAATTGCAGTCAGCGCAGTGCACTACTGTTTGGTGGCGTCATCTTCTGTTATCAACATCAAGTAAAAAATTTTATTGCTAATAAACAGTATGGTATATGTGTAACTGGATTATCTTCAGAGAAATTAAACTTCTCTGTCTGATAGCAACTTGTCGTTAAATTGTTTACCAGGGATAGGTAAGCAAGGGCCGGCAAGATGGAAAAGTGCAGTAGAATGGGAAGTTATAGTTGGAGATAATAAATTAAGGATACATACAAAAAATTTCCTAACGGTAAAGCCTAAGTGAGCTTTAATATTAACCAATATGAAAGAATATTTGCTGTTATCATTGAATAATTACAGGTTATATTTTGAATATTTTACAGGATGAAGCAATGAGAACTAAATATGAGATTAGAGACAGTTCAGAACAATTGATTTTTTCTTGTAGTGATTTGATTGAATGCTATAGTTTTTTAGGGACAAACAATAATTATTGGTTTGCATTTACAGGAATTTCTGAACAAAATGTTCATTTAATAATGAACGAGGAAACTTACTCCATTAAAAGTAATCAATTTGCTGGGAGGTTTTATTGTAAATTTACAGTGAAAAAAATAATAAAATCACCTGATGCATTATATGTCTGTTTATCTCTTTCTTCAGAAACATATTCAGAAACATATTCAGAAATGTATTCAGAAATGTATAAAGTAGGAGCATTATCTTTCCTTAAAGAAGCAGATAATCTTGAGGAAAGAGTATGGCTTGATATGAAAGGAAGTTTGAAATTAATATATATTTCAGCCAGTTATTTAAAAAATGGGATTCCACGGACTTTAGAGAAAGATACCGTTGTCATTGAAGGAAAATACATTCAGGATTACTATGCTTTTTTTTGTGAGCTGGGTCATGCTTTCTTTGGTAAGTTTGGTTATATGGGAAGTTGTATACAAGATGTATCAAAACTTATGGAAGATCTTTGCTCAGAAGATAGGAAGATTAATGTTATCTGGAAAGATAGTGATTTGTCATTCAAAGCAATCGATAATACTGTTCCAACAGTCTATTATCAATCATCATCAAGTGATCTTCTGATGGAAATAGAATATTATTGTAATGTAATTTTAGAGTAATTATCTATATAATCATTTTTTATCAAATATTAAAAAATCGACTTACTAATTTACTTATTGAATTAGTTGCACTAAGTTGATTTAAGCTATAAAAATAAAAGATTATGTATAGAACTAGAATTGCGATGTGGTAATCAGTTTACACAAGATTGGACTTATAAGTTACCTGATGAATATCGAACTAAAGGATGATTAAATAATATACTTCGAACGAAAAAAGAGTATCAGATATCTTTTTGAGCATCAGAATGAGTATTTGAATTTTAATAAATTGCTGGTTATAGATTGTAAATCAATAAAAATTTTTTGCATTCGTGATAAGGAATTAAAATAAATATAAATTGCTTTGCTATTACGTATTATTTTTAAATGGAAAAACTAAGAAAAAATTAATATTTTTCCAGTTTTATTATTTAATTGCTGTTTAGTCTACTAAAAAGTCATCTTTAATCCTCTATAACCTAATTCATCCGCATCAAACGCTACGTCTACGATGCTCTAGGCCGGCGCATCGAAAATCACCCGCTGGACCGTGACGGCAAGCCATGCAACCGCACCACCTTCCTGTGGGACAGGATGCAGATGATTCAGGAAAGCAGTGCAGACAAACGGCAGAGCCTGTATCTGTATACCGATGAAGGCAGCTATGAACCGCTGGCACGAATAGACAGAAGCGGTAATCAGGAACAACACATTTGCCTAGCCTGATCCGATTGGGTTAGCCGGTGGCTTTAATCTGTATTAGTATGCGCCGAATGCGCTGATGTGGATTGATCCATTGGGGTTAACTGCGGATGATTTAATAACATATAAGCCTCGTGATTCGTTAAGTGCTCAATCTGGATCTCGGAGTACCGCAATAAATAGGGTTTGGACACAAGAAAAAGCATTATTGCAAAATGGAGGAGAAGGAACTTGAGCTTGGGCAGCTAAAGAAAGAGTGCTAATTTTGAATACACCAAATAGTCAACTTACCACAGTTATGTCTAAGGCAGGTTATACTGAACATTATATAAATTCTGTTGAGGGAAATGGCTCTCTAAGAGCAAAATGTAAGGGGATATCCAAGAAATATTGTTTTCTTACAAAATGATCGTCATCCTAGTGGTTTTAATGAACATGTTCGTGAACCACGGGGGCATAAAGGAATTACAAGAAATTCAAACAATGGACGTTTGATAGATCGAGGCGCTACTTTAAGACAACATAATAAATGCTGAAGGTGAAAATGTATGTTTATTGATAATCGTCTGCGTAAATTTGCAGAAACATTTCAAAATAGTAATACAAGTTCTGGGGTAATGAAGTATTCTATTACGAAATTGAAAGCTGAGAAAATTGACCTTCCATTAACCGGAGAGATTTTATATTATTATGACTATATAATACTTGAAGATAAGCCAATTTTGGGGAACGATTTATTTCTTCGGTTTATTGAAAGAACTAAATTAAAAAATATCCTTTCAAGCTGGGATAATGATCCAGAATGGAAAGATAGTTATATCATATTTGCTGACCGTGATGGTGATGTGTTGTTTTGTGATTCATCTGACATTAAATCTCCTGTTTATGGTAGTGTACAGATGAAGATGTATAAATTAACTGACTCATTAAGTGATTTTTTGAATATTTATTCAAAACTTATTGAGGTGGAAGAGATTGAATTTTGCGGTGATGTAGTTGATGATGATTTTAATCACAAACCTGAATATTTATTAAGAATTGAAGAGGAATTAAACAAAAATCTTTCTTCTAAATTGTTTGTAGATAATTTTATGTATTTTTTCTTTGGATAATCGACTATATAAAAACGTATAGTTTCTCCAATAATCCATTATAGCTTTTTGATTTACTGCAGAGGTGGGCTCACTCTCACCTTAGTTTATTTGAGTAGAGTAAAAGCATATTTGTACCTGTTGATAAATATGGAAATTATCACGTATTTGAAGCTAGACATGGCAATAGCGAACTAACTAAAAATCGAGCTAAAGCCGGTATCTTTGATATGAATAGCTCATCAAATACTGCTAGTGGTATTGAAGGAAAAACAATTATTCCATTGAGAACTATAAAGGAATTTGGAGTTGTTACTGTAAATAAAAAGAAAACAAATGACATAGACCCACGAGATACAGTGCATGATGCATTTTTCCATATATTAAGTTTTTAAAGAGTAAAAAATATCGGTGACAGCCGATTTAAGAAAGTTATTTGAAATTGATTTGCATAATTATTTAAAGGCAAATTTTTTATGCGTTTCAAATATCAAATGTTTAAAAAATGAAATATTCATAAAAAAAGATAATAAAGCAAGTGGTCACATAGATTTCGATTTCTTGAATAATACCCGTGGCTACTGTCACTACACGAGTGTTAATTCTCCAAAATCAATTGATTTTTTTAATAAAATAAACCACTACCAGTACAACGCTGCCGGCCAGCTGCAAAGCTATACCGATCCGGCCGGCCTCACCACCCGCTACCGCCGTGACCAGCGCGGACTGGTGCATACCCGCATCAATGGCTTCAGCTACGACGCCTACGGACACCTCACCGCCCTGACCAACGAAAACGGCGAACAGTACCGGTTTCAGTATGATGCTGGCGACTGCCTGACCGAAGTGCGTATTGAAAAGCTGAACCATAGTGAACGCTACGGCTACGTCTACGATGCGCTCAGCCGGCGGATTGAAAAACACCGGCCGAGTGCATCGTGTACACTGTGTTTTTGATGTTACCAACAGCATTTCTTATGCTTCTTATTGTAATTACAATTTAACTTTTCATTCAAAAATGCCGTCTGGCAAAAGTCCTGCTTTTTTTAAGCTTGCTAAT
>NZ_JAAEDT010000015.1:0-227440 GCF_013346865.1 Snodgrassella sp. ESL0323 | reverse complement strand
GACGGTGATAGGTCATGCGCCGGTCGCTGTTGTAGGCAAATTCGCGGGTCTGGCGGTTCTCGGCATCAAAGACCTGTTGCAAATCACCCTGTTCGGTGTACTGGTAACGGTTCAGTAAGCGGCTGCTGCCGTCGCTTAGCTCTTGGCGGATTTCGGTCACGCGCTGCGGATGGCGCTGATCCTGATAGTGCAGGCTGATGCGGGCGGCGTTGTCGTTATCGGCAATTTCGACGATGCGGCTACGGGAATCGCGGTAGATAAGTAACTGGTTGTCGTTACGGTCCTGCAGCATGCTCAGCAGCAGACGTCTGGGGTTGTTGGGATCGGGCTCGAACAGGCGGTAGAGGCCGTCATCATCTTCAATTACCCAGCAATCCTGCTCACCGCGGCGGATGGTGAGATTTTTATTGATGCCGCGCATGCCGTGGTTGGGAAGGAGGGCTTCAATCTCAAGTTGTCGTCCCTGTTCGTCGGTATAGATGGCGGCGCAGGAACCGTCGGGCTGAGGATCGATTTCCATTTCGATTTCATAGCCTACGCTCCAGCCGGTACCGAACATGTTGTAATTGCGGGTGTCGACGCTGTTGTAAAAGCGCTGCCATTCGAAAGGCAGGTGAGCGGGCAGGGAGAAGTCGAGCTCTTCAGAACCGTCAAGTATTTTGGCGCCAGTAGGTATATGAACAGGATGACCGGATTTTAGTGCGTCTACCAGGGTCGAGGTAATCATACTGCTACCAGCACCAATCATAAAATCTGTAGCGAAACAGAATATTTTTGTGCAAATTTTACCGGGACGCCTTGCCGCCATGATGACAGAAAGTATCAGGCCGATTGGGTGTTTGCCACTTTTGATTTCGCGGACAACAACAGACTCTCCGCCGATACGTACATTGTTGGAAACTTTAACGCTGCCTTCGCAATCTTCGGTGACTTTGGCTTCGCAGGTACTGCGGTCATTGCTGCGTACCGCCGGCTGGCTGTTGATATAAACTTTCTTGGAACCTTCAGCCATATATTCGGCCGCACCTGTAATCGATCCTATTGCGGCAGTGGTGACACTAATCCCGAGCTCCAGAACACCCAGTGCAGGTGAACTTGGCATACCTATATCGGAGAAAGAAGACGGGTGTTTTTTACAACTAATTTTGTCGTCATCTCTGGGTTCGGTTGTATTCGGATCCGGCGAAGCGACGGTCGGTCTGACCATTTGTTTTAGGGTTTTTCCTATTCCTTTCAATATATTGCCAGCTGTGTCGATAAAACTTTCCGGTTGTTGCGGTTGTTCATTATTTGCTATTTCTTGAGCTGGTTTTACTATGCCTGCTGCACGGGCGGAAGGTAAGCTATTGGTACGAGTATTTTGGGAACCGGTTTTAATCTTACCATCTTCGGATAGCGGAAATATGCTGCTGGCTGCTTCAGCTAACCCTGATATTAACTTGTCACCTCCTGTAAGGTTCATGACTACACCAACAAGTATACCTATGGCAAATGCAGCCAGTCCGCCAGTTGCTACCGTGCCAAAGATTGCCAGGCTTACTGCGGCTGTTATGGCCGCATAACAGGCTATTTCAACGGCAGCCTCTACAAGATCTGCGAGCATGGAGGTATGTAAAAGAATGTCTCCCTCACGGGCTGCCCAGTATGCTTTCCCCATATTGAATTTCCCTGTTTGTAAATTAAAATAAAATATGTAAATTAATATTAATATATTATAATATTAATATAATAAATAACTCAAATATATATAATTTAATATAAATTAATATTTTTTAGCTAATGTTATTTTTATATAATTTAACTAAAGATATTATATTTTTTAAATATATGAATTATTTGAAATACTGATAAATGGACAAACAGACTGTATTTACTGTGTTAATTTATTCGTCGGGATGGAGTAAGCAGATTTTTGGAAAAGATACAAAATTGATTTGTTGAAAATAGTGTAAACTATCTGGATGATAGTCAATACTGCTGTTAAAGGTTGAGATATTAGTTTATAAAATATGAGTGAATAAAAATCAAAAAGAATTATTAAAAAGGGAATATTAAAAAGTTAATTTTTATCAGAAATTAAAATAATGAAGATAATTTTACTATTTATATTAATATTTATTAAGTAACGATGTTTTTAGTAGAATCAACCCAATAGATGAGATATCAAATAATCTAGATAATAAAATAGAAGCTAATTTTACTACTATAAATCAATTATCTGAAATTCTTTTAAAAAAAGATATTGATGTTTTTCAGAAAGAATGGAAAAAGAAGTTAATAAAAAATGTAACCGGGTATATTCTAATATTGATATTTATTTGTTTGGGCAGGAAGATAAATTTAGTTATCCGTTATGTTTACTGAGTGAACAAAATTCTATAATTAATGAATTAATTTTACTGATAAATCATCAAAAAATATTAGTGAATACTGAATTACAACAATTTATGACTAACATTCCAGAACAAAAACAGTACAATATTTATTTTAATCTATTAACAGAAAAATATGCTTTAAAATTTTGTAGTTCATTTTATACTTCAACTGATATCAAAGATTGTATAAAACGTTTTTTATTGGCTCAATATATTTCAGAGGAATATGGATTTAAACTTACAGTAGATAAAAGTTATTTATATGATTCACAGAATTTGGCTGATAAAACAAAAAATATATTAAGTTAGAGGAGATAAAATAGAATTATTAGGTTATGAAAATAATTTTTATAAAATCGAATATATGTAGCAAAAGAAAATAAGATAATAAAAAAATGGCTGCACTGCTCTGTTATTAATGCTTATATCTCAGATTAATAATGCAAAAATTTTAAGTCTTAATTTGTAATCAGTTTTATACTAAGTAACTTAAATCAAAAAGAACATATATCTATGTTTAATTAAAATTTAATAAGAAAATTAAATTAGATTAAATAAATAAAAATTTATAGAAAAATGATGTATTTAGTAAAAGGTTAAGCAAAACCAAACCAGCAATTTATAATCAAAAAATCATAAAAACATTTCTGTAAATAGAAATTTTTGGAATCAAATGGTTGTCAGTTTATTTGATAAGATTTTCCATCGTTTATACACTCAAGTTTTTAAATTTATTCTATTAGATGTTTTTTGATTTTCATGCATGGTTCCTTTTTGTCATGTTATCATATTTTGGGACAATTGCATGAAATTAATTAAGATTGATGACAATATGAGTATGCTGATGCTTCAAGTCATTTGGTAAATATTTTTCTAAAATATTTTCATCATCATCAACTAAAATAACATGAATAGAACAACTCTCTTTTAATGAAAAAAGTGCTGATGCTAACTCAGTGAAGCGTTGTTTTTGTAGTTTAATTGATAAAGGGTCATCATCTTCATAAATTTTTGATTCCGATATCTTTAATTCCTGCAAAGATCGCAACTTCTGTATTTTTGTTAAAGTTAATGGTTTTACTTGAGTATGATATAACTCTAATTGCTTAACTTGATTTAAGAATCCTTGATCTAACCATTGATTAAAGAGTGTATCTTCAATAGATCAGATAGATAGATTATTGGCAAAAATATTCTGCTTTGCTTGTAAATGATTAAAGGTTTTAAAATCAATCTCCAAATCATCGCGAGGAACTAAGCATGATACATAAGCATAATCGCCTTTTACAATCACTTGTTGAATTTGATTTTGAACATTAAAAAACAATTCTAATTCACCTGTATGATGTGTGCCTTGATAATCTAAATAGCGCGATTGAATTTTTTTAAATGAATTATTTTCCCATTGCAAAAACCATTCTCTGTCGCCCGTGGTTTCAGTAATATCAATATGTTTTTCTTCGTATTGTTTTAACCTACCCGTACCGTCAGGATAAAAACTGATATCTTTTACAATCCAACCATTAATACAAAGTGATTCACCAGATACAAATCCTGCAAAATAATCATAAAATAAGCCAGTAAATGGCTTACCAAGATAAGTATAAGGAATATCATTCATCTCATAGTCAAAATCTCCACCATGGATAAGTCCAGAATCTACTTTTATCATACTGTTAGTTTCAAAAAAACCATAATCTCGACTGCCAGTAATCTTTCCGTTGGTTATTTCATAGACTTTATAGAGCTGATTATCACGATGATCGTACGCCTCGCCGGTAAATAAAATGTCATTATAAAAATAGTAATTACTACGATTTTCTAGTTGATTGAGTTCTATTCTGACTATCATGTTATTATCTCCATAATCTTTTAATTATCAACGCGACCAGTAGGAATATTAATTCCTTTTGATTTAGCGAGAATACAGCTACAATGTCGACAGGCAGGGAAGGCTTTACCTTGCTCGTATTCGGTTAACTGTGGTATAGACCGTATTCTCTGTCTGAATACTTTCCCTGATACATCAGACTCTGTTGTACTGGGATATATATTCCGTTTCCTGTATCAGTTTCCCTGGCTGGAACTTTGTTTCTTAAATAATCTCACCGACTTTCTTTGTCAGCTTTTCTTGTGTGCAGTTGCTAATTACTGATTCTGTGTCTGTACGCATTAGCAGTTCAAAACTGTCTGCTTCGCGATATATATGTACAGACATTCCCATTTGTCAGCGCCGTTTTTCTAAATGATTTGCGGTCTGTCCTGTATTAAAATGGTAAAGTAGGCTATCTTTGTCATCGGTGTATTTCTATCCTCCAGCTGAGTTCATCAATGTATCCGTAGTGTTACGATAGTCGAATTAAACTTAAGGGCTTAAGTAAAAGAAGCGAGTTATTTGGTGGATTAAACAGAAATTTAATAATAAACTTAGAAATATTAATTTCTTTCACGGTTTATTAAATATATTGTAGTTAATCATTTTAAATATATTATTCATAATGTTTGAAATTTTGATAAACAATAATTTCCTTTTTCATAAATACAACTAATTAAAACATTTCCTTCTGTTTGAATAGCTGCTACACGATCACAGCAATATTGTTGATTAACAGACCATTCTATATTAGCAATATCAAGATAATTTAAAATAAGTTCGAAACTGGTTTCTGGATATAAAATAATATTGTCTAGTAATGAAACTGGATAATGAGTTAAATCAAACCCTAATGAATATATTTTGAAATTAATGATTCTTATTTGTAATGCTTTAAAAAAATAAGAAAATCCTCTATTTTTGTTCAATTTGTCAAAATAATGCTTCTTTCCTAAATCCTTTTTTTTGAAATAAGAATATATGTCTTCTTCTGCTAATCCAACTTTTAACTTCAAATACATTCCTGTTCTAAGAAAATTAGTTAAGTCCATTAAATCTCCAATATTATTGAGTATCGAACTATAATATAGTTCAAATACAATAAGTATAAATACTAATAATGATATACTTACATTGCTAATTTGGTTAGTCATTTTATTTATAATTAAATACTATTCACCTACATGTATTCATCAAATATTTGAAACTTTGATAATCGATAATCGCCTTTATCGTATACACAACCAATGAGAGTATTTCCTTCGGTTTTAATTGTGAGTTCACGGCTATAACAATACTTTTGGTAAAAAGACCATTTTATATCAGCGATATCAAGATATTTTATAATGAGTTCAAAACTCGTTTTTGAAGATATAGTGATATCATTAAGTAACGTGACCGAATGACAGGCCGGATCAAATTGTAATGAATATATTTTAGAATTAATCACCATTATTTCTAGTGCATTATAAAAATAAGAAAATCCTTCATTCTTATTCAATTTATTATAATAGTGTTTTTTACTTAAATCTTTTTTTTTAAAATGGAATATATTTTTTTTTCTTTTAAGCCAACTTTTAGTTTTAAATATACTCCAGTTCTAAGAAAATTAGTTAAATTCATTAATTCTCTCCAATATTGTTGAAAACCTATTCATGCAACACTCCGGTTATTCTAAATTAATTTTATAATAATTTAATACATTTTTAAAGGCAATCCAAAGATTTAAATATTTGTACTTTAACTTGCCTCATAAATTTTATTCTCATTCAACCTTATATAAATTTATCTGCTTGATTAATTTATTTCTTACTCTCTATATAAATCATACTAACTGAAAAATAGTATAGAGCAGCCTGGTTTTTCTATTTAAATAATGTCTCTGAAATCTCATTACTCAACGACAAGCTCATTAGTAATAGCAATATGAAAGATTTAAGCTAAAATTATCAATAGTATTAAAATTTCTAAGCTATTTTTTAGACTACTAGGATAATTTAAAAATATTCTAAAAAATTTTATGTAATTTTTTTTTAGATATTTTTAAATCTTTAGCAATTATTTCAATATAAAATTTATTACTTTGAATGATATAGTGAAAATATTCTCCCAAGTCATATTTTTCCCAATCAGGAAAAAAAGAATATCGTTCTTTTTTAAGTTTTTCTAACCATGAAGAATCAGGAATAATCCAATAGCATGCACGATAATTATCTTCTTCACAGTTAATGTAGTAGTATAAATTTTTGTTTCGTTCAAAACGCATTGCCCAAACATAAGAGAATTTAAATATACCTGTATAAACTGAGTATTTAGCCGGTGAAACCCATATTTTAAAAAAAGCACTTAATGAATCATTTTGGGATTTAATAACAATATCATCATTTGGAGCTTGCCAATATGGAAGCTCGATAGCATAAGCAAAGTCTTTTTTTATCATAATATTTAATTCTTATCTACTTTAGAGAAGATTAGATGTACCTTTTTAATTAACAGAAATTAAAAAAAATTGATATCATTAATTTTAACAAAAATTTTACTTTTCTCAAGTTTTAAATTTTCATTTAGCAATCTCTACAGATCAATCCAAGTTAATCTGTCAGACGTATACTGATACAAAATTAATCTATTTCACAGTCCAATCGGGTAAATGATCTTTATCAGAAATCATAATACCTGAAAGTATTGTCGTATAGTCACATTATGCTTTCTAAATATTATCTCTGATATCTTAGGATTTTGTGGCATAGTATCGCGCAATATTGCCTTGTCTGTATTGGTTTAAGCCACAGTTATAATGAACATTCATTCACGTTATTTAGTATTTACTTTTCCGTTTTATCATATGATGGTTTTCATAAAGGAAAATTTTTTTCTATTCATGTGGTTTCTGGCATGCTATAGCTGTCTAATTCTTAATTTATAGCTCTATTGGATAAAGCCTGACATTATCAGGAATGGTAAAAAAAACATATGAATTTATTTATTTCACATGTGCCGGATGCTTCTATAAGAACAATATCATTTCCAAAAGATAAAACCCAGACTCCATTAACTTCACATGATATCACTTTTGCACTAAAAAAAATTTTATTATCAGAAAGATAAATACTTGATTCACTTCTTTTTTCAAGAGTAATATTTTTTTCCCATTCAAAAAAATCATCAATATCCAATTCAATATCATAAGAGTTATTTAATATTGGCAGTTTATTATTTTCCCAAGTAGCAGCTCCATAACCTAGATTCGATTCAAATTCTACGATATTATCATTTAAATTTGCTTTTAAAATAATTTTCATTTTTGTAATGGCACCCTAATCATCGTATTATCAGCATTTTTCACAACTTTAATTACAAAATCATAAGTTTATGTTTCTTTATGATAGTGATATTCGGGTAACTTATTATTCATTTCATACTCATTGTCACATATCTTCTTTTCCATTAGCCGACAATATTCTATCAGTGTTGAATATACCTGTTCTAGGTTGTTCAATTAAATAAGACTCCAGCCCAAGAAATTTATAACATTTTTGTAAGGCGTTTTTAGCTTTACCTGTCATTGAGCTAGAGTACTTTATTGTACTCACGTTTTGTAGATTTTCTGCGTCAGATACTGAAGACAAGTTCCAAAGATATCAATCCATATCAGCACAAGATGTGCTGTATCTGATTGTTGATTATGGCTATCTGTGTAAAGGTATACTTAATTTAAACAAAGAAAAAATTGAAAAAGCTAATTTATATAAAATATTATTAATAGAACAATATGATTGGAATCAAATTAGAAATGCAATAGGTGAAAAACTTGCCTGTATTAATCCTGATGAAGGACAACAAGCTTATGACAGTTTAGCTAATATTTTTTATTGGGAGTATGAAGGTATGAAGTAATATTAAATATTTAGTGTTTTTAATATAGGTAATTCTCATAATTATTTTAATAATTTTTTTAGATATATGCTATATATAATAGAAAGCAAACTTCTAGCAATGGTGCGAATTAATATAAAAAATCGCACATATTTCGATACAACAGATAAAATAGTTAAGTCATAGTGATTGAATAATATAATTTAGATGGCGATTTTTGAGAATAGGAAGAATATTGGTTGGCATAATTTTAAAATTCCATAAGGGATGTACTGCTTTTGTTTAGCGGACATGTATTTACAACAAAACGATAATATTCTCTATTGTTATGATCTGATTTCAGAAAAGTAAATAAATTTGGTCAGCTGGATATTTGGCTATACTCATGTTCTAGATTTTATTAAAATAAGATTTATGTGAAATTAATACTGCACCAAAACGTTATTTTATTCATAGAGATTTAGAATGATTACTGATTTTATTTGATGAGATTAAAATCTGATGTAATTAGTTTTGTTAAAAACGTTAGGTTATGTTGATTTGATAAACTATTTGGGTCGAAATCAAAACTACCAAATGAGCAATAAGTAAAAAATTTAAGATTAATTAACACAGAGTATTCAACATGGTAAAGTTGGTGTAAAAAATAGAAGAAAATTGAACAGGAAGTGGAAATGTCGTACTTTCACCGACTAAAAGCTCTACATAAAACTTTATCAGATATTACACCAAAACAGGCATAAATTTTATTCACATTTACTAACAAACGTTGGCTAAACCAAAATTTAAAAATGAATGTTAACGCAAAAAACTAATGAAATATCAGATAATGAACTAAGCTTAATAGTTCAGCGTTGTAATAAGGCAAGTAAAGGACCATGGAAATCATATGTTGAAGGTAGAGATCACGTTAGTAGCTCAAATTTTACTATGACTGGAGTTGGGATGATCGCGGAGAAGATATTGGGCTTATTGGAGTAACTATAGATGATCAGGAATTTATAGCACATGCACGGCAAGATATTCCGCGGCTTATTAAAGAAATTAAAAGGCTGAAGAAATTGGTTAAAGATAGATAATTTAGCAACAGTTCCCCCTTAAATCACAAATGGCAACTAATAATATTACTACAATGGCGAAGAACACATGATCAAAGTAGGTGTAAAGAAATAAACAACTTGTGATAGCTTATATGGCAGAATAGATATTGGTCATTAATATGGATTGTTACTAACAAATCTGCAGAGCGTACCTCATAGTTAAATACTGTTCAGTTATAATTATTTTATAGTTTTGTCTGGCTTAACTTACATAAATAGTATTGACCGAAATAATTATGCTGAAAGTTAGAAAATAAGCTTTTTTCTAGAAAAAGAATATATGCAATAAATTGTTCATATTCTGATACAATAAAATCTATGTCATCAGGGACAATATTTGAACTTAAATAGTTTTGGGTTCCCTGAAAATAAGTAGTTTTGGTGATTAGGGTAAGCCCTTATTAAATTTTGAGGCCATTGGTAGTGTTGTTGGACTTAGTCGTAATGTACATAAGTAGGTGAGATAATGAATAAGAATATTATAATTGTAACTGCTTTTATTGATATAGGAAGAGGAAACTGGACAGGTAAAACAGGCGACTTCAAACGTTCAGCTGAGACGTATTTATCTTATTTTGAAAAGCTGGCCACTTTAGAAAATGAAATGATCATTTTTACAACAAAGGAATATGTAGCAAAAATTAAAGAAATTAGGGGAGAAAAACCGACTGTCATTATTGAATTTGATATTCATAAAAAACTTAAGTATACAATTAAAAAAGTTCAAAAAATTTTAGATAGCGTATCCTACCAAAATCAAATACCTTTAAATTTACGTGATAATCCTGAGTATAAGATTGCTGAATATGTAGTATTAATGAATTTAAAGTATTACTTTATGAATCAAGTACAGAAAATTATACCTAAAGCTATAGATGATATTCTTGCATGGGTTGATTTTGGTTATTGTCGTCGGCATTCAGTGCTTAATGGTGCTACTATGTGGAATCATCCGTTTGAAAATAATTTTATACATCTATTTACACTTAAAGATTCGTTAGAAATAGAGAATGAAGATGTTATGCTTCAAAAAGCATTAAATAATGATTTTTACTTTATTGGTAGTGTTATGGTTGGTTCTGTAGAAACTTGGAAAAAATTCTACTTACTTACTACGAGTTTGCAAAAAAAATATCTGCATCAAAATATTTGTGATGATGATCAGGGAACTTTATTAATGGCCTTCTGGAAACAACCTGAATTATTTAAAATTCATAAAATAAAAGGTTGGTTCAGCGTTTTTAGAAAATATAATAAAGGATCGAAGTATCGTACAGTTTATTGGCGGTTGAAATCTTCAATAATGAAGCTAATTTACTAAGCTCTTCTTTAAAAATAATGGTCTTTATGTATATAAAAACCAGGATTTTAGTTTTAGATTAATAAAATGTGTAATGTTGACACCCAACATCATCTGAGAAATAACTTATGCCAAAAAATCAAATTTAGCGAAGAAATCATACATTTTAGGGAAAATTGAAAATTAAATTTTTGAATTGATATGTAATTTTTATTATATAAAATTTTGAGTTAAAATGGCTATGAAATAGTTAATAAAAAGAAGAGTATATATCTATAGATAACATCTATTGGAATATTAATAAAAAAGTCAAATCTATTTGGATTTGACTTTTCTGACTTAAAGACACTATTTATAATACTAAAATTTATTTGCAGTTTAGCTGTTATGAGTACTTACCAGATCTTCCGGTACGCCCAGAGCATTAATACTGTAACCGCCATCAACATATGTGATTTCACCAGTGATTCCTGAAGCCAGATCAGATAACAAGAAAGCAGCAGTGTTACCAACTTCATCAATAGTGATATTACGACGAATTGGATTTTGTGCGGACACATGAGCTAGTAAACGACTGAAGTTTGCAATGCCTGAAGCAGCAAGTGTTTTAATCGGGCCAGCTGAAATACCATTGCATCGAATTCCTTCCTCTCCGAGGCAAGCTGCTGTGAAGCGGATACCTGCTTCTAATGATGCTTTAGCCATGCCCATTACATTATAGTTAGGTATAGCACGTACTGCACCAAGATAGGTCAGGGCAAGAATAGAGCTGTTATGTCCACTCATTAACGGGCGGGCAGCTTTAGCCAGTGCAGGCAAGCTATAAGCAGATACTTCATGAGCCGTCATAAATGCTTCGCGTGTAATACTATCCAGAAAATCCCCGTTTAAGGCTTCTTTTGGTGCAAAAGCAATAGCATGTACCAGACCATCAAGTTGTGACCAGCTTTTCCCCAAATCAGAAAACAACTGGCTGATTTCATCATCACTTTGTACATCACAGCGATATACCAGTTCTGAACCCATTTCGGCAGCCATTTTGCGTACCCGGTCTTCTAGTTTGTCTACAACATAGGTGAAAGCCAGTTCTGCTCCCTGTTCACGACAGGCTTTGGCAATGCCATAGGCAATAGAGCGTTCAGAAATCATACCGGTGATGAGGATTTTTTTGCCTTGCAAAAAGCCCATAATTATTATCCTTGAACGTGATTTGTGTTTAGCTTAAAGGTCGCATTATAACTAATATTTACTTTTACGCGAAATATAGCGCTAGAGTAGAAACTTTAAAACCGGCTGATGTGATGACATTCAGCCGGTCAATATATAACTAAATATAACTAAAAATTATTCAGTTAATCCGGATAAATAATGGTCTGCATCCAGTGCAGCCTGACAGCCTGATGCCGCGCTGGTAATAGCCTGACGGTATATGTGGTCTTTCACATCTCCTGCGGCAAATACGCCAGGAATATTTGTTGCGCCGACGTTGCCATCATTACCACCTTTGGTAATGAGATAACCTGTTGCATCCATATCCAGCTGACCTTTGAAAATTTCGGTGTTGGGCTGATGGCCGATAGCAATGAATATGCCGGTTACTGCCAGAATTTCACTTTCATTATAGGCATAATTGATGCGTACTGAGTTTACTCCTTTATCATCACCAAGAATTTCATCAACGGTAGCATTAAGTTTAAGAATGATTTTGCCTTCTTTTACCCGCTCCAGTAATCTGTCAATCATGATTTTTTCAGCACGAAAGTTGTCACGGCGATGTATCAGGGTAACGGTACGTGCGATGTTTGCCAGATACAAAGCTTCTTCAATCGCAGTATTACCCCCGCCGACAACAGCTATATCTTGATCTTTGTAGAAAAAGCCATCACAGGTGGCACATGCGGAAACGCCTCTGCCAGCAAAAGTTTCTTCACTGGGTAATCCCAGGTACTTGGCAGAAGCACCTGTTGCAATGATTAATGCATCACAGCTGTAACTTCCCATATCACCAATAAGAGTAAACGGGCGCTGCTGTAAATTCACCTGATTGATATGGTCAAAAATCATATTGGTACCAAAGCGTTCGGCATGTTCCAGAAAACGCTGCATCAGTTCAGGGCCTTGCACACCATTGACATCAGCCGGCCAGTTATCCACTTCGGTTGTTGTCATCAACTGACCACCCTGTGCCATACCGGTAATCAGTGTAGGTTTCAAACCTGCACGGGCTGCATAAACCGCAGCTGTATAACCGGCTGGTCCGGAACCAAGGATAATTAATCGGCTGTGTGTGAGTTCGCTCATGACATTTCCTTATTATTTGGTCAATACTAGGTAGGATAAATGGAGGTAACTGTACCACAATATCAAAAAAGAATTAAATTCTCCAATTTCGATTTAATAGAGTAGTTATTGGTTATCTGCACACCAGAACAAAGTTAGTGATGATTGTCAGCAATACCATCCAGATGATATTGTTTGCCACAATAGGGGCATTCAATACTACTGTTAGATTGAATGGGTAAAAACACACGAGGGTGACCATTCCAGGTTTCATGTTCCGGACCGGTACATATCAATGGTAAATCATGCGGTGTAATGGTTGTAACTGATTGGGTAGTATTACTCATAATTATTTCCCTTGGTTGAACTGAGAGCTAATCATACAAAACAGGCCTGATTACAGCAAATATTGTTGTAATCAGGCCTTTTATTCAGATAATTAAATGATATAAGTCAGCCAGGATTCATATTTGGTATTTTTGCCATGAACAATGTCAAAATATCGCTGCTGAATCTCTGTAGTCAACGTACCGCGGGAGCCACAACCAATTACGCGACCGTCAACTTCACGTATAGGAGTTACTTCAGCTGCCGTGCCTGTAAAGAATACTTCGTCTGCGCAATAAACTTCATCACGGGTAATATGCTTTTCAGTAACGGTTAAATTCATATCAGCTGCGATAGCCATTACTGTACGCCGGGTAATCCCATCTAAAGCTGCATCCAGAGCCGGTGTGTAAAGTTTGCCATCATTGACGATAAATATGTTTTCCCCGGATCCTTCAGCAACAAAACCGTTTGAATCCAGCATAATGGCTTCATCATAGCCATTACGGGTAGCTTCGGTATTAGCCATAATAGAATTCATGTAGTTGCCATTGGCTTTAGCTTTAATCATGGTGATATTGGGGTGATGACGGGTGAACGAGCTGATTTGCACGCGAATACCCTTTTGCATACCTTCTTCGCCAAGATAGGCTCCCCATGGCCAGGCAGCCACAATTACCTGTACATCATTTTGATCTGGAGCTACACCCAGTTTGTTTGAACCATAAAAAGCCATAGGTCGAAAATAGCAGGAAGCCAGTTTGTTGGATTTAACTACTTCAATGTGAGCCTGATTGATTTCTTCCATTGTGAATGGCAGATGCATGCCAGTAATTTTAGCGGAGTTAAACAGACGTTTAGTATGATCCTGTAAACGGAAAATAGCTGTTTCATTTTGCGTTTCATAAGCACGTACGCCTTCGAAAACCCCCATACCATAATGCAATGTATGAGTTAAAACATGAGTTTGAGCATTTCTCCACTCAACAAGATTACCATTAAACCAGATAAAACCGTCTTGGTCGGCCATAGACATAATAAAACTTCTCCAAAATAAGACATTAAGCTGCGGTGGCCGGAACCCTGTGTTGCAATGGATAGAGCAAGGCAGGATTGATGACTAGGCAGTACAAAAAATAATGGTAACAACAGCTGTTGGTCTTATCTTTAGCCAATAGCTGCTGTTACTTTATGTAAAAGTAAATATTATCACTGCCAGTTTTGCTTGCCAATGCTGAAAGCAGGGGGCAGTTTTTGCTAAAAAGGCGTGAAATCGTTTAAACTGTGTTGCTTCCTCAATAATCCGGCTTGTATCTGACGTATGATTGAATATTCAGAAAACAGTACAGTGTAAGGTGAAGTAAGTATGAAAATTATTTATGCATTAATAAAAATAGCGGTGTTGCTGATATTGTTGCTGCTTGCTGTAAGCAATACACAAATGATTGCATTCAATTATTTACCCGGACAAATTGTCAATTTGCCATTAATTGTCCTGTTACTGATATTTTTTATTATTGGTGCTGTGTTTGGTGTGTTTGCCATGTTTGGGCGATTATTACGTCTGCGCAGTCAGGTCAATCAGTTACAGGCTAAGCTTGATAAACAAATTAAGGCAGCCGCTCAGGCTGTACGTACTGAAAATCTTGCCGCTACTGCCACTCAGCCACAATCCGGTAATTCTGATCAGAAGAAAGTAAATAATTAATATGGATAGTAATGATTTCTGGATGTGGCTGGCGCCGGTTGTTTTGTTACCTGTATTTTTTGCTATGGGCTGGTTTGCTGCCCGGGTAGATATGCGGGCAGTGCTCAAGCAGGCGAAATCCATTCCGGAAGGATTTTATAAAAGTCTGGATGCTCTGGCTGAGAACAAAAGTGCAGTAGCAGTGCGCGAACTGGCTGAAGTTGTCGACCAGCAAAATGATGCCCGTCAAAGCACGTATGAACTGCATCTGACATTAGGGAAGCTGTACCGTCAGCGTGGTGAAAATGATAAGGCCATTGCTCTGCATCAGAAATTACTGGAGTTGCCGGAAACTATTGCAGAACGTCGTGATATCGTTGCTTTCGAGCTTGGACAGGATTATCAGGCCGCCGGTTTGGTAGACCGTGCTGAGCAGATTCTGGTTGGTTTGCTTAATGGCAGTAAAGCCAGACAGGCACGGCAGATATTGCTTAATATTTATCAGCAGGATCGGGACTGGGAAAAAGCCATTAAGCTGGCAGAAGAGCTCAGTACCGGAGATCAGACTTATCAATTTGAAATTGCTCAGTTTTATTGTGAGCTAGCTCAATTGGCTTTGTATCAGTCTGAGTACAATAAAGCACGTGAATATATTTTTCAGGCTTTGGCTGTAAACCGAAAATGCAGCCGGGCTAACATGATCCTTGGCGATGTAGAACTGAAACAGCAAAATTTTCAGGCTGCTGTAGATGCTTATAGTGCTATTGAAAAACAGAATTATGAATACCTCAGTCTGGTGGGTGAACGTTTATATGATGCCTATGATGGTATGAATAAAGCAGCAGACGGTCTGGAAGTTCTGATTGGTTTTGCTCAGACGTTTCCGCAGCTGGATTTATCTGGTGTAATTTATGAAAAATCCATTCCTGTATATGGTGATGACAGGGCTACAGAAATCGTTATTGATCTGGTGAGACGTAAACCTACTCTGACCGGGACTTATCGTTTGCTCGGAGTTTTACAAAATAATATTGCTCCGAAATGGAAAGCTGAAGTTGATATGATGCGTTCAGTAGTAGGCATGCAGATGCAAAAATCTGTGATGTATCGCTGTCGCCATTGTCATTTTAAATCTCAAGTTTACTTCTGGCATTGCCCGGCCTGTAATAAGTGGGAAACATTTACCCCCAATCGTATTGATGTATAGCAGCTGAGTAATTTTATTAATTGCTAAACTATTTACTCTGTTTTATAAAAATTTTGCCCGGGATCAGTTAAGAAGATTTTTTGAATTCACATAATTGAATATCAAAAATAAAATGATATTAAAATTAGAGTTTAATATCATATTTGAATATTTCGTTCAGAGATCCTTTAGCAATCGATATATGCATTGTTAAAGCCAATATTGAAAAATAATTGCTAGAATATGAATCCATTAATGCTTGATACTACTATGATAAACCGGACAACCAAACCAGTAATTGTAGCACTGGATTTTGCCAATGCTGAAACAACGCTGGATTTTGTTCGTCAGTTGGACCCGGATTTGTGCCAGCTTAAAATAGGTAAAGAACTATTTACTGCTACTGGCCGCTATCTGGTTGAGCAGCTTGTATTACAAGGCTATCGGATTTTTCTTGATTTAAAATACCATGATATTCCCAATACCGTAGCATCTGCCTGTAAAGTGGCTGCTGATATGGGAGTGTGGATGGTAGATATGCATGCATCGGGTGGTCGAAGAATGATGGAAGCTGCTGCTGAAGCTGTTAGTAATTGCAGCCAGCCGCCATTATTAATTGCAGTAACGGTATTAACCAGTATGACTCAGAATGAACTGGTAGAAATCGGTATAAACTCATCTATAGATGAAGCAGTTATTCGTCTGGCTGAATTAACCCGGCAATCCGGTCTTGATGGCGTGGTTTGTTCTGCTCAGGAAGCATCTTTATTACGCAGACAGCTCGGGCAGGATTTTTTACTGGTTACGCCCGGTATCCGATTACAAAATTCAATTACAGATGATCAGCGGCGCATTATGACTCCAAAAGCAGCTTTAGCAGCAGGCAGCAGCTATCTGGTAATGGGCAGACCGGTAACGCAAAGTAAAAACCCGATTGAGCTATTGCAACAAATTAATAACGGTCTGATTTAAGCAGAAAAGTTTTGATAAAAAATAGCTGCTAACACATATATAGTTAGCAGCTGTTTTATTGGTGGCATGAAAGGATTATCCGGTTAACTGTTTACTAATCAGTTTTTTCACCGGAGGCAGATTATTGCTGATACGCAATACCAGTGAGCGCATCAGTCGGGCAGGGTGGCTGTCGTTAGTAAATAAAGACACCATAGCGTTAGTT
This sequence comes from Snodgrassella sp. ESL0323, assembly GCF_013346865.1. Classification (NCBI taxonomy): domain Bacteria; kingdom Pseudomonadati; phylum Pseudomonadota; class Betaproteobacteria; order Neisseriales; family Neisseriaceae; genus Snodgrassella; species Snodgrassella sp. ESL0323. Next base: position 210,259 of record NZ_JAAEDT010000015.1, on the reverse strand, counting down.
CCGTGATACAGAATCCGGGTATGCGGCATATGCTGTCTCTGATATTGAGCCAGTAAAGTCTGACTGCCAATATCTTTTCCTTTAGATACGGCTTCGTTAATCAGTTTCGATAATATGCCTACTCCGCTTAGTCCAAGATTAAAACCATGAGCTGTTACTGGATGCATACCAACTGCCACATCTCCAATCAGAGCACTGCGCTGAGCATAAAATGCATTGGCATGGACGCCGACAAGCGGGTAATGATGAACAGTGCTAACCAAATGCATCTCACCTAGTTTACCTTTGAGCTGTTGGGTAATATCTGCGGCCAACTCAGCGGGAGACATGGCCAGAATGTCACCTGCATGTTCATTATTAATAGTAACAACACAATTAGTGAGATTTTCTTCAAGTGGCAGCAAAGCAAGAGTACGCCCGTAATGGAAACATTCCAGCGCAGTATGCTGGTTACTCAATGTATGCTGCATCCGGAAAACAATTACTGTACGCCCGAAATCGTGAATCTGGGCAGAAACTCCCAACTGGCGGCGTGTATTGGAAAAACGGCTATCGGCAGCAACAAGTAGTTTCCCTTTGATTAGCCGGCCATCATCCAGCTTGGCTTCAATTTGATTTGCATGTTCATTTTTTACATCAATAATACTATGGCCAGTAATTATATTTACATTATTAAAGGCCTTGACTGCTTCGTATGCAGCACGCCGGATATTATGATTACTGATTAAAAAACCCAGTGTATTGGCCGGTTTGCCGCGAGCCATAGTTGGCTGTTCAAAATGGAGCTGATAGTTAGAATAGCCGTTAATTACTTTAGCATCACGCAAAGGATAAATTTCATCTGGTGCAATTTTGTCCCACATATCCAACTGCTGCATTAATTCCTTTGAATAATGTGTCAGAGCAATTTCCCTGCCATCAAAAGGCGGGTGCGCTACTACAGCCATTTCCTGTTTTTCAACTACAGTAATTGAAAGTCCTGATGGAGCTAAAGCGCGTGCCAGACTTAAACCAGCTGGTCCGGCCCCGACGATAATGACATCAGTTTCTTTATCTGAGTGTGAAGACACATTATTTGCTGCCATAAAATCCATTCCTGAATGAATATATTCAATACAGCGTTAGAATAACTGAAAATGAACTTGAATCCTATATCCGTTTGAAAGAAAGTTAATAAACGTCAAGCTTAACTCTTAAATTATTGCTCTGTTAAAATCATGGTAATAGGATTTATATATGAATGATTATACAAAATGATTATACAAATGGTTAAAAACTCATTTCAGGATCAATTGCAGCAACTGGGTAAACAGGCTAAAGCGAAACGTCTGGCAGAAGAGCAGCAGGCAAAAGAAGTACAAAAGCGCCAGACGGATGTTAATTTTGCTGAAGCGATCGGAAAAGATATTACGCCATTAAAGGCAAGAAATCAGTTTCAGCATCCGCGTGATACCAGCCCGATCAAGCTGCGAGTACAGCAGAAAGAATTAATTAACGACGTTACCAGCTATTTTTATATAGGTGAAAGTCAGGATAATACGGCTCCGGCAGTTTTTAGTAAAAATGGTCGTGGTAAGGCTGATATTAAACGCTTGCAGGCGAAGCAATGGCCAATTGTGGCTTATGTAGATTTACATGGCTATCGTCAGGATGAAACCCAGGAAGTATTGAATGAATTTATAGATTATATTCAGCAATACGGTGTAGTTGGTGAAATAGTCCATGGCAGCGGACTAGGATCAAAAGATTATCAGCCTGTATTGAAAACGCTTGTACGCCGCTGGTTAATGGCACACCCTGAAGTGCTGGCTTATGCCCAGCCAAATGAACGTAATGATGGTGCAGTATACGTGCTGGTTAAAAAGAAACATCGTAGATTTGAACAGGAATAATTTGTGATTAATTACTTGTCTTAAACGTTTTGCTTAAAAATAAAGGCAAAAATAAACAGATAATCAGGTTAAACTAAATTCGGATTTTTAGTTATTATAAATAATCGAATTGTTATTGTTTTATCTGTAATTAATGAATTGATTATATTTAATTCATTATGATTATTTGTATTGGTTATTTTTTGAATTTTGTCATGCCGAGATGATAAACAGTAGTCTGACCAAATGGCTTCAGTATATGCGGCAAAAAATGCCAACACAGGCATCATTATTTGCTTCTTTATGGTTTAAACCATTTGCGCGCTGTTTTGACCGGTCATATAACTGGCAGCTCTATTGAGAAAGTGCTGCCTCTGCTGTAGCTGTTGGCATGTTTTGTGGTCCCATACCCGGACCTACCCAGATGCCTACCGCTCATGGTGGCTTATTTGATACGCACACACTTACCCGTGGCACTTTTAACTACGCTGTATACGAATCCACTAACTTATATACCTTTATATCACTGTGCTTATCAGATTGGTGAGGGTTTATTATATGGTCAGTGGGGTAAAGCCATGCCTGAATTGCCAGAGTTTAAATTAGGTCATCTCGGGACTGAATTATGGCAATGGCTGATTCAGTTTGGTAAGCCTTTAATTTTGGGTATGCCGGTATTGGGTATGATACTCGCAGCTCTCGGATACATTGTGGTTTGGAATGGCTGGCAGTGGTTTGCCCGCAGACATACAACCATTAATTAGAAATAAAGACATGCAAAGATCATTAACAGATAACGAGTTGAGGTTGGTCAGAAAGTTTCTGGGTAATGCAGCAGACTGGACAAAAGTGCAGATAGTACGTGATGCATGGTGGCTAGTACATCCGCATGCTGCCATAACATGCGGAAATCATATTATTTTTCCGGCGGCATATTATGTTGATGATTTTACTCAGTCGGATTTGAGCATGCAAGGCTGGCTGATGCATGAGCTTATGCATGTCTGGCAAAGCCAGCATGGTTTTCCAATTTTATTTGCCGGAGTTTGTCTTGCACTTAAAGCAGGCTACTATCAGGCTCGTGCCTACCGGTATCCGCCTCCGGAAACAATTATCAGCCTTAATCAGCTGAATATGGAGCAACAGGCGAATATAGTACAGCATTATTTTCTGGCATTGAGCGGTGATAGACGATATCAGCATTCACTGGTGGATTTTCGTCGCTTGCTTAAACCGCTTATCAGACATCCGGATAATCGTAGTCTGTTACCGCATTATTAACAGCCGGCTTTGGCCGGTTATTTTTGATAACTTTTTAACTGTTATAATTCACACTTGTTTTATTGCCGGAGTGATACATGTCTGTATTTGAAGCAGCAGCGCAGCAACTGCATACTGTACGTGATTTTTTACGCTTTACTGTGAGTCAGTTTCAAGAGGCAGAATTATTTTTTGGTCATGGAAATGATAATGCCTATGATGAAGCTGCCTACCTGATATTACATACCTTACATTTGCCACTGGACACATTAGAGCCGTTTCTTGATGCCCGTTTGCTCGACACAGAAAAGTCACTGCTGCTACAGCTTGTTCAACGCCGTACCAGTGAACGCATACCAGTGGCTTATCTTACCCATCAGGCATGGCAGGGTGCCTATGAATTTTATGTTGATGAAAGAGTAATCGTGCCGCGTTCATTTATTTATGAGCTTTTAGGTGCACCGCTTCATCCATGGATTGAATATGATGAACTGGTACATAGAGCACTGGATTTATGCACGGGCAGCGGTGCACTGGCTATTCAGATGGCGGACATTTATCCGGATGCGATGATTGATGCAGTAGATATCAGTCTTGATGCGCTTGAAGTAGCAGGTATGAATATTGAAGACTATGGATTAGAGGATCGAATCAATCTGATTCATACCGACCTGTTTACCGGTATTGATACAACTTATGATTTAATCGTGTCAAATCCGCCCTATGTAGATGCCGAATCAGTCGCACAATTGCCAGAAGAGTATCTGCATGAGCCAGAACTGGCATTAGGAAGTGGGATTGATGGTCTGGATGCTACTCGGCAGATTATTCAGCAGGCTGCCAGATATCTTAACCCAAAAGGGGTATTGCTGGTTGAAATCGGACATAATCGCCAAGTACTGGAGCAGGCATTTCCGGAATTGCCATTTACCTGGATGCATACCAGTGGCGGAGATGGTTTTGTCTTTTTACTGACACGCGAACAATTATTAGGTGAAGCATAGATTAACTGTGATATATCTGGTTAGATTGTTCAGAAGTCCGCAAATTAAGACTTATGCCACGATGTGAAAGGCTTTCTGACCAGATTATTATTGAAATATCTGGGATCATCCGATACTTCCTGTCCTATCCAGTCAGGAAAAATAATATGCTCATCAGTGTGGTTTAATTCAACTTCAGCCACAATCAAACCTTGATTCACACCTAAAAATTCATCAATTTCCCAGATAAGTCCATTTAGAGGTATGCAGTAACGGTATTTTTCAATTATTGGCTGCTCTGCCATATGAGTGAGCATATGTCTGGCATCTGCAACCGGAATTGAGTATTCAAATTCAGTACGAGTAATGCCACGATTTGTGCTTTTAATCGTTATCCATGCTTTATCATCACAAATACGGATACGTACGGTTCGTTCTTTAACCGTCGATAAATAGCCCTGACAAAAATGCTTCGCTGATGCCAGATTCCGCCACGCATTGCCTACTACCAGAAATTTACGTTCAATTTCCTGTGCCATAATAAAATCTTGTGAATTAACCTATATGCTAAAAAGCACCAGAAACTGTTTGGCAGTAAACTGGTGCACAGATTTGTGTCAGGCTGAATAATAACAGTTATGATGCAAGTCTGTTAGCAATTGCATTAAACATTAAAGATGCTTCCAGTGGCTGTTCCAGAAAAGAGGGCTCAGCTTTAGGCCAAGTAGACCATTGCACAATAACCAGCTTCTGTTTCTGATTAACCATAATAATCTGTCCGTAAATTCCTAAAGCCCACATGCTGTCCTGACTGTTCAGCCCTGTTTTTGGAGAAACATCATTTACACTAGCCGGTACACTATTATTCCACCATTCATAGCCATAACTTCCTTCTGGATGCAGTTTGCTGACTGAATTTTTCGCCTGATTCCAGTTACGGGAATCTTTAACCCAGTTTTTAGGTAATATCTGCCTACCATCTGGCAGCATACCATTATTCATTACGAAAAGGCCAAATTTACCCCAGTCTTCAAGCGTGGCATTAAATCCGTGTGCACCCACATCATGTTGTCCCACGGTATAACTGTGCCACACACCATCTTTGCTCATACCGAATGGTTGCCAGATTTTACTCTGTAGATATTGAGCAATACTTTCACCAGTTGCTTTTTCAAGCGTGTCTCCTAGCAGCCATGCACCACCGGATGAATAAGACCATGCTTTACCGGGCTTAGCATATGATTTTCGGCCGGGTGCTTTTACCAGACTGTTAACGCAGGTATAAGTATCAGGATTGGCCTCACATTGAGTAAGTTGTGAAAAATCTGATTTCGGATCAGTGTAATCTTCGTTCCAGTTCACACCAGAAGTATGTTGAAGCAGTTGACGAATTGTCACGTGCTCCCATGCTGTTCCCCGCACATCAGGATTATATTTCACTATCTCATCATTCAGCGATTTGATTTTACCTTCTTTAAGAGCAATACCTACAAGTATAGAAACCACCGATTTACCCACTGAGCGTGATGTCCAAAGTGTAGTAGGATTATTACCATTAGCGTAATAATCCCATACTACTTTGCCATCTTTAATTACCATCATTCCAGCTACATTATTACGCTTTAAATAATCTTTTAGCAGATATGACTGACCATGAATCTGATAATTTACATTAGACAGATTTTGAGGCGCTCTGGGCAGTGGCAGGCCATGAGCAGCATGAAAAACATCACCGGGATAAGAGCGATAGTCATTACGAAAGCCAATTGCCCGTTGTTGTTGATTCCAGCTTAACATGTTTTTGACATCTGGTAATTTTTTGTCCAATGGGGCAGGGCAATTGTTGAGACCTAATAATTTACAGCTATTTGGCGTAGTTGTTGCATGAATGTTAAAACTGGTAGTTAAACATAGAGTTAACAAAGCCGCTTTAAAAATTTTGTTTGTCATTTTGATAAAATATTCTGTACATTATTTAAATCGTCAAGTATAGATAAAGTTAAAAATTCAGAAATTATCAGATTAATGCTTCCAATAATTTTAGATAATACCAATATAGATAAAAGATAAAGCTAATTTAGAGGTTAAAAAAAACCTGCTTTACAGCAGGTTTCTCAATTAATAATCAGGCAAAAGTCAAAATACCATCCTGAGCCGTTAACATAATTGTACTGTTAGGAGCATAGTCTCCAGCCAGTAATTCTTTAGCCAGTGGATTTTCGATTTCGGTCTGAATAGCCCGTTTCAGAGGACGTGCGCCATAGACCGGATCAAATCCCACCTTAGCCAGTACATCCAAAGCGGCATCATCAACCTGTAAATGTAAATCCATTTTTTCCAGACGCTGACGCAGACCGGCAAGCTGGATATTAGCGATAGCACGAATATTGGATTGGTTAAGACTATGGAATACAACAACTTCATCAATACGGTTAATCAGTTCAGGGCGGAAGTATTGTTTAACTTCATCCATTACTACTGCCTTAATCGCAGCATAATCATCGCTTTCCATTTTCTGGATCTCCTGACTGCCAATATTGGAAGTCATAACGATAACCGTATTTTTGAAATCAACTGTACGTCCCTGACCATCAGTTAAACGACCATCATCCAAAACTTGTAGCAAAATATTGAATACATCCGGATGAGCTTTTTCGACTTCATCCAGCAAAACCACACTATAAGGATTGCGGCGTACCTGCTCAGTTAAAAAACCGCCTTCTTCATAACCAACATAGCCAGGAGGTGCACCAATTAAGCGCGCAACGGAATGTTTTTCCATATATTCCGACATATCTACCCGAATCAGATGGGTTTCGCTATCAAACAAAAAGCTTGCCAGAGTTTTACACAACTCTGTTTTACCTACACCGGTGGGGCCGAGGAACAAAAAGCTGCCATATGGTTTATTCGGGTCTGATAAACCGGAGCGTGAGCGGCGGATTGCATCTGCTACAGCACGTACAGCTTCATCCTGTCCCACGACACGTTCATGCAATACCTCTTCAATTCTCAATAGTTTTTCCCGTTCACCTGCCATCATTTTGGATACCGGAATACCGGTCATGCGCGAAACAATTTCGGCAATTTCTTCTGAGCCTACTTTAGTGCGTAACAGCTTGTTAGGCTGATTATTCTGTTGCCCGTTGTCAGCAGCCTGTAACTGGGATTCAAGCCGGGGTAATTCTTCATACTGCAGCTTGGCCACTTCTTCCCATTTACCATTACGCTTAAGCGCATCCATCTTAACTTTTAGCTGATCAATCTGCTCTTTAATTGTAACGCTGCCTTGAGCTTTGGCTCGTTCCGCTTTCCAGATTTCATCCAGATCAGCAAACTCACGCTTAACATTATCTAGTTCTTCATCCAGTAGTGCCAGACGCTTTTTGCTGGCTTCATCATCTTCTTTCACCAAAGATGCGCGTTCAATTTCCAGCTGTATTTCACGGCGTTTAAGTTTGTCCATACTTTCAGGCATAGACTGGCTTTCAACTTTAATTAATGATGCAGCTTCATCAATCAGGTCAATGGCTTTATCTGGTAAGAAACGGTCGGTAATATAACGATTAGATAATTCAGCAGCAGCTACAATTGCCGGATCAGTGATTTCTACGCCATGATAGATTTCGTAGCGTTCCTGTAAGCCACGTAAAATGGCAATGGTATCTTCAACTGTCGGTTCTTTTACCAGTACTTTCTGGAAACGGCGTTCCAGAGCAGGGTCTTTTTCAATATATTGACGATACTCATCCAATGTTGTCGCGCCGATGCAATGTAATTCACCCCGCGCAAGAGCTGGCTTGAGCATATTACCTGCATCCATAGCACCATCGGCTTTACCAGCTCCTACCAGTGTATGTATTTCATCAATAAAAATAATGGTATTGCCTTCGTCTTTAGCCAGATCATTAAGTACTGCTTTCAGACGTTCTTCAAATTCACCCCGGAATTTTGCACCGGCAATCAAACTAGCCAGATCCAGCAAAAGCAAACGCTTATTTCGCAAAGAATCCGGAACTTCATTATTCACAATTCGTTGAGCCAAACCTTCAACAATGGCAGTTTTACCTACACCCGGTTCACCGATGAGTACAGGGTTGTTTTTAGTACGCCGTTCAAGCACCAGAATAGTGCGCCGAATTTCATCATCTCGCCCGATTACGGGATCCAGCTTACCCGAACGTGCTTTTTCAGTCAGGTCGGTTGTATATTTTTTCAATGCTTCACGTTGATCTTCTGCGTTAGGATTATCCACACTTGCGCCTCCGCGAACGGCATCTATCGCCGAATTCAATTTATCTTCTGTAACACCAGCCTGTTTAAGAATACGTCCGCATTGTCCGTTTTCCTGAACAGCGCCAAGCAAAAACAACTCGCTGGCAATATAAGCATCATTACGTTTAATAGCAGCTTTATCCATCAGATTAAGAATGTGCTGCAATTCAGTACTGGGTAAGATTTCTCCACCCTGACCGGACACTCTGGGTAAACCATTAATAGTAGAGTCAACCTGCTGTTTAACCTGTGCAACATTTGCACCAGCCTGGGTAAGTAAAGCTGCACAGCCACTATCATTATCATTCAGTAAAGCCTTCAATATAAATACGGCTTCCAGATAACCAGCATCCTGTCCTAAAGCAAGACTTTGTGCATCTTGTAAAGCTTGCTGAAACTTTGCGGTAAGCTTATCGAATCTCATCAAAATTTCCTTTATTTAAATTTTAGTTATCAGATATATTGGTCTCAGAAAATTATTGTCAAGTACCGGTATGAATAAATATTCAGAAGTTCATTAATATGTTGTTATACAAAATTTATTCAAATTCTTTTAATATGATTTAAACATCAGAGTTAATCACTTTTGTATCAGATTATTGAGTTTGAAAAAAATATTAAAAACATATTGTTAAAGTTATTTTTATTCTTTTATTAAAATTTTTGGCTTACAACAAAATTTTAGTATTTCACAAAATTTGTGAGTATATCTGTGGATAACTATAAAAAAATAAGGATAATCAATCCAATTTAAGTGTGATTAATTTTTGTGCAGAAAACAAGATCAAAATTTAATATAAATTGATTTATATATCTAAATAATTTTAATAATAAAATTATAAAATAAACATCCAATTCCTGAGTAAATTGGATAATACTTGATATTCAAGATTTTATTTATTTTTTAAGATGTTCTTTGTAAATGGTGTAGAATTCGGCAATAGAGAATTTTTTAACTAAAATTTTTGAGAGATCAAATAGCTATGAGAACAGAAGAGTTTAATAAATGCCGTGAGTTTCTCGAAGGACAAATCATACGTAATCCTGATAATAAGGAATTGATTTCTGCCTATCAAAAGCTGCTTGAGCTGAAAAGTATCTACGATACTAAAATCCACACTTCGATACTTGAGAAAAAAAAACGTGATACTGAAGCACAGCAACAGATAAAAACTAATACTGCATTGGCAGCTGAAATTGATAACAGTCTCAAGACTAACACTCAAAATTTAACTGAAGTCCGGCCGGATCGATCTAATCCTATGCTAAATCAAAAGAACTGGTATGACTTTATGCAGGTTCAGCAGCATCATTTTGGTAATAGCTGATTGGTTTGATAAAATAAAGTATATATATAACTGATATATATTAAAATTTTTAAATAAAAGTTTCACGGTATTGATGCGAAACTTTTATTTTACACATCACAATAATTTACTGTATCTTTTTAAAACTATAGTAAGAATTTAGTTTTTTATAAGTAAATAATCTTGCTTTTAAATTAGTCATTTCTACTAATATTCTTTAGTTGAGACAGAAAATGCTCTTTCTACTATCTAATTATTAAAAATTAAATTTTTAAAATTTAAATTTATACTTTAATAGCAGTTACTGAAAATAATGTTTCAATATATTTTGTAATAATTCTTCAAATCAGCCACCTTCTAGAGTCACAAATAACAGAATAACTTTATTTTGAAATTAAATGCTGCTTCTAGAAAAGCTCCCGATAAATTAAAGTTATGAAATTTGTTACATTATCATCGGATGTTTAAAATCAAAGTATTAATGCTGTCATTTTTTTAAAACCAAACTAATTGACAAAGGAATTGGGGATTACTCTTATAATGGGCTTTAAAAGTGCATAAAAAGTGATTTTGCCAGCACAGTCACGTATGTTAAGTACATTAAGCAGTGACTGCACTTTACAATTTAACTTTATATGATTATTAAAAATAACTATAAATAGTTATTTTCGTTTGCTGTTATCGGCAATTTTTATCATCATTGCAGCATAAATTAGCTCTTGAAGCTCCTTCATTTTTTTAGGATCTTTCAAGCATGTCATGGTTATATCATTATTTGTTTTACCTGAAGCAAACATCGCATTAATGAGCTCTTTAGGGAAGTCGCCCAGCATGACGTGTTGTTTAGTATTATTTTTTAATTGATTGATAATAATTGGGTTATCTTCTAATTTATTGGTTATATTTGTGAAGTAGCTTACAGTATCGTTTTCCGTCAGCTGATCTCCGCTAAATAGACTATTAAATCTTGCAATTATCTCAGACAGTAATACTTTATTTTGATCTTTAGGCGAGCCTGTTCCTATACCTGTTGTGGGTGGTAATTTGCTATCTTTTGCTTCTTCAGCCTTGAGCTTAATATCTTGTTGTTTTAAGCGTGCCAGGCGATAATGTGTCATTTGCACATTGCTTAAATCAATTTCCTCAATAAATGGAGTTTCTTTTAATAATGGACGTAAATAACGCGCATAGAGATTTAATTTTTCCAAGCGTATATCTTCATAATTAACCAACTGAGACATAAATTCATAAAAGCGGCTAAATGAACCTAAGTCTTTTTTAAAGATTTCTAGACGATCTTTTTCTTTTTTAGCTTCGTTTAGTGAAGTTTGTGCATTATCAATAATGACATCATCAGTTGTATTTTTGACATGCTCATAAAATTCCAGTGCTTTTTTATAAGTTTCTACAGCATTGCTATAACGATTTTGCCAACGGTCTATCGCTGGTTTACAAATATTGCTTATGGCCGCACTACTTTTATTTTTATCAAAAAATGCTTGGCAGAACTGTTCTACCTCCGTCCACTGAAAAATACCCGCTGCTTTTAATTTTTCAAATAGATCAAAAATAATATCAGGATCAGAAACATCAATAAGTTCGGCTGTTTGGTAGTAAGGCAAAAAAGCTTTTTTTATTTCTTGTGGATCGTTACAAAAATCAATAATAAAGGTGCCTGTTTCTTTTTTTCCTGGGTAAGTACGATTCAAGCGAGAAAGTGTTTGAACACAATCCACCCCTCCTAGTTTTTTATCCACATACATAGCACATAGTTTGGGTTGATCAAAACCTGTTTGGAATTTATTAGCAACAAGCATCACTTGATAATCATCTGTATCAAATGCTTTGCGCATATCCCGCCCTTTAAGGCTTGGATTCATATTGGTTTCTGTAAATTTCTCACCCAACAAACCAGCACTATCAGGATCATTTTCAGTGAAGCATACTTCGCCAGAAAAGGCTACAATTGCCTGAATATTGGCATATCCTTTTTCTTGAATATAGCGGTCAAAGGCCAGTTTATAACGTACAGCTTCTTTACGTGAACTGGTAATTAACATTGCTTTGGCTTGTCCCGCTAATAAGTCCATAATATTATCTTTAAAGTGCTCTATAACCACTTTTGTTTTTTGCGCAATGTTATGCTCTTGCAAACGTACCCATTGATTAAGTTTAATTTTTGCTTTTTTACCGTCTACCTGATAATCTTTGTCGGCAATTTTGCGTGCTAATTTATACGCTACTTTATAAGATGTGTAGTTTCGCAATACATCTAAAATAAAGCCTTCTTCAATTGCTTGGCGCATTGAGTAAACGTGAAATGCATAAGGTTTGTTTTTTTTAGAGGGCGGTAGCGTTGGGTTAGGTAAAATTCCAAACAACTCTAATGTTCTAGGTTTTGGTGTGGCCGTAAAAGCATAATAGTTTAGATTAGCGTTGCCTCGTCTAGCCTCCATCATATCATTAAGTTTATCTTCGATATCTTGTTCTTCCTCATAGTTCTCTGATAGTAAAACATCTTTAACTTTATTCGCTGTTTTTCCTGTTTGGGAAGAGTGTGCTTCATCAGCTATGATGGCATAGCGACGTCCTTTTAGCTGCGTATCTTTCTCGATGAAATCCAATACGTGAGGAAAGGTTTGAATGGTCACAATAATAATAGGTTTGTTAAGCTTGAGTGCCTCAGCCAGTTTTTCAGATTTTGAACCATTACCATCTTTGTGTGTTATTTTGGCTACCATCCCTTCTTCATGTTCAAATTGATAGATGGTATCCTGTAACTGATCGTCCAATACGGTTCTATCAGTCACAACAATGACCGAGTGAAACTGTTTTTCGCCTTGTTCATTATGAAGTGTTGCCAGTTGATGTGCTGTCCAAGCGATAGAGTTAGACTTTCCAGAGCCTGCACTATGCTGGATAAGATAGCGATAACCAGCACCTTTATTTTTTGCCGCTGCTATTAATTTTTTGACGACATCCCATTGGTGGTAACGGGGAAAGATCATAGACTCTTGTTTGTACTTAAGTCCTGTTGCATCCTCTTTTTCTTTAATTTCCAGATGGATGAAACGTCCGATAATCTCTAACAAGGTTTCAGGGTATAGGACCTCATCCCATAAATATTGAGTGGCATATTGATTAATATCTTCAGGGACATCATTGCCTTTACCACCTTCTTTTGTACCTTTGTTAAAAGGTAGAAAGTTTGTTTCACTACCTTCTAGTCGTGTAGTCATATAGACTTCATACTGACTTACCGCAAAATGAACGAGTGCCCCTTGTTTAAATGTTAGTAGGGGTTCTGATTTACCTGTCTCTGGGTCAACTGGTAAACGCTGAGTTTTATATTGGCTAATGGCTTTATCAACATTTTGTTGAAACTCTGATTTAAGCTCCAATGTTGCAATGGGTAAACCATTTAAGAACAATACCAGATCAATACGCCAGGCTTTAGCTTTTTCGCCTGTCTGTTGCAACTGCTCAGCTGTCGCATAGGGGCTATAAACCAATTCAGGAACTAAACGGAAACAATTAGCCTGATAGCTGGCTTGAATATCGGGGTTTAATTCATGTTCAGGGTTAAATTGACATAGCGAGAATGAGCAATTACGAATCCGCAAACCGTGGCGCAGTACGCCTAGTGTACCAAAGGTTCTGAGTTCTTTTTCTACTGCATTGGGATCAGCTTTTTGTAACTGTTTTGTTAAGTGTTCTATAAAGTGTTGCTCAGTATTTTCAGGAAAAAGCTGAGTAAATTTTTGCCATTCTTGAGCTTGCGTGGTTTGAATAAAAGCCAATGTATCTTCGGAATATAAAGCATATTTTCTATTATAGAAAGAAGACTTACCGAGTTGCCAACCTTGCGCACATAATGCATCAATAATATTTTGTTGAAAGATCTTTTCTAGACTTTTATCCATTGAGTTTAGACCGTTATTGTAGGAGCCTGCCAGTCACGCACATCTATTTTACCTGTAACAGCAGCGGAAATTAAGGCGGTTCGGCGTTCTTTTAGAAGAATAATGGTTTGATTAGCTTTTTCAATTAATAGATCTAGTTTACTTATTTCTGCTTTTAAGTAAGATATGATTTCTTCTTGCTCCTTTAGTGGAGGTATTACAAAAGATAGGTTTCCCATAAACTCCCAACTTACTCTAGGCATTTTTGCTCCAAAAGTTGAACCATTAATAATAAATATTACTTCCTGAGTAAGTAAGCAAAGTTGTAGAAATCTACTTATTACTTTGGGTTTAGTTCTTAAGACAAAGAAATCACCAATAGCTTCCCCATCGCTCTCTGCAATATATACTTTAGCTAAATACGGTCTTAACTTTCCGAAAAGAATGTCTCCAGCTTTAAAAGCTATACCATCACCAGAATAATCGTTTTCAGTTTTAACATATTTTCCTGACCAACTTTCTATATTCTCTAAAGCAATTAAGTTATTCTTAAAACAACTTTTTGAGGTTTTAAGAGTAGTGATTGTTTTTAAACGATAAATCTCCCAATATTCAGGGATTTCACCTAACCACTCCACACCAGAATCTTTCATAGACACATTAGGATTTAAACCTTTAGTCACAGCATGACTAATCACTGCCTGGCGCTTTTCTTCTAATAACTTGATAAGTTGTTGCTGTTTTTCTATCAACATGTCCATTTTGGAGGTTTCATAGTCAAGAAAATTTGCTATGTTTTGTTTTTCTTCATAATTTATAGGAATATAAAAGATATTATTACTCAAGTTTTCTTGAGTCATGCTTGGTAAAGCAGTACTAGTTATGTATTTCCCGAATGGTATGGTAAGACAAAGATAATAAAAAAATTTTTCAGGAATTTCATTTTTTATTTCTGTGTAATACATAGTATCTACAGTCCAGAAAGGTTCATCTATATAGATAGGCTTATCAACAGTTCCCTTACGCCCTAATAATACAGACGGTCTATCATATAAATATTTGCTTGAAGCGGTAAACTGCCCTCCCGAACCTAAAACGGGATAACCAGTATCTACCTCAATGGATTTATAATCCTGCCCGTTTTTGATTTTAGCTAAAAACTTTAACTTTTTTCTGTCCCAACTTTGGGGAATGTAGCTTAACCTTTCATCTTCAGAATCTTTATATCTCGAATAAGTCTTATATTTCTCCATCATCAGCTATGCACCTCTCGTAATAGCTGCATAATTTCGCTGGTTAGCTGATCTAGCTCCGCATCGATTTCCTCTAAAGGTCTGGGTGGCTGGTAGATATAGAAATGACGGTTAAAGGGTATTTCATAACCAACTATGCCAATCTCATGATCTTTATGGTCTTTTTTTCCTGCATCAATCCAAGCATCAGGCACATGAGGGGCTACTTCTTGCGTAAAGTAGTCTTCTACCAGTTGCTTGGTTGGAATTTTAGGATTAAGCAGGATATTTTCGTAATCACGCAATTCGCTGTCTGTTTCAAAAGTCACTATTTTACCTTGGTAGCTCCATTCGCCATAAAGTGGGTTAGATTTATGAGTTTTAAGTGATTTTTTGATAATAGGTTCAGCCTTAGGCTCTTTCCAGCTAATGGCTTCAATCAGCTGTTTGTATTCGTTTTTATCAAACTCTATACTTTCGGCTTTAGCTGTTTTTTTCAAGACAGGTTCAAAGGTATTAAAATCATTAAAAACCTCCGTGCCTAACTGTTGTTGCAGTTGTTTTGCTTTTTCCATAAGGGCTTTTTGAGCAAGCCATAATTTAGCATTTAAGATTTCTTTAATATCTTTTTCTTTGAGTTTGCTCTGTTCTTGTTTCAGACGGGCTCGAATATCTGCCTCAAAGTCGTTGAGCTCACCATAGGTTTCTGCTGTCCATTGATGACCATAATCATGATATATCATCTGCATAGCTTCAGTATAGTTTGCTTTATTGGAGTAACGGAGCTTTTCTATATTTTCTCCAGTAAATTGACACGCCAAGCGCAGAGGTCTTTCAATCGTAATTCGCCGATAACCAAATTGATAGGGTTCAAAAACTTTGCTTAATGGCTGGTTTGTTGTCGGATCAGTTTGTGAGGCTTCACTAAATTGCCCAAAGGTTTGAATAACGGTAGCAGCATGTTCTTCGGTAAGATAGTTACGCTTTGAACCTAATGATTTGCGCATCTTATCGAAGAGGTTAACTGCATTAATCAGTTGTACTTTACCTTTACGCGCTGTATTTTTATTATTGGTCAGTATCCAGATATAGGTAGCGATACCTGTGTTATAAAACATATCATTAGGGAGTGCTATGATGGCCTCAAGTAAATCATTTTCTAAAATATGGCGACGTATTTCGCTTTCACCACTGCCAGCTGAGCCTGTAAATAGCGGAGAACCATTTAAGATAATACCAATACGGCTGCCTCCATCATCAACATCTTTCATTTTACTGAGCATATGCAATAAGAATAGCAGAGATCCATCAGAAACACGAGGTAGCCCAGCACCAAAACGTCCGTTGTAGCCCTGAACTAGATGCTCTGTCTTGACAATATCTTCATCTTTTTTCCAGTCCACGCCAAAGGGTGGATTAGAAAGCATAAATTCGAATTGCTCACAGCGAAGCTTATCATTAGTAAGAGTATTGCCTAATTTAATTCTCTCAGGGTCTTGCCCCTTAATCAGCATATCTGCTTTGCAGATCGCATAAGATTCAGGATTAAGTTCTTGGCCGAATGCCACAGGAACTATTTCACTATTCATTGCATGTAGTGTTTCCATAGCAGAGGATAAAAATCCTCCTGTCCCTGCCGTTGGGTCATAAATATAAACAATTTTTCCACTGGAAGAAAGGACGTCATTTTTGTCTATAACAACTAAACTTGCGACCAGCTCCACAATATCTCTTGGGGTAAAGTGTTCTCCCGCTGTTTCATTGGAGTTTTCTGCAAAACGGCGGATTAATTCTTCAAATACCAACCCCATTTCATAGTTGGAAACGGCCTCGGGGCTAAGGTCAGTATGGGCAAATTTTTCTACTACTTTGTAGAGTAAGTTTGCACTTTGCAGTGAAGAAATATGCTCTTCAAATTTAAAATGTGTGAAAATTTCACGGGCATTTTTAGAAAAGCTTTGAATATAGCTGTTTAAATTAGTCCTAATATCCTTATAACCTAATTTAGACAGGTTCATTGGGGATAGATTGTAAAAAGACAGATTTGAAACTAATTGCAATATATTTATGAGGCTTTCCTCAGGGAGGTTTTGCGATTTTACTTGTTGATAATGCTCTAGAATTTGCTTTTTACTTGGTTCTAGGACACATTCTAGCCGACGTAAAAGTGTAAAAGGTAAAATGATACGTCCATACTGTGATTGCTTAAAATCACCTCTTAATATATCTGCTACTGACCAGATAAAATTGGCTATTTCTGAAAAACTCTTAGATGTCATTGCTATGCCAGAGTATAATTTAAACACTAAATAAAATTTTTAAATATACCACTTATTTTTTTTGATGAACATATGAATTAATTATTTCCTGCCAGCATATGCACGTTTTGTGATAGTATTTTTATAAATTAACTTGTTTGTACATAGTAGTAGCTAGTATCAAAAATTTTATTCATGCTGTAATTTTTTTAGTATAGGTAGGCTTATTTAAGTGCAATACACTTCCTAAAAAGGCATAAATAGAAATTGGTCTTGGTTACATTTTATAGATAATAAAACTAAACTACAGTGAATATGAGTAGACAGATAGCATGGTCACTTTTAGCACAAATGTTTATTCAAAAATTTCTATCTATTTTTTTGTGAAGAAATCTGTATCAGTTGCTTTATATGTAACTCGAAGCGACTCTTTTCCGGGATAAAATATCTGTATAGTTCTTAGTCTATTGTGCACTAACAACCTAAAATATATTCTGACTATTTGTGTTGCTACAGCGTTTTATTCTTTGTTAATTTTTTGCAAAAAATTTTACATGTAAAATTCTTTTTTCAAAAAGTGATGGCATTATCTGTTTTATATTTTTATCAGTTAAGAGAAGAGAAATGCTCTTAAGCACCTCAAAAACATTTTTCAAGGGACTCTAATCAATATGAAGTGCTGTTTAATGAAACAGCGATTTGAAGTATTTTGCAAACATTCTTTTTCAAAAGTTTTTAATACCCGCGATGTCTGTACCATGTTACAAAACCGTATCTGGTATGCACCATCATTATGAAGTCCTAGCTTAGTTATTTTACAAACTGCCAGTGTTGTTATTTTGCGTAATTGATGCTTAATATTCGACCTGAAATTTAGGGTTAGATTTTATTATATGCGTATTGAATATACGTGTTGATAAAAAATTGTCCACTAAAAATTAGTACAAATTAATAATTTTTAGTAGACAATCAGTTCTAATGATCTGGCGGAAGCGGTGAGATTCGAACTCACGGAGGGCTATCAACCCTCGACGGTTTTCAAGACCGTTGCATTAAACCGCTCTGCCACGCTTCCGTCTTTGAAGATGCGCATAATAGACGATTAATACGGATTTGCCAAGTGTTTTGTATAAGCAAACAGCAAATTTCTGGTTAAATCGTTCATTTTATTTTTGATTAAATTTAGTGATGGCTGTTTTCATCACGCAGGAATACCCACTCTGATTCACTGGATGAAGCTTTATCATAATAATAGCCATCATAATCGAATTCTTTTAACTGTTCCGGATCTGTTAGCTGATTTTCTGCTGCAAAGCGCATAAACAAACCTCGCGCACGCTTGGCATAAAAGCTGATAATTTTATATTTACCATTTTTCTGATCTTTAAAAACAGGTGCAATAACAGGTACAGATATTTTTTTAGTATTTATTGCTTTGAAATATTCTTGTGACGCCAGATTAATAAGTACTTTATACTCTCCTGACTGTATATTCTGTTCAATGGTGTTGGTAATGATGTCTCCCCAGAAAGTATATAAATCTTTGCTGCGAGCATTTTTAAGTTTAATACTCATTTCTAAACGGTAGGGCTGAATTAAATCTAAAGGTTTAAGAACACCATATAAACCTGACAGGATAGACATATGTTGTTGCAAATAATCTAACGCAGATTCAGATAAATGCAGAGCATCCAAGCCTTCATAAACGTCACCATTAAAGAGATATACAGCCTGTTTGGCATTTTCAGATGTAAAAGGGGGGTGCCAGTTATGGTAGCGTTCGGCATTTTGTAAAGCGAGTTTATCGGAGATACTCATAAGAGTAGCAATTTCGTGGGGAGCCAGTTGTTGTAGTAATGGCATTAGTTGTTGTGCCTGATCCAAAAGTTTAGCTTGCGTATACTTTTTGGTAGGAATCTCTACTGATTCATTTAATTTTTTTGCTGGTGAAATGACAAAATACATTTTTTATCCTTATTTTCAATTATTTTTTCCAAAATATATAAATTATCAAAATGCATGATAAACATACACTGAGGCACTGCTATTTGCTTGATGTATGGGGCTTGAAATAAAGAATACTATATTCTTAATTTATAAAAGCCGGTTATTTGCACAATTATAAAAAAAGCGGCACAATTCTTTACTCAATATTTATAGATAAATTAAACAATCATGTCTACTTTACAATTGCATCCTGAAACTATCGCCATCCGGGGTGCTAAGGAACAAACTCCTTTCAATGAACACAATTCTGCACTGTTTCTGACCAGTAGTTTTATGTTTGAAAATGCAGAAACTGGTGCATCTTTATTTGCCGGTTCTACACAAGGTTATACTTATACACGTACTAATAATCCAACTGTTGCGGCTTTTCAGGCAAGGGTAGCTCAGCTCGAACAGGGAGAGGCTGGTCTGGCAACGTCTACAGGAATGGCAGCAATCAATGCTACTTTTCTTGCTCTGTTAAAAGCTGGCGATCATTTGGTAGCCAGTAAAAGTTTGTTTGGTACTACGATTGGATTACTGAATAATATTTTGCCACGTTTTGGGATTGAAGTGACACTGGTGAGTCAGACTGATATTACTGAATGGCAGGCTGCTATCCGCCCTAATACCAGAATGCTTTTTGTTGAAACGCCGTCTAATCCGCTGAATGAACTGGCTGATATCACTAAACTTGCAGAAATTGCACATGATAATCAGGCTATACTGGTTGTTGATAACAGTTTTCTATCGCCGGCTTTGCAACAGCCGCTGCGACTGGGGGCAGATTTATCAGTAGAGTCTGCTACCAAAGCGATTGATGGTCATGGGCGTGTAATGGGGGGAGTTATCTGCGGCAGTGCTGCATTGGTAAACGAAATTTTTTTACATGTCCGTACTACCGGCGAAGTGTTGTCACCTTTTAATGCATGGATACTCCTAAGTGGTTTGGAGACTTTGTATATCCGCATGGAAAAGCAGTGTGCTAATGCGCTGGAAGTAGCTCAGTTTCTTTCGACGCAACCACAGGTAATAACAGTACATTATACTGGTCTGTCTAATCACCCGCAGAAATCACTGGTGCAAAAGCAACAGCAAGGTGGCGGAATTGTTGTAGCTTTTGAGGTCAAAGGTGGTGAAAAAGCTGCCTGGCAGGTAATTGACATGTTAACTCTGTTTAGTAAAACCGGAAATTTGGGCGATGTTAAATCAACTGTCACTCATCCATGGACGACTACACATGGCCGTATGCCTCCGGAAGCCAAGCTGGAAGCTGGAATTCAGCCTGGATTAATACGTTTATCTGTAGGGCTTGAACATGCTGCCGATTTAAAAGCTGATTTAGTCAATGCATTAAGCAAGATAACTATTTAATCTCTTGAAATAATGTATTTAAATGCTACTAGTCATTGATGAATTGATTGTCTGAACTATCAAGTGATGAGTGAGTTTTGTTTACTATTGCATTGATGGCTGATTAGCTATATTTTATATAAAGAAACCCGATAATAAAGGAAATCATAATGAGTAGCGATTTAATTGTTCATGTAGGTGATGGTAATTTTGAAAAGGAAGTTTTACAGGCAGAAGTACCGGTATTACTGGATTTCTGGGCTCCCTGGTGCGGGCCGTGCAAAATGATTGCACCAATTTTGGAAGATCTGGCTCAGGCTTACCAGGGTAAGCTGAAAATTGTAAAACTCAATGTAGATGAAAACCAAGAAACCCCAAGTAAATTCAATGTTCGCGGGATACCTACTTTAATGATATTTAAAGATGGTGCTAATGTTGCTACTAAAGTTGGAGCTTTAAATAAAGGACAATTGGAAGCATTTGTTAATGCTTCAATTTAATATTTGATTGAAAATTAATTAATGCTTTCAAACTGATTAAACGTTATATAAGCCTAAAAACTTTAGTTTAATTTTTTGGAAGCATTAATTTTATATTACTAAAAATAGTTAATGTATTTTATATAAAAAACAATTAATTATAAAATATATGCAATTAATATTTATGTATTAATATTTTAGAGTGATTCTAAGATTAAATTAGCTTTTTTAATTAAGTTAAAACAAAAATTAATTATGGTGATATAATTTATATACTAATTGTAATATGGCGTAAACTTAAAGTTAGAAAATTAGTCAAATAAGGTTATATTTGTAAAAAAGAGTGGAATATTTTATTAAATTGGCATTTTAGAAGCACAATATTTTTTAAATATGAATAAATTTGGATTAATGTTTAATTTTATTGTTTAAAATAATGTAATTTAAACTAATTATATTTAATCTTAAGTATTTACTAACTTTATTGTGTACGTATCATGGGTTTTGTTAGAATGATTTTGTGATATTTCATTCGGAATTAAACGAAAGCGAGTACGCTATGAATCATAAATCCAATATGTCAGTTTCTCCGCCAAATGCTGATCAATCCAATGTACTGAATAAAACATTTGTTATTGCTTGGTTTATTTGCGCCATTTTTTATTTTGTACAATATGCATTACGCTCGGCTCCTAGTATTATGCAGGCTGAAATTATAGGCACTTTGCATATTTCTAAAGTTGAAATGGCTGGCATTATCGGTCTGTATTTTTATTCATATGCTTTCTTTGCGCTTGTATCAGGTGTAATGCTTGATCGTATCGGGCCGCGTTTTACTGCCTCGTTGGGTATTATTTTAGTTGCTATTGGTTGCGTATTGTTCTGTTCAGGAACAGTTATTACTGCTCAATTCGGTCGATTCCTGCAAGGTGCAGGTTCCGGACTGGCTTTTACCAGCGCAGTATTTCTGGCCACACGTGGTTTTCCGAAAAAATGGCTGGCAACTGCTGTCGGTATGACTCAGTGTTTCGGTATGCTTGGCGGATTTATGGGACAAGCTGTTGTATCGCCGATTATTAAAAATCAGGTGCTGACATGGCAGATGTTCTGGATGGTAGCTGCTGGTATACTGGTTGTGGTTTTCTTTGGTTCAGTGTTTTCTACACCACGTACTCGTGAGGGTAAAATTGACTGGAGTGGTTTAAGCCATCCTTATATTGTGGTATTGAAAAATCCACAGTCTTACATTTGTGCTTTCATTGGCGCCATGATGTTTCTGCCTACCAATGTCGGTAATATTGCATGGGGAAATCAGTTTTTACAGGACGGACTGGTTGTTAAAAATGATGTAGCCTTACGTTTGGCAATGGTGCCGCTAGGCTGGGTAATTGGCTGTCCGATATTAGGTTATTTATCTGATGTAATTGGTCGCCGTAAACCCGTTGTGATGGGTAGCCTTATTGCAATGGGCATTACTGGTGGTTTTATTGTTTACCTGCCTGATGTTATGCCGCCTTTTTTAATGGGCTTGTTATTCGGTATTGCTTCCGGTGCGGCTATGATTCCTTATACTATGATTAAGGAAGTAAATCCTGATGAAGTTAAAGGTACAGCTACTGGTGTGATTAACTTTTTCGTATTCGTAATCAGCGCAATTATGACCAATCTGTTTAATAAACTGATTGAACATTTGACAACAGCAGAAGGTCAGCTGAATTTGAAAGTTTTCCAGACTGCAGACTATGTTTTTGTTGGTGGTTTGATCCTGGCATTTATCGTGACAATGTTTGTTCGTGAAACAGGTAGTAAAGCCAAAAAATAATCTATCAATTGATATGTGATCATCAGTATTAAAGTTTAAAAAAACGGCTACTTTAAGTAGCCGTTTTAATATCGTAACAATCAAAAAGATTATAAGGATTTAATTCCAGTTTAAATCGGGGTTCTGAGAAATTACTGTTTTAAACTGAGCAATAATATTATCTAAAGCCTGCTGATTATCAGCTTCAAAGCGTAATACCAGCACTGGTGTTGTATTGGAAGCTCTCATCAGCCCGAATCCGTCTTTAAATTCCACTCTAAGGCCATCAATGCTGATGCGTTCAATTTCATTATCAAAATGCGCATTCTGTGCCAGACTGGAAATAATTTCATGTCCGGATTGTCCGGCCGGAACAGCAATATTCAGTTCTGGAGTAGAAACGCCTTCAGGTAGATCATTCAAAACAGCAGAAGGATTTTCATGTTTGGATAAAATTTCCAACATACGTGCACCGGCATATAATCCGTCGTCAAAGCCTAACCAGCGTTCTTTGAAGAATACATGACCACTCATTTCACCGGCTAATAGTGCATTGTGTTCTTTGATTGCTGCTTTGATAAAGCTGTGGCCAGTTTTGCTCATAATGGCTTCACCGCCATGCTGTTCAATCCATGGTTTTAATAATCTGGTGGATTTTACATCATAAATAATTTTTGCTTGCGGGTTACGTGTCAGTACATCTGCTGCGAAAAGCATTAATTGTCGGTCCGGATAAATAATCTGACCATCTTTGGTAACTACTCCCAGACGATCGCCGTCGCCATCAAACGCCAGCCCGATTTCTGCATCGTTGTTTTGCAGTGCCTGTATTAAATCCTGCAAATTGGCCGGTTTAGCCGGATCAGGATGATGATTGGGAAAATTACCATCTACCTCACAAAATAATTCCTGTACTTCGCAACCAAGAGCGCGATATAAATCACCGGCATAAGCACCTGCCACACCGTTTCCGGCATCTATAACAATTTTCATTGGTCGCTGCAGTCGAATCTGATTAGTTATATAACTAATATATTCAGAAGCGATAGCTAATGTAACAACGCTACCGGGATGTTCAGATGTGGCGGCAAGTTCACCGGATTCAATAATTTTACGTAAAGCCTGAATGTCATCACCAGCCAGAGTAGTTCCGGCCAGCATCATTTTAAAACCATTGTAGTCAGGCGGGTTATGGCTGCCTGTAATCATGATACCGCTGCCATGACAGTGTTCAATAGCAGCAAAATACAGCATTGGTGTGGCAACCATACCAATGTCGATTACATTAATGCCACAGGCTGTGATGCCCTGAATCAGGCTTGTTGCCAGAACAGGACCCGAAAGACGTCCATCCCGCCCAATTGCAATCTGATCTACTCCTTTGCTGATCGCTATTGTGCCAATAGCCTGGCCAATCAGTTCTGCGGTGTCTTTATTCAGTGAAACATCTACAATACCGCGGATATCATAGGCTTTGAAAATGCCGGCATCTATCTGTCTGGAGTTCATTAGTTTTCCTTCTTTAATTCTGTAATAAGTATAAGCCGCATTTGGATTTTATTGATTTTCAAAGATATAGCAATATACAAAGGTGGTTATTAAATTTTAGCGCCGGGCGCTGGTAAACCAAAATGACTGTAGCTTAACTCAGTAGCCAAACGTCCCCGTGGAGTACGCTGTAAAAAACCCTGCTGAATTAAATAAGGTTCAATAACATCTTCTATTGTATCAGTTGATTCACCAATTGCTGCGGCAATATTATCCAGGCCTACAGGCCCGCCTGAAAATTTGTATAAAATGGCTTCCAGGTATTTGCAGTCCATAACATCCAGTCCGGACTGGTCTATATCCAGCATTTTTAAAGCTGCATCCGCTGTAACAGCATTGATTTCTCCCTGATGTTTTACCTCAGCATAATCACGTACACGTCGTAACAGCCGATTAGCAATACGAGGTGTGCCGCGGCTGCGTCTGGCTATTTCAGCAGCACCGGTATTATCAATTTTGAGCTGTAAAAGTTGGGCAGAACGGCCCACAATCGTAGTTAAATCTGCATTATTATAAAATTCCAGCCGTGAAACTATACCAAAACGGTCTCGTAATGGATTGGTTAACATACCAGCGCGGGTAGTTGCTCCGACCAGGGTAAATGGTGGAAGATCAATTTTAACTGAGCGAGCAGCCGGCCCTTCACCGATCATAATATCCAGCTGATAGTCTTCAAGTGCCGGATACAAAATTTCTTCTACTACCGGATTAAGTCGATGAATTTCATCAATAAAAAGCACATCATGCGGCTCAAGGTTAGTAAGCAGTGCCGCCAGATCTCCGGCACGCTCAAGCACAGGCCCGGATGTCTGACGTAAATTCACACCAAGTTCATGAGCGATAATGTGTGCAAGAGTAGTTTTGCCAAGCCCAGGAGGACCGAACAATAGAGTATGATCCAGAGCTTCACGGCGTATTTTTGCTGCCTGAATAAATATCGAGAGCTGCTCTTTGGCTTTATGCTGGCCTATATAATCTGATAATGCCCGTGGACGCAGAGCGCGTTCCAGCAACTCTTCCTGGGTTGAAGCTGCTTGCGGACTGATGACACGTTGTGGCTGTGCGCCTGATAATTGGTCTGTCTGTAACATGAGTGAATAAAAAAATAAATTATATCAATATTGAACTGAAACTTGAGTAAATGGAAAACAGACTAAGTAAAGTTATGATTTTAAAGAGGTGTGCACATACTGGTAAAAACCTGAAAATATTCAGGAAAGGTCTTGTTGACACACTGCGGATCATCAATATAGACAGGCGTGCCAAGTAAGCTAATGAGTGAAAAGCACATAGCCATTCTATGATCATCATATGTGCTGATATGAATATCTGAATGTAGTTTTGCTGGTGGTGTAATGCTGATACTGTCATTTGTTGCAACTACTTTGGCGCCTAATTTACGTAATTCGCAACTCATGGCATTAATACGATCAGTTTCTTTAACACGCCAGCTGGCAATATTGCGAATGTGACAGGTACCTTTGCTGGCAAGAGCGATAATAGCCAGTGTCATTGCAGCATCAGGGATATTATTGGCATCAATATCAAATGGTTTGATGTACTGATTCAAAACACGGGATATTTCAATAAACTGTTCACCCCATTGTACAGATGCGCCAATTTTCTCAAGTTCATTTACAAAAGCTATATCACCCTGAATACTATGGGCATCAATGCCATTTACCCGGACAGGATTGCCTGAAATTAAACCAGCGGCAAGAAAATAGGATGCACTGGAAGCATCACCTTCAACATAAATTTGTGCCGGAGCATGATAGTGCTGTCCTGCTGCCAGTCTGAATGTCTGGAAATGATCATGCTCAACGTTAACTCCAAATTGTTTGAGCAGATTCAAAGTTATTGCGATATAGGGTTTGGATATTAATTCTCCAACTACTTCAATAGTATAAGCTTTTCCTGTTAAGGGTAGGGCGATAAGCAAAGCAGTTAAAAACTGGCTGGATACATTACCTTTGACGCTAATATGAAAATTATTTTGTTGCCGGTTATCTTGAATTTGTAGGGGGGGGAAGCCATTTTGTCCTTTATACTCAATAGTAGCACCAGTCACTCGTAGCGCATCAACCAGATCACCGATAGGACGTTCGTGCATACGATTTACCCCGTGTAAATAATACTCTCCTCCTATTATCGCCAATACAGCAGTTAATGGCCTAAATGCAGTACCAGCATTGCCAAGAAATAAATCAGCTTTTTGCTGAGGGAACTTGCCGTGACAACCATATATTCTGATATTCAAGCCGGAATTAACACTTCCGGCAGGTAAATATTCAAGCTTTACCCCCAGAGTTGTTAATGCTTTAAGCATATAACGGGTATCATCCGAATCCAGTATATCGTAGATTTCACTAATATTATCCGATAATGCAGCCAGCAGCAGCGTGCGATTACTGATACTTTTAGAGCCGGGTAAATTTATACTGGCTGGATGGCAGGCAGAGGCTTTTAAATGCAGGGTATTCATGTGTAAATTGACCGTTTAAAGTATTTAACTAAAAGTCTATCAGTTAATTGTATTACAGAATATGTATATAAAGACGGATTAAAAAAATGAGCAGGTTAATATAAAATCATACATTAATATAATTCAGGTAAGAATGAGTAATATTAGATATAATATTAACTACATTAACAAGTTAATTTAATGAGCATGAATATGAATTTTGATTGGCACTGGTCCAAATCCAGTACGGTTTTGTTACTAATGATACTGGCAGTTCCTTTTGCTCAGCAATTACACATTAATCCAGACTGGGTATCTTATGTAGAAAATACCCAAACATTATTTCTGCTGTTTTGTTTTGGATTTACTTTATTGTCAACTTTATGCGGTGGTTTAAAAGGCAAAGAAAAAGCTTTCTGGTTCTGGGCATCGCTATGGTGGCTGGTATTGCTGGGGCGTGATCAGAACTGGGGCAGGCAAACCTTTCCAGGGTATTCACATACGGTATATCATGGTATCGCTGCTGTACTGATTTTAGGGTTGGTTTTAATGTTATTATGGCCACGGCTGCGTGCAGGAATCAGATATTATTATCATCAGCCGTTTCCTGTATGGAATTTTCTTTTGGCTGCAGCCGGTTTTTTACTGGCGGATGCTATTGAGCGTGGTCGCTGGATTGCTCAATTTATTTTATTTAATCCGGTTTATGATGATATGCTGGAAGAATTGTATGAATGCCCTTTTATGATTGCATTATTTGCTGTTTCTGCTGTATTACAATGGCGGACAATTTTACAAATGAAAAGGTCTTTAAAGCAGGTTAAAGTGTAAAATTTATTAATTTAAACAATATATAAATTGAGCCATCAGGAATTATTTGCCAATATGATGGCTCATTAATTTTTTGATGTAGATGGGTGCCAGTTTGTGTTTTAAGTGAATTTTATGTTACATAATTTGTAATATCGGATATTTAGCTGTTATGAATATAAAATTCAGGATAATCAATCTATAAGGCTGAGAATAGCTTGTGTGAAAAGGTATTAATAATATGGTTGCAATACAATCAGAACCGCGATTAAAAGTAATTGCAATTGATGGCCCCAGTGCATCAGGTAAGGGAACGGTAGCTGCGCGGGTGGCTGCTATTTTATCCAGAAATTATCTGGATTCCGGAGCGCTTTATCGACTAACTGCCCTGTATGCCCGGCAACTGGGTATTAGCTGGGAAAACGAACATGAAGTGGCTGCAATTGCACAAAAATTACCAGTTGTTTTCGAAGAAGATTTGATTGTTTTGAACAATGAGAATGTAACTTCGGCAATTCGAACCGAAAGAATTGGCATGGGTGCATCAGCTATTGCGGCTTTTCCTGCTGTGCGAGCAGCATTATTACAGCGTCAGAGAGATTTTTTAACAACAAATGGGCTGGTTGCGGATGGCCGAGATATGGCTTCTGTAGTATTTCCGCAGGCTGAGCTTAAAATTTTTCTTACCGCCAGTGCACAGGTACGGGCACAGAGAAGGGCTTTACAGTTAGGACTGGCTATTGATGGTCCGGATTTTTTGCAGATTCTTTCTGATATTGAAAAGCGTGATCAGGCGGATCGTCAGCGTACTGTGGCACCGCTTAAACCTGTCAGCGATGCTAAAATTCTTGATACCTCATCGCTTAATATTGAAGAAAGTGTGAAAAAAGTACTTGATTGGTATCGAAAAATCTGAAAATAGGTTATAATTACCGTCTTTTGTACAAGTATTCATTGCACTATATAAATACGAAAGTGTTTGAATCTTGTATTAAATATTTGTTTTATCTATTTTTTGTGCTGATGGATGCATGATTGATATCAGTACAAGTGTTATGGTTTCACTGGCACAGTCAGGGTGTGCCAGTTTTTATTAACTAACTTTTGTATCCCCTGGCGATACCTGTTTGAGAACATAAATATATGACTATGGAAAATTTTGCCCAGTTGCTGGAAGAAAGTTTCACCTTGCAAGAGATGAATCCCGGCGAAGTCATCACCGCAGAAGTTGTTGCCATAGACAATAATTTCGTTACCGTGAATGCCGGTCTGAAATCAGAATCTCTGATCGAAGTGAAAGAATTCAAAAATGCAGCGGGCGAGATTGAAGTTAAGGTTGGCGATTTTGTCACTGTAACTATTGAATCTGTGGAAAACGGTTTTGGTGAAACCAAACTGTCACGTGAAAAAGCTAAACGTGCTGCTGACTGGATCAAGCTGGAAGAAGCCATGGAAAATGGTGAAATTCTGTCTGGTGTGATTAACGGTAAAGTCAAAGGTGGTCTGACTGTGATGATTAACAGCATCCGTGCATTCCTGCCCGGTTCGCTGGTTGATGTACGTCCGGTTAAAGATACCTCTCACTTTGAAGGCAAGGAAATTGAATTCAAGGTAATCAAACTGGATAAACGCCGTAACAATGTTGTGGTTTCACGCCGTGCTGTACTGGAAGAAACACTGGGCGAAGAACGCAAAGCATTGCTGGAAAACCTTAAAGAAGGTTCAGTAGTAAAAGGTATTGTGAAAAACATTACCGATTACGGTGCTTTCGTTGATCTGGGTGGCATTGACGGTCTGCTGCATATTACTGATCTGGCATGGCGTCGTGTTAAACATCCAAGCGAAGTGCTGGAAGTTGGTCAGGAAGTTGAAGCCAAAGTATTGAAATTTGATCAGGAACGCAGCCGTGTTTCTCTGGGCTTGAAACAGTTGGGTGAAGATCCGTGGAATGGTCTGGCCCGTCGTTATCCTCAAGGTACCCGTCTGTTTGGTAAAGTTACCAATCTGACTGACTATGGTGCATTTGTGGAAATTGAGCAAGGCATTGAAGGTCTGGTACATGTTTCTGAAATGGACTGGACTAACAAGAATGTTCATCCAAGTAAAGTAGTTCAGATGGGTGATGAAGTAGAAGTGATGATTCTTGAAATTGATGAAGATCGTCGTCGCATCTCTCTGGGTATGAAACAGTGCCAGGCTAATCCATGGCAGGAATTCGAATCCAATCATGAAAAAGGCGATAAAATCAAAGGTGTGGTGAAATCTATTACTGACTTTGGTGTATTTGTCGGCTTGCCTGGCGGTATTGATGGACTGGTTCATCTTTCTGATCTGTCTTGGACTGATGGTGGTGAAGAAGCAGTACGTCAGTTTAAGAAAGGTGAAGAAGTTGAAGCTGTGGTTTTGGCCATTGATGTCGACAAAGAACGTATTTCTCTGGGTGTGAAACAGCTGGCAGGCGATCCGTTCAGTAATTATGTTAGTGTAAATGACAAAGGCAGCATGGTAACCGGTAAAGTAAAATCACTGGATGCTAAGGGTGCGGTTATTACACTGGCTGATGATGTTGAAGGCTATCTGCGTGCATCAGAAGTTTCAAATGATCGCGTTGAGGATATTCGCAATATTCTGAAAGAAGGGGATGATGTTGAAGCTGTGATTACTACGGTAGATCGCAAAAACCGCAACATCAATTTGTCTATTAAAGCTAAAGATGCACAGGAAAATAGTGCTGCTCTGCGTTCGTTAACTGCTAACAATGCTTCTGCCGGTACTACCAGCCTGGGTGATTTGTTAAAAGCTAAATTATCTGGTGAAAGCGAATAAGCGTTTATGACGAAGTCGGAGTTAATGATTCGATTGGCGGAGTTGTATACTACTAATAACGATAGTACTGTATTAAATGCTAAGGATGTTGAGCAAAGTATTAAGATTCTTGTTGATACTATGACTCGGGCTTTAGCCAAAGGCCAAAGAATCGAAATTCGTGGATTTGGTAGCTTTGATCTTAACCATCGTCCAGCTCGTGTTGGCCGTAATCCTAAAACAGGGGAAAAAGTGTCAGTACCGGAAAAATATGTACCGCACTTCAAGCCTGGTAAAGAATTACGCGAACGTGTTGACAAAGCTCTTTTGTCTACGAATAAATAATACCTTTTTATTTAGTTAGATGTTAACGCCGCAGTTTCTGCGGCGTATTTTTATTTTATAGTGGTCGAATGTTTAATGTGTGTGCTAAGGTTACGTCTTTTAACTTTTGCTATATACAATTTCTAACTCCCAGAAGAATTCATATCATATGACCACATCAGTATTTGTTGCTCCCGAATTTAATAATCAAAGTCCTCTGACCTGGTATCAGGCCGCAGAAAGGCAACCCGGATTTATATATGATGCTGCCCAGTTACGCGCAATTAAGCAACTGGACAGACTCTGGACAGAGTTGATGATGTTCAAGCGTAAACGAAATCGTTTTTTAGGGCGTAGTTTACGCTCTCCGCGTGCGCCTAAAGGTCTGTACATGTATGGAGGAGTCGGGCGTGGCAAAAGTTTTTTAATGGATGCTTTTTTTGGTTGTTTACCTTATCGGCGTAAACGCAGAGTCCATTTTCATGCTTTTATGGCAGAAGTACAACAACGACTAAAAGATCATCATAGTCAGGCTAATCCGTTAAATGCAGTCGCACAGGATATTGCGCGAGAAGTAAGAGTGTTGTGTTTTGATGAATTCCACATCAGTGATATTGCGGATGCTATGATTCTCGGACGATTGCTGGAAGGTTTATTTGAACAGGGGGTGGTTATGGTGGCTACATCAAATTACGCTCCATCCGAGCTTTATCCGCAAGGGCAAAATCGGTCTAGTTTTTTACCTACTATTGCATTAATTGAAAAAGAACTGACTATCCTGAATGTTGATGGTGGTGAAGATTATCGTATGCGTACATTGCAGCCGGCAGATGTATTTTATATACCGGCAGATGCAAGCAGTGAAAAAAAATTAACAGAGTTATTTCACAAAATTAACGGTGAACAGGAAATTACTGGCGGAGAAATTGAAATACTGGGGCGTCAATTACCATATAAAGCCATTTCTGATACAACAGTTTGGTTCGATTTCAGCACATTATGCTGTGGTCCGCGCTCGCAAAATGACTATCTGGAACTGGCAAAAAAATTTCGCGTATTAATTTTATCGGGTATACCTAAAATGGGATCTGCTCAGATGGCAGAGGCACGGCGACTTACATGGTTAATTGATGTTTTGTATGATTATCGGATAAAACTATGCGCCAGCTGTGAGGTTGATATCGAAAATATTTATACAGATGGTGATTTTGCTAATGAATTTACCCGGACTGCCAGTCGTCTCACAGAGATGCGTTCGGAAGAGTATTTAACTTTGCCACACCTGACTCTGGATAATGAAACTGCAAGTATAGGAAAAGATATTAAATAAGGCTGAAATTTGTTAAAATGACAAAATATATTTTTGCTGTAATGTTTACTGCAAAAAATTCAATATATTTAACATAATGGAAGTAAATATGACTATCGAACGCACATTATCTATTGTTAAACCGGATGCAGTTGCTAAAAATGTTATCGGACAGATTTACAGTCGTTTTGAAAATAACGAACTGAAAATTATTGCAGCTAAAATGAAACAACTTTCCAAAACAGAGGCTGAAGGCTTTTATGCTGTTCACAAAGAGCGGCCGTTTTTTGCAGATCTGGTAAATTTTATGATCAGCGGACCTGTAATGATCCAGGTGCTGGAAGGCGAAGGTGCCGTTGCCAAAAACCGTGAGCTGATGGGTGCAACCAATCCTAAAGAAGCTGCTGCAGGAACAATTCGTGCAGATTTTGCCGATTCAATTGATGCTAATGCTGTTCATGGCTCTGACAGTCTTGAAAATGCTGCTACTGAAATTGCATATTTCTTCACTGCTGATGAATTATGCAGCCGCTAATCAGGCAGATAAATCTATAAATTAGTCCACCAGGAAGGTGGACTAATTTACAATCTATATTTATAAATTAACAATTTCAGTTTCTAGTTTTTAATGTATTATTCTATAAATATAATTTACACTAGAGATGATTTTTGTAGAAGTTAAATAATTGTATAAATTATTGAATAAATTTGAATTATCAGCATAATGAATCCTGAAAGATTGATTGCCTACCTGTACCATTATCTGCTTTTTATTGTGTTACCTAGATGAAAACCAATTTGCTAAATTTCGATTTACCCGGTTTAACTGCCCATTTTTCACAAATGGGTGAGAAGCCTTTTCGTGCCAGACAGGTTATGCGCTGGATGCACTTAAGCGGAGTGGCCGATTTTACTGATATGACTGATCTGGCCAAATCTTTACGTCACAAATTACTGGATAAGGCTGAAATAAAAGTACCGGATTTGCTAGTTGAACAAAAATCTGCTGATGGTACTTGTAAATGGTTACTGGATGTAGGTACTGGTAATGGTGTGGAAACTGTTTTTATTCCGGAAGATACCCGGGGTACGTTATGTATTTCCTCTCAAATAGGCTGTGCACTCGAGTGTATGTTTTGCTCTACCGGCAGGCAAGGCTTTAACCGTAATCTGACTACTGCTGAAATTATCGGTCAGTTATGGTGGGCAAACAAAGCGCTTGGTGTTACTCCAAAAGACGAAAGAGTTATTTCCAATGTGGTAATGATGGGAATGGGGGAACCATTAGCTAATTTCGATAACGTGGTAACAGCATTAAGTATTATGCTGGATGACCATGGCTATGGCTTATCACGTCGCCGAGTCACAGTTTCTACTTCTGGTATGGTTCCTCAAATGGATCGTTTGAAAGAAATAATGCCGGTAGCTTTGGCTATTTCTTTGCATGCGTCTAATGATCAAGTGCGTGATAAGCTTATTCCGCTGAATAAAAAATATCCTCTTAATCAGTTAATGTCTGCCTGTCAGCGTTATCTGGTAAAAGCGCCGCGTGATTTTATTACGTTTGAGTATATTATGCTCAAAGAAATCAATGATGCTCCCGAACATGCGCGCCAACTGATAGAACTGGTTAAAGATGTGCCATGTAAATTTAATCTTATACCGTTTAATCCGTTTACCAATTCGGGTTTTGAACGTTCAACAAATGAACGTATCCGCATATTTCGTGAAATTTTACAGGAAGCAGGTTTTGTGGTTACAGTCAGAAAAACCCGTGGAGATGATATCGATGCCGCATGTGGTCAATTGGCAGGTAAAGTAAAAGACAAAACTCAGCGACAACAAAAATGGCAACTTGTACAGGAATGATTTTATGAAAAAAAAATTAGGGTTAATATTATTGTTTTCACTGATATTATCTGCGTGTGCTAACCAGCCAAAAATAAAAAAACCAACTGCGGCACAGCGAGCTAAAGAAGTTGCAGAAATAAAGACTCAGCTTGCAGTTGAGTATATGAAAACTCAAAATTACCGTCAGGCTGTAGAATCCATTGATGAAGCCTTAAAAAATAATAGCAGTTCATTTGAAACATGGTTAATACGGGCTCAAATATGGCAGTATCTAAAAGAACCGGGCAAAGCAGAGGAAAGCTTCCAGCGCGCTTTGTCTTTGGCTCCTGACAGTGCAGAGGTAAATAATAATTATGGCTGGTTTGTTTGCGATTTTCTAAAAAATCCGAATAAATCTATCCCTTATTTTGATAAAGCTTTATCAGATCCTACATATCCTACACCGGAAGTAGCTCAGTTCAATAAAGGTATTTGCAGTAGCCGCATGGGACAATATCAGATTGCTAACAGCTATTTTGAACGCGCGCTAGCTGCAAATCCGAATTTTATAATAACCAAGAAAGAAATGGCACGCAACGAATTGCAGGCAGGTAATACATCAGATGCCAACTATCTGTTTAAACAGTATCAGAGTCAGATAAACAGATTATCAGCAGATGATTTATTACTGGGATGGAGAATTGCAAAATCCTTGGGAAATATACAGGCTGCTTATGAATATGAAGCACAATTGCGCAATAATTTCCCTTATTCTGCTGAACTAGAGCAGGTTTCTACAGGAAAATTCTGATGAATGAGCAAACCAAAAATACCGAATCCGGCCCAAATGCTGCTGAAACTCTGGGTACCATACTTTCGCAGACCCGAAAACACAGAGGTCTGTCTGTTGGTGAAGTTGCTGAACGCTTAAAACTACCAGCCAGACAAATTGAGGCGATGGAAAGCGGTAGTTATAAAGGTTTGCCTGAGGCTGTATTCATCAAAGGCTTTCTGAGCTCATATGCCCGTTTGCTTGAGCTGGATGAAAAAGAGTTAAAGCAGTATTTTCAGCAGATTTTTCCAGCAGCTAATCATTATTCAACTGCAGACAGCAGTAAAGTTGAGTCAGCTGATCTTGATTTTAAGAATAAGCCGCAACGTCGTCATTTTCCGAGTTGGCTGATTGCTGTTCTGGTAGTAATTTTAATTGGTGCCGGAGTCTATGCATGGCAGACTAAATCCACTTCTGAAAGTGCCAGACAAGCAGCTACTGCCAGTCAGGAAGTATCTGTGCAAGCTGCTTCAATTAGCGATATTGCCGCAAGTAATATTCGGGTTGTGCCAATGACAACCAATGAACAAATCAGTTCTCAGCCTGTTTCTGCAGCAAGTAGTAGCAGTCAAACCGCTACAAGCCAGAATGCCGGTATGGAAGCATCTCAGCCTGCCGCATCTGCAGCAGACACATTAGTAATAAAAATGACAAACAGAAGCTGGTTACAGGTGAGTGATAAAAACGGCAAAGTACTTATTGGTCAGGTTGTTGATGCAAATAGCACACATCAGTTTAGCGGGGCCGCACCTTATAAGGTAGTACTTGGCTATACACCAGGGGTGAGTATTCAGTTTGCCGGCAAAGATATTGCTATTGAACAGAACAAAAAAAGAACTGCAGTAATGATTGTAGGTGGAAACTGAAATGACTTTGGCTGGCGTACGCAGAAAAACACATCAGGTAAAAGTTGATCATGTGGTAATAGGCTCTGATGCACCAGTCAGAGTGCAGTCGATGACTAATACGGACACGGCTGATGCAGAACAAACAGCCATTCAGGTAAAAGCACTGGCAGATGCTGGCTCAGAACTGGTACGTATTACAGTTAACTCACCTCAGGCGGCAGCCAGAGTATCTGAAATTCGCCAGCGTCTGAATGACATGGGCTGTAATGTCCCCTTAGTTGGTGATTTTCATTTTAATGGCGATCGCCTGCTTAAAGATTATCCGGATTGTGCAACAGCACTTTCAAAATACCGGATTAACCCCGGTAATGTGGGTAAAGGGGTGAAGGGTGATGAAAAATTTGCTTTCATGATCCATACAGCAGCAGAGCACGATAAAGCTGTTCGCATCGGAGTAAACTGGGGGTCGCTGGATCAGGCTCTTGCAAAGCGCATGATGGATAATAATCTGGCCTTAGCAACCCCCCAGCCTGCTGAAACAGTTATGAAAGAAGCATTGATTGTTTCTGCACTGGAATCTGCGCAAAAGGCAGAAAGTCTGGGTTTACCGGCTGACCGGATTATATTGTCTTGCAAAGTATCAAATGTACAGGATTTAATAGAGGTTTATTATAATCTGGCCGCACGCTGTCTGTATCCGCTGCATCTTGGTTTAACCGAAGCAGGAATGGGAAGTAAAGGTATTGTAGCCTCTTCTGCAGCTCTTGCTATTTTATTACAACAGGGAATTGGTGATACTATTAGAGTATCGCTTACTCCTGAGCCGGGAAGTACGCGGACTCAGGAAGTAGTGGTTGCTCAGGAAATCCTGCAAACCATGGGCTTGCGCTCTTTTACGCCGCTGGTAACAGCATGCCCGGGGTGCGGACGTACAACCAGTACCGTGTTTCAGGAACTGGCACGGGATATTCAGCAATATTTGCGGGAAAAAATGCCAGTATGGCGGCTTCAATATCCTGGTGTTGAAAATCTGAATGTGGCCGTTATGGGTTGTGTCGTTAACGGCCCGGGTGAAAGTAAACTTGCTGATATCGGTATATCTTTACCAGGTACCGGTGAAACACCTGTTGCTCCTGTATATGTTGACGGCGAGCGCAAAACCACCTTAAAAGGCGAGCATATGGCTGAAGAGTTTCTGGCTTTGGTAGAAGAATATATTCAGACCAATTATGGTGAGCAGGGTAAAAAGCGGGAAACAGCGAAAGTGATTCCGATTACGGCTTTATAAGATAAATATACTGTTATAGCTGTCAGCAGCTAATATAGTTTAATAGGGATAAACAAATTAATTAATATGGGTCAGAAAATCCAGGCCGTTAAGGGCATGAATGATTTACTGCCATTAGAGCAGAAAGATTTTAAACTGACATCTGCACTCTGGCAGGCGTTTGAAGACGTAGTGGTCGCATGGACACGCAGTTTTGGTTATAACCAAATTCGTACACCGGTTGTTGAGCAAACAGGTTTGTTTGTACGTTCAATCGGTGAAGAAACCGATGTTGTGGGCAAAGAAATGTATACATTTGCCGATTCTAACGACAAACTGAGCCTGAGCCTGCGGCCGGAAGGTACAGCCTCCTGTCTTCGTGCAGTTGTTGAGCACAACTTACTTTATAATAGTCCGCAAAAATTATGGTATATGGGGCCGATGTTCCGACGGGAACGCCCACAAAAAGGACGATATCGTCAGTTTCATCAGGTTGGTGTTGAGGCATTAGGATTTAACGGGCCTGATGTAGATGCCGAACTGATTGCTATGACTGCAAACCTCTGGGAACGGCTGGGTATTAGGGAATATCTCACACTTGAATTAAATACTCTTGGTAATCAGCAGGAGCGTGCTGCTCACCGTACTGCACTAATTGCTTATTTACAACAGCATGAAGCCATTCTGGATGAGGATAGCCGGCGTCGTATGCATACTAATCCGTTACGTGTGCTGGATACTAAGAATCCTGATTTACAGGCAATGGCGAATGCTGCGCCACGTCTTATAGATTATCTGGGTGCAGAATCACTTGCACACTATAATACTTTAAAAAATATGCTGGACGGGCTCGGTATCACATATGTAGAAAATCCGCGTCTGGTTCGCGGTTTGGATTATTATAATCTGACCGTATTTGAATGGACGACAACTAAACTGGGCGCACAGGCAACAGTATGCGGTGGCGGACGTTATAACGGGCTGATCGAAGAGCTTGGCGGTAAACCGGCGCCGGCCATTGGCTTTGCTCTGGGTATTGAACGTTTATTACTGCTTGTTCAGGAATTCGGTAAACTACATGTGAATAATGCGCCTGATGTTTATGTAATACATCAGGGAGAAGGAAGTAGTCTCAAAGCTATGCAGCATATAGTATTATTACGGGCAGCAGGGCTGAATGTTTATTTACACTGTGGTGATCAAAGCCTGAAAGCTCAATTAAAGAAAGCTGATGCCAGCGGTGCGGCAATAGCAGTTATCGTGGCTCAGGACGAGCAATTAAACAATACGCTGACGCTTAAAAATCTGCGTACTCATGAACAACAGACTGTTGCTGCTGAGGCAGCTTTACAGTTAATCCAACAATGGAAGAATGCATAATGGTTGTACATATTCAGGATGAACAGGAAGTTGCGAATTTCAAATATTTCTGGCAACGCTGGGGACGCTGGATTTTTGCTATACTAGTTATATTGTCATTGGCATATTTGGGGTATGTGCTGTATCAGAGTCATTTACGCAGCAATGATGAAAAGGCAGCCGTTATATTTGAAACATTTGTTACTCAGGCTGGTGCTAATAATATGGCTGAAAGTAAAAAGGCACTCATACAGCTACAGGAAAAATATCCTGAGACTATGAATACTACCCAGGCAACACTGATGATGGCCGGTTCTGCATTTGATGATGGCAAATATGATGAAGCTATCCGTCATTTGCAATGGGTTAAAGCCAGACAGCACGATGACTTATTGCAAACAATCGTTGCGCAGCGACTGGCTAGCGTATATTTACAGCAAAGTAAATATAATGAAGCATTACAGGCACTGGATGTGAAAGTTACTGATGCGTTTAAACCAGTTCTGCTGGAAACTAAAGGTGATGTTTTACAGGCACAGAAGAAAAATGCCGAAGCTGTTGCTATTTACCAGCAAGCTTTGAATTTATTATCAAAAGATTCAGTACAACGCGAATTCATTCAATTGAAAATAAGCAGTTTGAGTTAACCAATGCTTAATAAAACCTGAAGTTCCGGCCGGAAAAATCGGCAGGAACTTCAGGTTTATCAGTTGTACTGAAAAGCTTGCCGCTGGCAGGCTATTGCTGTTTTAGAGCAATAGAAATTATCTGAAAGAATAAATATGAAACCAACGATTGTTCTGGTTGGTCGCCCGAATGTAGGCAAATCAACATTATTTAACCGCCTGACCCGTACACGTGATGCACTGGTTGCCGATTTACCCGGCCTAACCCGCGACCGGCATTACGGGCACGGCAGAGTAGGAAGTAAACCTTATCTGGTTGTTGATACCGGTGGTTTTGAGCCGGTAGTAGATAGCGGTATCTTATATGAAATGGCTCGCCATACTTTGCAAGCCGTAGATGAGGCGGATGCAGTTATCTTTCTGGTAGACGGACGTACCGGTCTGACGCCACAGGATAAGATTATCGCCAACCATTTGCGCCAGAGTTCCAGGCCTGTATATCTGGCAGTGAATAAAGGTGAGGGCACTAACAGACCGATTCTGGCAGCAGAGTTTTATGAATTAAGTCTGGGAGAGCCTATCGTTATATCAGGGGCGCATGGTGACGGCGTGTACGGGCTGATAGAAACTGTACTGGAAGACTTTCCCGAAGAAGAGGAACAGGTAAACAGTCATCATCCGGTTTTTGCAGTTATTGGTCGGCCAAATGTCGGCAAATCAACTTTAGTTAACGCAATCCTGGGTGAGGAGCGGGTTATTGCTTTTGACATGGCCGGTACCACACGTGACTCAATTCACATTGATTTCGAGCGCAACGGCAACCCTTTTACCATTATCGATACTGCCGGAGTACGTCGTCGTGGCAAAGTAGATGACGCCATCGAGAAGTTTTCCGTTATTAAAGCAATGCAGGCTATCGAAGCGGCTAACGTAGCTGTACTGGTACTCGATGCACAACAAGATATAGCCGATCAGGATGCAACTATTGCCGGCTTTGCATTGGAAGCTGGGCGTGCTTTAGTTGTTGCAGTAAATAAATGGGACGGAATAACCGAAGAGCGTAAGCAACAGGTTAAGCGTGATATAGCACGTAAACTGTATTTTCTTGATTTTGCCAAATTTCATTATATTTCGGCATTGAAAGAAAAAGGAATTGACGGGCTTTTCAGCTCAATTCAGGCCGCCTATGATGCTGCAATGATTAAACTGCCTACCCCGAAAATTACCCGCGTATTGCAAAGCGCACTGGAACGGCAGCAGCCTCCGCGCGCCGGCTTAATTCGCCCTAAAATGCGTTATGCCCATCAGGGCGGCATGAATCCGCCAGTTATAGTCATACATGGTAATGCCTTACAGCATATCAGCGATGCTTATACCCGATATCTGACACAAACATTTCGCAAAGCATTTCATTTACAGGGGACACCTTTACGTATTCAATATAATGTAAACGAGAATCCATATCAGGAAAATGACAGCAAACCAGCGCAGCCATTGCGTCGTGTCAAACTAAGTAACCGAATTGCCAAGCGTGAACAGATAAAACAATCGAAAAAGCAGGTAAAGCGTAAAAATAAAGTCAGTTCAAAGAAAACAAATGCCCATTAATGTGATAGCATTGACACTGCTTTCTAAATCGCTGTACGCAGGTGCAGCTAAGCGATAACATAATCAAAAAAACAGGAGTAGCCAAATGAGCGCCAAAGGACAAATGTTACAAGATCCTTTCTTGAATGCACTGCGAAAAGAGTATGTGCCAGTTTCAATTTATCTGGTAAACGGTATTAAACTACAGGGTCAGGTGGAATCATTTGACCAGTATGTTGTACTTTTGCGTAATACTTCAGTAACACAAATGGTATACAAACATGCGATTTCCACAATTGTGCCTGCTCGTGCAGTAAGCTTGCAGCATGAACCGAAATCTGCATCAGCAGAATAATACAGTCATACTGCATTAGCAAAAAAACCGTGGATTTCCACGGTTTTTTTGCTAATGAGTCATCGATTTGGAAAACAGATTAATCACAATAACACCCGCCAGTATCAGACCGATGCCAATAATTGCCGGCATATCCAGCTTTTGTCCGAATTTGATCCAGGCTATGACTGACACACAAACAATGCCCACACCGGACCACACTGCATAAGCAATGCCTACAGGCATAGTTTTCAGAGTTTGTGC
Source organism: Snodgrassella sp. ESL0323 (assembly GCF_013346865.1). Taxonomy (NCBI): domain Bacteria; kingdom Pseudomonadati; phylum Pseudomonadota; class Betaproteobacteria; order Neisseriales; family Neisseriaceae; genus Snodgrassella; species Snodgrassella sp. ESL0323. Next base: position 169,345 of record NZ_JAAEDT010000015.1, on the reverse strand, counting down.
AAGCGAATAAAACGAAATAATATAGCCCAGAACAGAGCAAATACTGGGCATCAGCCGGGTAAAACCATTACTCAGCTTAAGCATACTGGTTGCAAATATCTCAGCCAGTATAGCGATGGAAAGAAAAATCCATTGATTCATGTTTATCCTTCTCGTTACTGCATTAGTTTCCTTGTGCAGCTATATTACGTATGGTTTGTATAAACTGAGTACAAATTTATCGAGTTTTACATAATGTTCAACCAAAAAATTTCAATATCAGCTTGAATGAAAATAAAGCCATTCCTGAAAAATTTAACCTGAACACTTTCCACTTTCTCATATAAAAACGGATTCAAGTCTGAATCCGCTTTTAGAGAGTAATACTGATGAAGTGACTCAAAATACAACCAATGATTAGCAAAAATACTTAAGCCTTTTCTTCAGTACCATAAAATTTCGTTCCAATTTTAATGCTTTCTCTGCCATGCTCACGCCGCCAGGCATTGCTGTCACGTAAAGAATAAGCACAGCCACAGTATTCCTGCTGATAAAACTGCTCACGCTTACTAATCTCAATCATACGCTGACTACCGCCGCCTTTACGCCAGTTATAATCCCAGTAAACAAGATTAGGATATTTTTCTGCCGCACGTTTGCCGCAATCGTTTATTTGCTGCATATTTTTCCAGCGGGAAATCCCTAATGAGCTAGTAATAACCGAAAAACCGTTTTCATATGCGTACAATGCTGTGCGTTCAAAGCGCATATCAAAACACATAGTACAGCGAATGCCGCGTTCCGGTTCAAACTCCATCCCTTTAGCGCGTTCAAACCAGTTGTCCATATCATAATCAGCATCAATAAAAGGAATATTAAATTTTTCCGCAAATGCCTTGTTTTCATCCTTGCGGATTTCATATTCTTTTTTCGGGTGAATATTAGGATTATAGAAGTAAATCGTATAATCAATACTAGAGGCCAGCATTGCTTCCATAACCTCACCAGAGCAGGGCGCACAGCAAGAATGAAGCAATACTTTATTTTCCCCGTTGGGAGGAGTTAATTTCGGGCGTTGTATATCGGTAGTCAGTTTTTGTGGGTTCATTGATGTGATTTCCTGTTATTCTAGTTAAATATCTTTATCAGTAGATTTTAACAAAGCTGCCAGCGCAACGACATAGCCCGAAAGAAAAAAAGCGTTCAGATATCTGAACGCTTGTATAAAAAAGCCATTTTAAAGAGCGGCTAATGCCTGCTCATAATCCGGCTCTGTCGTAATTTCAGCCACTAACTGACTGTATAAAACTTGATTATTTTCATCCAGTACAATAACCGCACGGGCACATAAGCCGGCTAAAGCACCGCTGCTCAGTTTAACCCCGTAGTTTTCCTTAAATTCAGGATGACGGAATGTTGACAGAGTTTTTACCTGATCCAGCCCTTCTGCACCACAAAAACGAGCCTGCGCAAATGGCAAATCGGCAGAAATACACAACACAACAGTATTAGAAAGATTGGCCGCAGCTGCATTAAAATGGCGTACAGATGCAGCACAAACACCCGTATCTACACTAGGGAAAATATTCAGTACTTTACGTTTACCGGCAAAATCGGTAAGCGATAATTCATTTAAACCGGCATCAGTCAGCGTAAAAGCTGGTGCTGTACTGCCTGTTTTTGGAAACTGACCACTGACTTCAACAGCGGTACCTTGCAGAGTTACTTTACTCATGACTGCATCCTTCTGATGTTTAATTTGATTAACAATGTGCAGACTTATTGTGGGGGATTGGCAGGGAACTGTCAAAGATTATCTATGCTGATTATATGCAGTAAATAGCAGCAAATATAGCGCCTGCATAAACGCAGAAAACCAACATTTTTCTGACAATTCAGCAAAAACGTAAATCTTAGAAAATACTACTAAGAAAATTTACAGCATCATCAATCAGCCAGTTTGCATTACAGTCTCTGATTTCAGAGCAATCGGACTGAATACAAACTGGCTTGCGCAATAAAACTTACTCAACACCAGGCCGGCGTACATAATGCTGTAAATCATAAGCAATATTATTTTTACTGCTTACATGACTGCTGCTTTCAGTTTGCTGCCAGATATTCGTATCAATTGCCGGAAAAAAAGTATCTCCGGCAACATCAACATGAATTCTGGTTAACTGCAAATCGGTAGCCAGAGGCATCGCCTGAGTATAAATTTGTGCCCCGCCCATAATAATAATTTCAGGGCAACCGGCTAATTGCCTGAGCGCTTCTTCAACACTGTGACACAAAATTGCTCCGCTGAATGTCTGCGCATCCTGCCGGCTGATAACATAATTGGCGCGGCCTGGAAGCGGTTTTCTGGGCAGCGACTCCCACGTTTTACGTCCCATAACAACCGGCTTGCCCATAGTGTAACTTTTAAAAAATTCAAAGTCTTCGGGTACATGCCATGGAATACGGTTATTTTCGCCAATACAGTTATTATCTGAAAGAGCGGCAATCAACGTAATTTTATTCAGAGTATTCATACAGCTACTGGTGCTTTAATGTGGGCATCCGGATGATAATCAGTAAGCGTAAAATCTTCAAACTGAAAAGAAAACAGATTTTTTACATCAGGATTCAGATGCATTTGCGGCAGTTTTTTCGGTGTGCGGCTTAACTGCAGTTTAGCTTGTTCAAAATGATTACTATATAAATGAGCATCACCCAGCGTATGAATAAATTCCCCCGGCTCTAAATCACATACCTGAGCAATCATCATCGTAAGCAGAGCATAGCTGGCAATATTAAAAGGCACACCCAGAAAAATATCAGCACTGCGCTGATAAAGCTGACAGGAAAGCTTGCCTTCAACCACATAAAACTGAAACAGAGCATGGCAGGGCGGTAAAGCCATCTCATCTACCAGTGCCGGATTCCATGCAGAAACAATCAGGCGACGGCTGTCGGGATTGTGTTTAATCTGTTGCAGCAGATTACTGATCTGGTCGATATGGCGGCCATCCGGTGCCGGCCAGCTGCGCCACTGATAACCGTATACCGGCCCCAGATTACCATCAGCATCTGCCCATTCATCCCAGATAGAAACATTATGTTCATGCAAATAGCCGATATTAGTATCGCCGCGCAGAAACCAGAGTAACTCATAAATAATTGAACGTAAATGCAACTTTTTAGTAGTCAGTACAGGAAAGCCATCAGCCAGATTAAAACGCATCTGATAGCCAAAAACTGAGCGCGTACCCGTACCGGTACGGTCTGCTTTATCTGTGCCACGGTCTAAAACGTGTTGCATTAAGTCAAGATACTGTTGCATGCGGATTTATCCAAATAAAAACGGCCTAATTGTAACTTAAATCAACTCAGACTGGCTTGCGGCACTTTCTTTTACCGCCTGCCATGCTTCCGTAATCAGGCTGGCATCGTTATTTTTTAATAACGAAGCATCAGACAGCATCCTCCGCCACTGGCGCGCACCGGGTAAACCATGCATCAGCCCCAGATAGTGCCGAGCCATATGGCGCAATGAAATATCCGGATTAGCCAGCTGCCGACGAGCATAGTCAATTAACTGATTAACCAGGTCTTCATATTCAACAGCCGGCTGGTGACTGGCGTAAAATTCAGCATCCCAGCTGCGCATCAGCATCGGATTATGATAAGCCTCACGTCCGACCATTACCCCGTCAACATGCTGCAAATGCCGGTGAATTTGTGCATTATCAGTAACCCCGCCATTAAGAATAATTTCCAGATCAGGAAATTCCTGTTTCAGACGATAAACATAATCATAACGCAAAGGCGGAATATCACGGTTATCTTTCGGCGATAACCCATCCAGCCATGCATTGCGTGCATGAACAACAAAAATACGGCAGGGCGTTTTTTCACGTAGTGTACCGACAAAATCAGCCAGAGGCTGATAGGCTGTTTCCTTATCCAGACCGATGCGATGCTTAATCGTAACCGGAATATTAACCGCTTCCTGCATGGCATTTAAGCATTGTGCTACCAGTTCAACTTCACGCATCAGGCAGGCACCAAAAGCACCTTGCTGTACCCGCGGGCTAGGGCAGCCGCAGTTAAGATTAATTTCATCATAGTCATAACCGGCAGCAATTTTAGCAGCCTGTGCCAGAACTGCCGGCTCACTGCCGCCCAGCTGCAAAGCAACAGGTTGCTCCTGCGGATGATAGGCCAGTAATCTGTCACTGTTGCCATGGATGATTGCATTAGCATTAATCATCTCTGTATACAGCCACACATTTCTGCTAATCAGTCTGGCCATATAGCGGTAATGCCTGTCTGTCCAGTCCAGCATCGGCGCTACGGATAAAGTTCTTTTCGGTTTGGCATTTTGCCGGAGCTGGTGTGCATCACTCCCGGCTGAATATTCTGCGGCAATAAACTGTTTATGTTCCTGCATAATCCGGCACTCATATAACACCGCCAAAGAAATACCGAACGGATATTTCCGGCCGGTATTTAGTCGGTTAAATTTCTGATACAGGCAGATTATACATGGGATAACCGAACTGCTAGTTTAGCAATAGCAGTAAAGCTGATATTTTAATCAATCCTGCTGTTTTAGCCTGAATCAGCGCAACGGCATTTCAGATTTAATCAGCTTGATTTCTCTTTCACGCCGTTTCTTTTTAAAATGATTTTGCAGCCATATTTTATGCTGCATCTTACATTGCGGCCCCAGATAAATATTATCAATATATTCTTCTACATGCGTATATTCGACATACAAACTGTTAGCAGACTGATAATCTTGCGGTTCAACAATATTATCATCTGCGATATGAGTAATATAAATCATCCGGCACTCATCTTCATCTTCAAAAGCAGCATGTTTTATCAGGCAGGAAATGGGTAATACAGCCAGACTGAGTAGTTCGTCCAGATTGGAAATTTTTTTTAACTCGGAATTATTCGAAAGTTCTGCAATCAACTTTTGTATTGCTTCTAATTTAGTACGAATTTTACTAATTTTATCAGACTCATTTAATGAATTAATATATTCATCCCATTCACTATCAATGGCTTTTGCTGTTTTTTCATTTTTGTTTTCCAGATAAAAGGATTGTTTATTGCGTTTGGCTAACGCTAAATATCCTGTTTCTGGATCAAAATATAGGCAGCGGTATAAAGGCAAAGGATAAAGAGTATTGGCACTTTTAATCTCGATTTGCTCAGTTTCAAATTTTACTTGTTTATTTTCGAATGATTTGATTGATTTAATACTGTGGGATGAGATTATTTCGTTATTGATACTGCGTTGTGTATCCAGACCAAAAAAATTTTTATTAAAAGCAATACTGACACCGGAACCAACAATGTTATCTTCATTACCGTATAAACGAAACTGATTCAGACAATTATGATTAAAGGAAAAACTGGCTAAAAAGCTTTTAATTTCATTATCTGGATGATTGCTGATATTCAGCCAGCTGGTTAATACCTGATTTTCACTGGGATCATTCATAAAATCTACAATATTAAGCCGGAATTTACTGGGGTTTTCTCCTTTCAGCAGACTAAATAATACAGCTGGCTTGGTATAATGAGCGACCCGTCGTTCTTGCTCATTATTATCAAATGAACTAAAAACTAATAAATTATATTTTATATCATCAGTCAAATCACATATATTTTCAATTTTATCAAAGATTGTTTCATTAAGCTTTGCAAATTTCTTCTCATTAGAAATTAGACTGGAATTGCTTTGCATTAATTTTAAAATAAATTGAGCACAAATATAATAATATGGCTGACAATTAGAATAAGTAGCTATTTTGGCAGCTTCAAAAAAACAGCTTTGAGCTTTAGTGAAATTTTTAAGACTATTATTACTACTATATATTTTGCCTAATTCGAATTTAGCTTGAATATATGCTTTAGGACTATCTTGTTCAGAAGCATTGAGATAACGGGCTATAGCATCATTATATTTATTTTCTATTTTATAATAATAGCCTAAATTAACCTGAGCGTTGGCATAAGCTTCGGGATTATCTTCTTTAGTGATCTTTAAAAAAAATGTTTTAGCCTGATCATAATCGTTTTTTATTTCATCATATATACATCCTAAATTAAGCTGAGCATTAGCATAAGCTTCAGGATTATCTTCTTTAGTGATCTTTAAAAAAAATGTTTCAGTCTGATCATAATCGTGTTTTATTTTAAAATATATATTTGCTAAATTATACTGAGCTTTAGCATAGGCTTCAGGATTATCTTCTTTGTTGATATTTAAATAAAAAGCTTCAGCCTGATCATAATCGTGTTTTATTTTAAAATATATATTTGCTAAATTATACTGAGCTTTAGCATAGGCTTCAGGATTATCTTCTTTGTTGATATTTAAATAAAAAGCTTCAGCCTGATCATAATCGTGTTTTATTTTAAAATATATATTTGCTAAATTATACTGAGCTTTAGCATAGGCTTCAGGATTATCTTCTTTGTTGATATTTAAATAAAAAGCTTCAGCCTGATCATAATCGTGTTTTATTTCTTGATATATATATCCTAAAGCAAATTGAGCTTCGGCATAAGCATCAGAACTATCTTCTTTGTTGATATTTAAATAAAAAACTTCAGCCTGATCATAATCGTGTTTTATTTCTTGATATATATATCCTAAAGCGAATTGAGCTTTAGCATAAGTATCAGGATTAACTTCTTTGTTGATATTTAAATAAAAAGCTTCAGCCTGACCATAATTGTGTTTTATTACTTGATATATATATGCTAAATTAAATTGAGCTTGAGCATAAGCATCAGAACTATCTTCTTTGTTGATATTTAAATAAAAAGCTTCAGTCTTAGCATAATCGTGTTTTATTTTATCATATATATATCCTAAATTAAGCTGAGCATTAGCATAAGCTTCAGGATTATCTTCTTTAGTGATCTTTAAAAAAAATGTTTCAGCCTTATCATAATCGTGTTTTATTTCATCATATATATATCCTAAATTAAGCTGAGCATTAGCATAAGCTTCAGGATTATCTTCTTTGTTAATATTTAAATAAAAAGCTTCAGCCTGATCATAATCGTGTTTTATTTCTTGATATAAATATCCTAAATAAACCTGTGCTTCAGCATAGTTTTCAGGATTGTCTTTTTTGTTAATATTTAAATAAAAAGCTTCAGCCTGATCATAATCGTGTTTTATTTCTTGATATATATATCCTAATTTAACCTGTGCATAAGTATAAATTTCAAGATTATTTTTATTAGTAATATTTAAATAAAAAGCTTCAGCCTTATCATAATCATGTTTTATAAAATAATATATATATCCTAAACCAAACTGAGCTAGAGCATAACGTTCTGGACTATCTTCTTTGTTGATATTCAAATAAAAAACTTCAGCCTTATCATAATCGTGTTTTATATCTTGATATAAATATCCTAAATTACACTGGGCTAGAGCATAAAGTTCAGGATCATCTTCTTTGTTGATATTTAAATAAAAATCTTCAGCCTTATCATAATCGTGTTTTATATCTTGATATATATTTCCTAATTTAAACTGAGCTTGAGCATAAGTTTCCTTACCATCCTTACGGGTAATTTTTTCTAATCTTTTGATTTGTTGATCAATATTTTTTTCTTCCATTACTATTCCTGATTATTTATGGCTAAGCAATTAATTTGTATGCTATTTCGTAATACTGTTTGATAGTAATCAAATAAATTGAAAATTTTAAATTTGTCGAAAAAGGAACAAATTTATTAATTTACAATTTAACTAATAATAACAAATATTAAATTTAATATCATAAAATTCATAATTATCTACAGCTATATTTAACCAGATAGATTTTTATTTCTAGATAAAGAAAATTGTAAATAAATTGATATTAAGTTAATTAACTGCATGATTTACCAATAAATTATTTTTATATGTAATTAGCTGCAAATATTGGCGTTTTCCATTGCTTACTGCTAATTGTCTCTCTAAGATAAATCATTGAAGGATAAGAATTTACTTGTGTTTAATTGAATACTGTTGCATGCAGTAGACATACAGAATGGAGATGGTTATGAGCGATAACGGATTTGTAGATAAAGCCAAAGGCGAAGTAAAACAGAACGTGGGTAAAGTAGTGGGTGATACTAAAACCCAGTCTGAAGGAATGGTAGATAAGGCCGTTGGCGGCGTGAAAGAAGCTGTGCATGATGTGGCTAATGCTATAGATGGTGCAGTAGATTCAATCAAGAAAAAATTTCAGGATTAATTCTGAAAAATGTGCACAAGGCCGCTTATTTCAGCGGCCTTTGATTTGAGTTTATATTTCTTTTAAATCAGACAAATTAGCTACAGCTTAAATTTTTCTGCATTGGCGGCATTAGATATAGAAATGTATAAGTGAAATATATTGGTTTCACTGCGCCGGCTTATGCTTCGTTTTGCTGATTAGTAACTGCAACAAACTGAATAAAGTGATCAAAGAGGCAATTAAATAAAGCATTTTCATATTGCCGAAATCAATAATTCCTGCGCCGATAATTGCCCCAATGCCTACGGCTCCATTAAAAATAGCTGCATAAATAGCAGAAGCGGGTAAAGCGTTATCGTTTCCTGCCAGCCGAATTACCCATGCCTGAATACCAACAAATAATATGGCTACACCTAAACCCCACGCAAACACTAATACCATCAGCATGATTGGATTATGTGACAAGACTGCACTCAGTAGAATCAGACTGCCACAAATCAGCACTAAGCCTGCACCAAGTATACTTTTCAGATATCTGTCTATAAACAGACCACATAACAGATTACCAGCTACACCGGCTATACCGAATACAAACAGACAAACAGCAATCCAGTTGGCAGAAATAGCCATTTCTGCGGCCATAAATACTTCAATATAGGTAAAAGCAGCAAAATGGGCGATGATGGCAGCAGTAGCAATCAGATAAACTTGGCGTAACTGCTTAATCTGAAGAACTGCTGAAAATTGTTTTCTCCCCATTCGGGAAGTACCGGATACAGCCGGCAGGGTAAAAGCCAGAATAATTGCGGTAATTATGGCTAATACGCTCAGCAATAAAAAAGATAAACGCCAGCCAATGGTGCTGCTAATCCAGTTAATAAGGGGAACACCGAGTATACTGGCTATCGAAACACCGCTGAATATAATTGCTGTGGCTCTGCCGGTATATTTGTCTGATACCAGTTGCGCCCCCATAGTGCCAGCCATCGCCCAGAATGCACCATGTGCAACTGCACCGGCCAGACGAGCGATTAAAAGTACAGAAAAATGCTCACTAATAGCCGCAATACCATTCGATGCAGCCATCAGCAACATTAATACAATTACTGCTAGTTTACGAGGCAGATGGCTGAATGTGGTAACTGAAACAAGGGCAGCAACAGCCCCCAGCCATGCATACAGCGTCACAACCAAACCGGTAGTGCCGCTGTTTTGTCCCATAGATGAGGCTATAGCGGATAACATACCAATCGGTGCCAGCTCGGTACTCACCACAATAAATGACGCTATTGCAAGCATGCAAACAGCCATCCAGTTACGCCATTGTGTCTTATTTTCTAAATTATTCACTAAATCATTTCCTCTTTTGCAATCAATTTTTCAAACAGATAGAGTTCGGCCTGATATACAAACCTAAAAAGGTCGGCAATTGTTCACAGCCGGCTGAAAACAGATGGTATTGAGTTGTTATAAATCTGCTTTTAAACATAGTTATTAGCTTGGTGAAAGCAGCGTTAATTCAGTATACTTTGCGAAAATTGACAGATATATAGCTAAATCTGGTAACTGGTTTTCCAGAATCGGAAATCAAATATGAACAAAAAACTATGCTGGGATGATACTAAAGTATTTCTGGCAATCGTACGTGAAGGCACATTGAGTGGTGCTGCAAAGACATTAAAACTTGGCATTGCTACAACTTACCGCCGTCTGGAACGTATGGAAGAAGTGCTGGGATATAGGTTATTTATCCGCGATCAGCAAGGGTATAAATTAACAGATGAAGGCAGAATACTCGTTTCGCAGGCAGAAATACTGGAACAGGCCGGACACGCGTTTGATGCCATGGCTACCGGAGTCAATGCCGGTGTCACTGGGCACGTGCGTTTGGCTACGGCTCAGGGGCTGGCTGATCATCTTATTATTCCGGCTTTACCCAAGCTCTATTCAGCACATCCTAATTTGACCCTGGAACTGGTTACCGGAGTATCAACTATCAATTTGCAAAGAAGAGACGCTGATATGGCCTTGCGTCTGGTTCGCCCGGAGCAGGGTAAAGTAACCATCCGCCGATTAGGCGAGCTTGGTTTTGGTTTGTATGCCTCTGAAAGCTATTTACAGCGCAAACCGCTAAACAGAGAAGAAACAATGTTAAAAAACGCTGATTTTATCGGCTGGCCGGAAACACATCAGAACTTGCCGGCAGCAAAGTGGATAGAAAAAAACAGCCGTGGCAAATGTTGTCTGAGAGCCGGCAGCATGTCTGCACATATCAGTGCAGTTGAAGCATGTATCGGAATGGGTGTCTTACCGAATTTTATTGCCTTAACCAAAAATCTGATTTGTATTCACAACGATATTGGCTGTAATCAACCCATTTGGCTAGTCATCCACTCCGACCTTACTAATTCCGGAAGAATAAGGGTGGTAGCTGATTTTCTGAGTAATTTGGTGCAAGAAAATCAAACTCGGCTTGCTTGAGTGGTTTTGTAAAGCTTTCTTTAGTACAAATCATTTTATATATTAAAATTTTGCGTAGTTAATTGCACATTAAAAATGTATATATTCTGTTTCTTCTGTTTCTTCTGTTTCATCATCAAGTTGCAAGTCATCTTCCTTTACTTCTCCCTGATATGCTTTTTTACCCATTGCTTCTTCTATAAGTGCTAATAGTTGTTTTTGTCTATCTTCAATAAATGCAGTGAAATTATCTTCCCTAAGTAGTACAGGGTTAATACAATGTGATTTTAAATATATATCTAAATCAGCTGGTTCTATTTTAAATTCTTTTTCTATTTTTTTTAAATAAATGGAAGGAGCAGAGCTACCAATAATACGGTTGGTTTTATAGCTTAAAGGAGTTTTATTAATAACAGAATCAAAAATCTTAGAGCTAAAGTTCTGCTTTCTACACCATTCTTTAGGAAAGATATGATGGATATCTACATTTTCGCCAAAAAACACAGTATGGCTATACTCTTGGCTTGAGATAAAATCTTTTGCACCTTGTTTCATTAAAAGTGCATTAATCCCTTTATATGCCGCAGATAAACGGGTTTTCATAGTTTTTAATCTGTCTGGTCTGAACAATGCCTCGCTAACCGTCGATGGTTCTGTAGCACCCTTTAACCATGCTGGTACTTCCATGAAATCCCTTGCAATGCGTGTATCTACAGCAGATCCGTAAAGCTCACCAAATACACCATTCCAGTACCATTGAGTTAATTTTCGTCTATTAGTTTCATGTTTCCATTCATCGCCTATATCTGCTAATATAGCTGCTAAAGGAACTATTTGTGATTGATAAGGTAGGTCACTTACTTGGTAAATATGCAGCATATGTAAAAATTTAGCTGCTTTTTTAAAGCCTTCTTCTACTTGTTCTTCATACTTTAGATAAGCTGATAAGGGAAGATCTAGTAAGGCGTGGCGATTACCAGATACTGTTGGTAATTCATTCCCTTGTTTACCTGTTTGTTCTGCTTCTCGTCTACGTTCTCTTGTATAGAACAAAGAGATCGCTTGTAAAAAATCTGTATTGGAAACTTTACTAATAATACCTTTCTTGTTTTCTGAAATACTGCAAGCATTATTAAAACGTATTTGTCGACCTGTATTTTCATCATTATCATACCAGTCTTTACGCAATTCATACCCTTGAGCTGCATAAATTGCTGTAACTAATTCAAAAGCTTCAAGTGCTTTTCCTTTGGTATTTACTTTTTCGAATACCACACATACAGCTTCTTTACTGGTTTCTCTGTCTAAAGCGATAACAGGTACACGATAAGATTTAAAATTCTCTAAAATTTCTCGTTTAAATTGTCTGAATATTTCTCTTTGGTGCTTATTATTATCACCTGCCCAGTAGCTATCAAAACCATCTTGCCATTCATCCCAGTCAAAAACTTCAGTCATCGGAAAAATAAAATTAGCATATTCTTTTTCAGGTGAAGATATATCTAACACTATTTCTCGTCCAAATTGACTAGTTACTTTTTTATCTTCGGGGATACTTAAAATAGCTTCATCTCTGTCTATCTTAGGATCTAATGCTCTTTTTATATCAATGTAAAACCAGCGTTTAACCTTTTTATTTTTAGGCGTCACTGTCTCAACAACTTTTTTGCGTAAAGTTACTAGATACATTGAAGTAATACGTTGTTGACCGTCTAATAGTAAGGATTGAGGTGTTTCCGTTTTAGCACTTTCTGGCACTCCCTCTATTAATCTAGGTTGAAATTCTACAGATCCCCCTGTATAGAGCGTCATCAATGCTCCTATTGGAAATGATCGGGATATAGAGGCAATAAGACTTTTTATTGTATCTTCATCCCAAACCCAACTTCTTTGGAAATCAGGTAATTGAATTACGCCATTGTGACAATCGTTAAGAAGTTTCGAAAGATCAATCGGATTTGTTTGAAATGTTGGGCCAGACATATCTAAATATCCTTTGTTAATATTAGTTTAACTTAAACAGTATTATTTACTATTTATTATATTAATATCAAGTTGTATGTAATTTTTAATTATGAGTAAATAAATTGTTTGCATCTTGCTCAATTCATTAAGAATTGGTTTTAGTTTATAAATTTATTAAAATGTGGTTTTATATCTTAAGTAATGTTTGTAATCATATTAATTAATTATAAGCATTAAAAAATTAAAAATTATGGCACAAGTTTTTAATTTATAATAAAAAGAAAAAATATTTAAACTTTTTTATTTAAATAAATGTTTTTTATTTCGTACACCAACAACCACACCCTAACCAATATCTCTTTAAACAATCCAGCAGCGCATAGAAAATGCATTTTTAATGCATTTTTAACAAAAAGAAAGTTACAAATCCCCAGTCTTGATAACAAAATTCAATCTATTTGTCTAATTATAAATATGTTAAATTTATAATATGCTTTCTTACTACAATAAGAAAACTAATTAGGTATAGCTTCTATTCCTTTGTTATCTTGTTCGCATAATGGCTTAATTCCCAAATATTTAGCGTAGATATGTTATAGAAACAAAGCCCAGCTGATCTATGAATTCTTACACAACAAGGACACAGTTCAGAAAATTTAGCTGTAAGATTTTAATAAATTGTGTAAGCTATTCTACTTTGATACTGGGGAATTGTAAAAGCAAGCGATGAAGTTAATCCTCAGATAAAAGTGCGCTGCACAAACTAATAAGCAGGGATGTGAAAGCATGGTCAATCAGAATCCAGAACAAAAAGCCCGTGATCAAATAGATGCATTGCTCGCGTAAGCGGGATGGGTAGTACAAGACAAACAGAAAATCGATTTTTCTGCTTCTACTGGTATTGCAGTTCGCGAATTCCCGACAGATACAGGACCTGCTGATTATGTATTGTTTGTTGACAAGAAAGAAGTAGGCGTAATTGAAGCTAAACCTGAAACTTGGGGTGAGAAAATCACTATAGTTGAAGAGCAATCACAAAAATATGCTAACTCTACTTTAAAGTGGGTTAATAATAGCCAGCCTTTGCGCTTTGTTTATGAAAGCACTGGTATCATCACTCGCTTTACAGATAGACTAGACCCGCGCCCACGCTCCCGCGAAGTGTTTAACTTCCATCGTCCGGAAACTATTGCAAAATGGAGCAAAGAATCTAAAAGTCTGCGAGGACGCTTACAAGATTTTCCACCGCTGATAAAAGAAGGTTTGCGTAATTGCCAGATTACGGCTATTACTAATCTGGAAGAATCGTTGAAACAAGATAAACCTCGCGCTTTGGTACAGATGGCTACAGGTTCTGGAAAAACTTTTACCGCGATTACAGCCTGTTATCGCCTGTTACGCGAACCAATAAGTGTTAGTCGCATTTTATTTCTGGTAGACACTAAAAATCTTGGAGAACAAGCAGAACAAGAGTTCATGAGCTTCATGCCGAATGATGATAACCGCAAATTTACTGAGCTTTATAATGTTCAGAGATTGAAAAATCAATACATCGCCAAAGATACTCAAGTCTGTATTAGTACCATTCAACGTATGTACTCCATTTTAAAAGATGAGCCATTGGACGAATCTCTTGAGGAACAAAACCCAGCAGAGCACCAATTTACCAAGCCTAAAAAACCATTGCCAGTGGTATACAATAAAAAAATTCCACCTGAGTTTTTTGATGTAATCATCATTGATGAGTGCCACCGCTCTATTTACAATCTGTGGCGGCAGGTTCTGGAGTATTTTGATGCTTATCTGATTGGACTAACCGCTACACCAGACAATCGTACCTTTGGTTTTTTCCGTAAGAATGTCGTAAGTGAATATAACCATGAAAAAGCTGTGGCCGATGGTGTTAATGTTGGTAATGAAATTTTTATTATTGAAACCGAAAAGACTACGCGCGGGGGAAAGATTGAAGCAAAACAGCTTGTGGAGCGTCGCGAGCGTACAACCCGGCACAAACGCTGGGAGCAACAGGATCAGGATGAAATTTATACGGCGAAGCAGCTCGACCGCAATATTGTAAACCCAGATCAAATTCGCACAGTTATCCGTACGTTCAAAGAATCACTGCCAACCATCTTTCCCGGCCGTAAAGAAGTGCCCAAAACCCTGATCTTTGCCAAAACCGACAGTCATGCCGATGACATTATACAAACCGTCCGCGAAGAGTTCGGTGAAAGTAATCAGTTCTGCAAAAAAGTTACCTACCGAGCCGCCAATGACAAAACCAACTCTGAAGGCAAAGTAACTGAAAAAGGTGAAGATCCCAAATCCGTGCTCACCCAGTTCCGTAATGACTATTATCCGCGTATTGCAGTCACTGTTGATATGATTGCTACTGGTACTGATGTCAAGCCGCTAGAATGTCTACTGTTTATGCGTGATGTAAAAAGCAAAAACTACTTTGAACAAATGAAAGGGCGCGGTACCCGCACACTGGATAAAGACAGTTTGCAAAAGGTCACGCCCTCCGCGCAGAGTGCTAAAACACACTATGTTATTGTCGATGCTATTGGCGTCACCAAGTCGGTTAAAACTGCAAGCCAACCTTTGATTACCAAACCTAGCGTGTCGCTTAAAGACTTAGCGATGAGCGTCATGTTGGGTGCGAGTGATAGTGATACTGTTTCATCGCTAGCTGGACGCCTGGCACGATTAGACAAACAACTTAATGACAGAGAGCGTGCCCGCATTACTGAAAAAGCCGGTGGCACGACACTCCTTACGATTGTGAGTGATCTTTTCAACGCTATTGATGGTGACAGTGTAGAGCGAAAAGCCTTGGAAATCGTTGACCAACCTGTCGGTACCGATCCTGGTGATGATGCCCGTAACCAAGCTCAACAACAGCTGGTTAGTGTGGTCGCAAACGTGTTTAACGGTGACTTGATAGAGCTAATTGATTCTATCCGTCGGGATAAAGAGCAAATTATTGTTCATGATGACTTGGATACAGTACTTAAAACTGGTTGGGGTGGGGAAGTAACCGAAAACGCCAAGGAACTAGTACAAGAATTTACCGATTATTTGAAAGATCATGCAGACGAAATTGATGCGCTTACCATCTATTTCCATACTCCTGAACGGCGTTCTGAGGTCACATACTCACAAATTAAATCCCTGTTAGAAAAGCTCAAACAAGATCGCCCTAAGCTGGCACCACTGCGTATCTGGCAGGCTTACGCCCATTTGGATAACTACCAAGGTGAAAATCCGCTTACGGAACTCACTATTTTAGTAGCACTGATTCGCCGGGTGTGCGGTATTGATAGTAAAATTAAACCTTTTAATAGCACTGTAAGAAAAAATTTTCAGGATTGGATTATGAAGTACCACTCAGGAAACTCTGAAAAATTTAATGAACAGCAAATGCAATGGTTGCAAGCCATTCGCGACCATATCGCTAGCTCTTTTCACTTTGAGCGAGATGATTTAGATATGACACCTTTTGATGCCAAAGGTGGTTTGATGGGCATGTATCAGCAATTTGGTGACAGGATGGACTGGGTGATTGAAGAATTAAATCGGGAGTTGGTGGCGTGATAAATCATTTAAAAAGCATGCTACCACCCTCTTGGGAAAGCGTTACGCTTGGAGAATTTGTTGAAAATGAAAAAGGGAAAAAACCTAAGAAGCAAGCAATAGAAAAAAATGCCGAGTGTAATCTTCCTTATATTGATATAGAAGCTTTCGAAGAGGGAAAGATTAAGTCTTGGACTAATGGTGAAGGCTGTCGAATTTGTTATGAATCTGATTTTTTAATGGTTTGGGATGGTTCACGTTCTGGTTTGGTCGGAAAAGGAATGTATGGTGCGTTGGGAAGCACACTTGTCCGTATCAATTTCCCTAATATGAATAACCAGTATGCGTATTATTTTCTTCTGTCTAAATATCAGGAAATCAATACAAGAGCTAAGGGCAGCGGAACACCTCATGTGGATCCAGCTCTTCTTTGGAATTATCAATTTCCTATTGCTCCTTTCAACGAACAAAAACGTATCGTCGCTAAAATCGAAGAACTGTTCTCTGAGCTGGATAACGGCATTACTGCGCTAAAAATCGCCCGCGAACAACTTAAAGTCTACCGCCAGTCTGTGCTTAAACACGCCTTTGAAGGTAAGCTTACTGCGAAATGGCGTGAGGATAATGCAGATAAACTGGAATCCCCAGAACAACTTCTCGCCCGCATCCAACAGGAACGCGAAGCCCGCTATCAAGAACAACTGGAAGATTGGAAGGCGGCAGTAAAAGAGTGGGAAGCTAATGGTAAAGAGGGGAAAAAACCGGGTAAACCTAAGAAATTGATTCAACTTACTCTGCAGTCTGAAACATCAAATCTAAAGCTTGCTTTCCTACCATCTGGCTGGTTTCACATCAAACTGGGAAACTTAATTGACGAACCAGTTTACGGTACATCAGCTAAATGTGATTATGAAACTGGCGAGCAAAGTGTACTTCGTATTCCTAATATTTCAGCGGGAATAATAGATGACACTGATTTGAAGTTTGCTAACTTTGAAAAAGGTGAGGTCGACCATCTTCGCTTAATGATTGGTGACATATTAGCTATACGTTCCAATGGGAGCATATCACTAGTTGGCAGTTGTGGGCTTGTCAAAAAAAAGGATACAAAACACATATTTGCTGGCTACTTAATCAGATTGAGACCCAATAAAAAAATGATAAAATCAGAATATTTATTGGCAGCCATGAGTAGTCATCTTATTCGCCAACAAATAGAGTCAGCTGCAAAATCAACTAGTGGTGTCAATAATATCAATAGTAGTGAATTGCAAAATCTAATTATTCCTCTGACTTCAATACAAGAACAAGAAGTTTTGATATCATTGTTGGATTCTATACTTCCGATGATTAAATCAACTGAAATTGAAATCGATAAGCAGCTAGCAAAAGCCGAAACCCTACGTCAATCCATTCTGAAAAAAGCTTTTTCTGGTCAATTGGTACGACAAGATCCAAGTGACGAACCAGCTAGTAAACTGCTGGCTCGTATTCAGGCGGAAAAAGAGTTTGTCAACACTCAGAAAACCTCAAAATCAAACAAGAGACATTCAGTGTCCAGCCATTAGATGACAGGAAAAATCAATTTTTATATAAAAGCCACATTGATGCGCTTTTTATTTATCCAGTTAGAAATATATAATTATGAACACATCAACAATCATTTCCAAAGTCTGGAGTTTCTGCACCACTCTGCGTGATGACGGTGTAGGTTATGGCGACTATCTTGAACAGCTAACCTATTTAATCTTTCTTAAGATGGCGGATGAATACGCCAAACCACCTTACTCTCGTGATGTGGGTATTCCGGAAAAATACAATTGGCAGGCGCTTACTAGTAAGAAAGGTGCAGAGCTTGAAGTAATTTACGTGGAATTGCTACGTGAATTAGGTAAGCAGAAAGGGATGCTCGGCCAGATTTTTACCAAAGCACAAAACAAGATTCAAGACCCGGCCAAGTTATACCGTCTGATCGATATGATCGACAGTACCCAGTGGATCATGATGGGGGCAGATGTTAAGGGTGACATCTATGAAGGGTTACTAGAAAAGAACGCTGAAGATACCAAGTCTGGTGCAGGACAGTATTTTACACCGAGGGCATTAATCCGCGCGATGGTTGAGTGCATTCGACCAGAGCCGGAAAAAACTATTGCTGACCCTGCCTGTGGTACAGGTGGATTTTTTCTCGCTGCTTATGACTTTCTAACAAATCCAGAAAATACCGCTCTCGACAAAAAGCAAAAGCAATTTCTAAAGCACCGCACATTTTACGGTAATGAAATCGTTGCCAATACCCGTCGCTTGTGTTTGATGAATATGTTCCTGCATAACATTGGTGAAATCGATGGCGATACACTGATTTCTCCTAATGACGCGCTAATAGCAGCCAACCCTGTTAGTGTAGACTATGTGCTTGCCAATCCACCCTTTGGTAAAAAAAGCTCAATGAGCTTTACTAACGAAGAAGGAGAGCAGGAGACGGATGAACTCACTTATAACCGGCAAGACTTCTGGGCTACGACTTCCAATAAGCAGCTTAACTTTGTTCAGCATATTCGCAGCATGCTGAAAACCACCGGTAAGGCCGCCGTAGTGGTACCGGATAACGTGCTGTTTGAAGGGGGTGCAGGCGAAACAATTCGCAAAAAGCTACTAGAAAACACCACTCTGCATACCATTCTGCGCTTACCCACAGGCATATTTTATGCACAAGAGGTTAAAGCGAACGTTTTATTTTTTGATAACCAGCCCGCCAGCCCAGAGGCATGGACAAAAGAAGTGTGGTTTTATGATTACCGTACCAACATTCATCACACCCTGAAGAAAAAACCAATGCGTTTTGACGATCTGGCCGACTTTATCGAATGTTACAACCCGAAAAACCCTGCCAAGCGCAAAGAAACTTGGCATCCTGAAAATAATCCAGAAGGTCGCTGGCGTAAATACAATGTTGAGGAATTGCTTACACGAGACAAAACTAGTCTGGATATTTTCTGGTTGAAAGATAAAAGCTTAACCGACCTTGATAATTTACCAGAACCAGATGTAATCGCAGAAGAAATTATCGAAAATTTGGAGGCCGGTTTAAATAGTTTCAGAGAAGTACTTAGCGCACTATCTAAACAATCAACATAAATAGTAAAACCTATTTGGACAGGATGCTTCTGGTATCCTGTTTAAAAAAGCTTCATGAATTCATAAATAGACTGAGCTGGCAAAATCCAGCTTTTCTAATTCAATTTTATTTTCTGTCAGTTTTAAATTATTAAAAATAACTTTTAATAAATTTTTTAATAAATAAAAACAGTTAATTTGTTAATATAAATGGTTTCAATAAAGAAATTTTAGAAATCGATAAAAACTAAAATTTTCCCAATAATTCTGGTACCGACATACTGGATATAATTCTGCTATTGCTAATTGTTCGAAAAATTTTAGTCAAAATACTTTAAGCTCTGTATTACCTTTCTCAAGCTGAATAGACATTCAAAGATTATAGCTATAATTTATGCCTTTTAAGACATGAATTTCTTTAAGTTGGTTACAAATCAGGTAGTATTTTATTTATATAAAATATTTCTAATTAATCAATTTATAGTAAAAATATAAACAACATATCATTGGTTTAGTTAATGCTGTTTACTTATAATATTGAGTAAACTATGTTATATTTTAGGTTAATGCTCTTAACTATAAACGATGTATGGATATTAAACTTGGCAAAAACGATAAGCGTTATATAGAAGGTTCAGATGATGTATTCAGCATCATGCAACGCGTACTTCTTCGTGAAAATAAGATAGACAAAGAAAAAGAGCATTTCTGGATTATTGGCATGAACGAAGCAGGGTATATCCTCTATATCGAGTTAATTGCCTTAGGTTCAGTAAAGGCCGTTAATATAGAGCCTATGAATGTATATCGTGTTGCCGTGATGAAAAATGCGACACGTGTTATTGCTATTCACAACCATCCTTCAGGGCGTCTTGTTCCTTCCAAAGCAGACTTAGATATCACTGACCGTCTTATCCAGGTAGGCCGTATACTTAATATTGCACTCGTTGATCATCTTATAATCAGCACAGAAGCCTATGAAAGTTTCAGAAGCATGGGCATTATGGATGATTTAGAGAAAAGTCTTACCTATATCCCGACTTATCAGGTGGTTGAGCAGATTAGGAAAGAAGAAAAGAAGATTGCTAGAGAAAAACTAGCTTTGGAGAGAGATAAAACAAAATCTGCCCAAGAAAAAGCTAAATTAGCTAAGGAAGCTGAGAAACTGGCTCAAATACAAGCAAAGGCCCTTGCCAATGCACTGCTTGATAAGGGTGTCGATTTAAAAACAATTGCTAAGATTATGGAAATTACACCTAAAGCAGTTGAAAAAATGATTAACAATACACAATAACTATGTGTATTGTCTCGTACTTGATCTAACATCTTTGTTATTCAAGATGTAATCAGATCAGAAAGTCGGCTCTACGCCATAAATGGGCATTGCTAACGCTATAGGTATAATTATCCATGGTAGTAGTCACTCTTGACCTGCCCAAGTATCGATACAACGCGGCCAGTCAATTAAGTAAAACTCAATAATGCTCCTCTATATACCCGTAAGCCTTTTGGAATAGTTCCTTATCTTTACCCAATCCAAATTGGGCCAGAGTCAGCAATAACGCCTTTTGGATTTCACGCGGGCCGCTATTGGAGTTCTGCCAGCCATCAAAGCGGGTGGCTTTGACGATTTTGTCGATTTGTTCAACCACATCGCCGATTAACTTAGGCGTAGACTCTGGACGGGTTTCCAGAAAAAGCTTGGTTAAGGCCTGCCTGTTATCTGCTTCTGTGACTGGGTGTTCACCAGTTTCGCGCTCTGCTTGCACTGTGTCCTTCGCAGCATCCAACAAGCCCTTTAACCACTCAATGGCTTTAATAACACCGGCCTCATAGTCCTGGCGAAGTTTTTCCAGTCGCTCGCCTAACTCCACAAATTTAGGCTCATGACTGCCCCGCAAGCGGCCCATAAGATCAATTTCCAATCTTTTAGCACGTTGCTCTTGCTCTTTTTCTGTCAGGGTAAAAATGGCGTGTTCATCCATGATCAACTCGTCGATATCATCGCGAATTCGATTAATATCAGTATGCTCATGGATCATCTTGATAGTTTCGGGGCCTAAAGCAGCCCAAATAAGCGCCCCCGTCTGGCCTACTGGACGCACTGACTCGTAAATTTGCGCTAACCACTTATAGTTTTGACGATACGGGCTTAAAAAAGGATCGGGGCTAATAGCCGACCATAACTTAGATAACACCCCAAAACAAGCGGCGAATTCATCGCGTTTTTTGTTAGTCGGTAAGCACTCTTGCGCAGCCATAATGCCTTCGAAACCCTCTAAGGTGCGGTCCACATTGGGGAAGAAGGACAAACATTTATCCAGTTGTGCCGGTAATAATTTTTTAAAGGCCTCGATACCCTCTACGACACCATCAATTTCTTCCGGCTTATAAGCCAATGCGGTACGCAGATTTTCAAATACGCCGAGGTAGTCGATAATTAACCCCATATCTTTGCGAGTATCATCGGTTTCGTACAATCGGTTAGTCCGACACATGGCCTGTAAAAGAGTGTGATCGCGTAAAGGTTTATCCAAATACATGCAATAACAGATAGGGGCATCGAAACCAGTTAACAATTTGGCAGTAACGATGATGAGCTGTAAAGGATGTTTTGGATCTTTGTAGCATTCGATCAGTTCTTTTTGTACTTGGCTTTCCGCATCAATATTCTGCCAGCGCTCGAAATCCTCTTGTTTGATGGGTAGCTTTAACTCATCGTGCCACTTACGCCAATCGTTGTTGACCTTGTCTTTTTTATCGCCCGCTTTGGCTTTTATAGGGGATTGATCAACGTTCATAACCACTTCAACTGCATTAAAGCCAAGCTTTTCACCGAGCAAGTAGTACATTTGCACACAAGCTTCGCGATCATATACCACTACCATACCTTTCATTTTTTTTGGCTTTACGTGGCTGGTAAAGTGTTTGACAATATCGCTGCTAATGGCCGCCATGCGCTTGGGGGCTTTCAACATTAAAGCCAACTTACCAGCACGGTTAGATAATGCCGCTTTTTCTTCATCGTCTAAGTCGTTTTCTTTAACCAGTTGCTCGAACTCGTCATTGATAGCATCACGATCCACCCGCAGTTCAGCAAGGCGCGGTTCAAACTTAACCGGATTGGTGGAGCCATCACGAATTGATTGCTTATAACTGTAACGGTTCATATAGCGACCGGGATCTTCGTCGGCGCCGAACAATTTGAAAGTATTGCGATCGATGCCTGATATGGGTGTGCCGGTTAAACCATAGAAGTGGGCATTAGGTAATGCCCAACGCATTTTCTCGCCTAAACCACCTTCCTGGGTGCGGTGTGCTTCGTCTACAAGTACAATAATGTTATCTCGGCTGTTCAAGCCATTAGGGTTGCTATCGTCAATCTCGACATCTTTAAACTTAAAGATAGTAGTAATTAAAATGCCTCGGCTATCTTGTTCGATATACTCACCTAGCTTTTTGCAGCTTTGCACTTTGACTAGGTTTTTAACATCGGCACCACCAAAAGTTTCGCTGATCTGGCTGTCTAAGTCTCGCCGGTCAACCACAACCAATACGGTTGGATTTTTTAACGCATTGTCAGCACGCAACATTTTAGCTGCATAGAGCATCAGCAATGACTTACCGGATCCCTGAAAATGCCAAATTAGGCCTTTTTTCGGGTAGCCTTTGCGAACTCGCTCAACAATCTGTTTCGCTGCTTCAAATTGCGGATAACGTGGCAGAAGCTTAATACATTTAGGTGGGGTATTTTTACCGGTTTTGACAGTTGAAAATAGCGCGAAGGATTCCAGTAATTGTAATAAAGTCTGCGGATTTAACAGACCCTCGCAGCTGTTAAGTACCGATGCCAATCCCGGCAGAATCTCATCACGAAGCTCAGTATTGTGCCAAGGCCCCCAATCTTTAACGCGGGCATTAATTGCACCATATGCAAAGGTTTTTCCTTCACTGGCAAAACACAGCAAGTTAGGAACAAAAAATGATTCTACATTTTTCCAGTAATACTTTTTGCCGCCCATAAAATCGGCAGCACCATCTTGCCATGACACGCTGGGGCGCGTCGCAGTTTTAACTTCGCCTATTACTAAAGGTATGCCGTTCACATACAGCACAATATCAAAATAGACTTCGGTGGCTGCGATATAATGCACCTGTTGCGACACTACAAAATGATTGTTCTCTATATTATCAAAATCAATCAGATTAATGGTGATATGGTCGCCGTTCTCGCCAAAAGGCAAAGTTTTCTCAGCCAATAGCCATTCATGGAAGTTTTCGTTGGCCTTTACTAAACCAGTATGGCGGGCTTCTAACACCACGCCACGCAATTTATAAATTACTTCATCAGCATAATCCGGCTGCTTGGCGATATCGGGATTTAACGAACACAAAGCGTCTTTTAGCCATTCATCGACAAAGATATCTCGCGCTTGCTTAGGCAGGTTCTCGCCGTGGCAGTAACTCCACTTGGTTCCGCTTAGCCCTTTTAAGCGGTCGATAATTCCATTTTCTGTGACGGTTTGTTCGTTAAACATAGCCTAGCTTCCTAATATTGTTTCACGCAAAGTCCTTTGAATAGTCTTATGCTGAGCGTTAGCTACAGTCAAAGAGTGAAAACTTCCATTTATTGTTCTTAAAAGCGCATCTGTCTCTTTAATTTGATCTAAAGGTGGCAACAAAAAAGGTAGTGATTTTAAACTCTTAGGGTTAATATTAGCCTGACTAACGCCTGGTGTAGCATAGGCTTTAAGTCGATATTGAACTAATGGAAGATTCAAATAACTGTTTACAAATTCTGGTGTTACTAGATCTGTATTTACATTAAGCCTTAGCATATAAGATGCAAAGGCATAGTCGCCTTCCAACATAAAAATTCCAGTTTTACCAACTAAATCAATACTATTTGTTCTATTAAATAGAATATCGCCTTTGTACAATTTTATTGATTCAAATTCATTTATACTGAGTTTTGAGTACCTTAATTCAGAATTAGTAACTCGCCCATCTTCAATATTCATCATTCTAAGAACAGGGATTTCTCCAGTATCATGAAGCGCTTTAGAAGTTCCGTATTGAACCCGTGTTAATACGTCACCAAGATTAACAAATCTCCATCCTTTTGGAATAATTTGTTCCTCTTTTCCAAAAAAGCTTCTATAATTATTTCCACCTAAAATTTGTCTGCTTGCAACTAGGTTATATAGTTTTTTTGCTGAATTAATAGCAGAGTTTAATGCTAATTCTCCACTCAAGAGTCGATTACTAACATCAATGAAATATTGTTGTTCTTTTTTTGATGGAATACAGAATTCTTGTTCAGATAGAGCCTTCCATTTTACTCTAGAGGATAAAGAGCCAGCTGAAATGCTAATTGCTCTATCCATAAAAGTATTTGTCTGCATAAAAAAGGGAAGAAAAGCAGGTTCAATAAAACGTCCTAACGGTCGGATAACCATTGCATCAGCAGAACAAATGCCATTAATTGGAGAAATTGCTACTCTCTTTAAATAGGTATTTCTTCTAGCAAAAATAATATCACCTTTATTTACTTTGAATGCTTGGGTAGATAACTCTACATCATCCCCCCACTCATTTATGTTCAAACTCTCTGACTCTAAGTGCTGTAACCCAATGAAGCTCTTTTCATCCCCTTTTTGAGGGGTAACTCTTTCTATCACTTGCTCAGCAATATCACCAAATTTAACAACTTGTTTATCAGTCATTTTTTTCTACCTCATAACCTAGTTGCGCGAGGCTTTTGAATAATTTATTAGTCTGTTTTTTTAATTGGATACGGCTGACTTTCCACGCCTCAATGGCATGTTCAATATCGTGTACTTCGCCGTTACCCTGTGCTTGCACATATAGCGGAATCGACAGGTTATTAAGATTCTCTTTAATAGTTTCGATATCCACCAACGCAGTCATGTCGCTTCGCTTTTCAGGTGCAAAATATGCTTCGCATAACGATGCTAAATCCTTATTGGATAAACGGCTATGAGCGCGTTCACGGGTGACATGTTCGACTCCATTGATAAATAACACCTTATTTTTGCGCTCGACGGACTTATTGCAATTGAGCACTACCACGCAAGATTCCATTGATGAGTTGTAAAACAGATTTGGTCCCAACCCAATCACTGCTTCGATGATGTCTGACTCAATTATCTGTTTACGAATAGTTTGCTCAGAATCTCGAAACAGCACTCCATGTGGCCAGAGCATAGCGGCACGGCCAGTATCAGGTTTGAGACTTTTGATGATATGAGTATAAAACGCATAGTCGGCACAGCCTTGCGGCGGAACACCATAGAGATTACGGCCGTAGGGATCGGCTGCAAACTTGTCGCGGTTCCATTTTTTAATGGAGTACGGCGGATTGGCAAAAATCACATCAAACTGCTTGAGCCGATCGTTTTCAATAAATTTAGGCTCTGCTAGGGTATCACCACGCAGAACATCAAACTCTTCGATATCGTGCAAGAACATATTCATACGGGCAATAGCGGAGGTAAGTAGATTAACTTCCTGCCCGTAAAGATGTACCGACCGCCACTCTTTGCCTTGGGAACGTAAATCCATCACCGCATTAAGCAACATGCCGCCAGTGCCACAGGTAGGATCGTAAGCGGTTTCACCGGGCTTTAAGCCCATGATGCGTGTCATCAAATGGACTACAGTACGGTTGGTATAGAATTCTGCTGCTGTATGACCGGAATCGTCAGCAAATTTCTTAATCAGGTATTCGTAAGCTTCACCAAGATCATCTTGAGCGACAGATTTAATACCAAGCGGAATTTTGCTGAAGTGTTCGATAAGATCTGTTAACAGATGATCGGGCAGGCGTTCTTTATTGGTCCACTGGGCATCACCAAAAACGCCATGCAAGCGCGGATTATTAGCTTCAATTAAACGCAGTGCATTCTGAATAGCTTCACCAATATTTTTGCTAGTATTGCGTACCTTCTCCCAGCTCGCTTCTATAGGTATATCAAAGCGGTGGAACATGGGCATGGCAGCGTATTCGACGTCGCCTTCATGAAGTTCCAGTGTTTCATTATATTCTTCCAGATAGACATCTGACAGGCGTTTGTAAAAAAGCAGTGGAAAAACATACTGTTTGTAGTCTGAGGCATCGATTTGTCCCCGCAAGAACTCAGCCGCCCCCCAGAGCAAATCTTCCAGCTTTTTCTTATTCATTATATTCATATCTCAAACCCTTCTTTGACTAACAGGGCTTCTAACTCTTCTTCCGTTTTTTCCAGGGCAGCTAGTTTTTTCTGGAAATCTTTGAGTGCATCTTCTACTGCGATGGTTTCTTCTTCGAGTGGCTTTTGCACATAACGAGCGATATTAAGATTGAAGTCATTTTCTTCAATTTCGTTTAAGGGTACCCAACGTGCAACGCCTTCAATTTCTTGTGCTACCGGCCCTTGTTGTTTCTGGCTCTGATAGATGCGGTAGATTTCATCGGCCTGAGCGTTGGACAAGGTATTCTGAGCCCGGCCTTTGGTATAGATTTCTTCAGCATTAATGATGAGTACATGATTTTTGTGTGACGCCGGCCGTGATTTACGTAACACCAGAATACACGCAGGAATCCCCGTGCCATAGAAAAGGTTTGGAGCAACGCCAATAATGGCTTCAATGCAGTTTTCTTGCAGTAATTTAGTACGAATTGCGCCTTCAGCACCTCCACGAAACAGTACGCCATGGGGCAAGACTACTGCCATACGGCCTGTATCGTTGAGTGAGGCAAACATATGCTGCACCCAAGCAAAGTCACCATTAGTTTTAGGAGCCAGACCATACTGCTTACGCCCATAGGGATCATTTGACCACAAGTCATAACCCCATTCTTTTAAACTAAACGGTGGGTTAGCGATAACACAATCAAAAGTTTCTAAACGATCATTTTGCAGAAACTTAGGCTCACGTAGAGTGTCTCCCCGTACAATATCGAAATCTTCCTGCCCGTGTAGAAAAAGGTTCATACGCGCAATAGCTTCGGTGGTTAGGTTTTTTTCCTGACCTTTGATTTTTAGCAGGCGCGGGTCGCCGCCGCTTTCTTTCACATGGTGAATGGTTTCGAGCAGCATACCGCCGGTACCGCAAGCAGGATCATAAACGCTCTCACCGGCTTTTGGATCGAGTATATTGACCATTAAACGAACGATAGTACGTGGAGTGTAGAACTCACCAGCTTTCTTGTTAGCTTTGTCAGCAAATCGTTTGATCAGGTACTCATATGCTCGTCCCATATTATCATCACGGACACTGGCAACACCGAGATTTACTTTATTGAAATGATTAAGCAGCGTAGCCAGCAATTCGTCAGAAAGACGTTCTTTATTGGTCCAACTGGCATCGCCAAAAATGCCATGCAATTTGGGATTTGCTAGTTCTATGCCGCGAAATGAGTCTTTTAAGGCTTGGCCTACATCTTTAGGCTTGGCAAAAACGTCACGCCAATGACAGTTTTCAGGTATTTGAATACGGTGGAACATCTTGCCTTTGGCAAGTTCTTCATCCCCAACGCTCTCCATCGCATCGACAAACTCTTCGTCATACACGTCGCAAATACGTTTGAAAAACAAAATTGGGAAAATATAAGTTTTATAATCTGATGCATCGATAGGCCCAGTGATGATGTGGGCTGCATGCCAGAGATGGGCCTCGAGATCTTTTAGGTTAATCAGTGTCATTAATTTTTCTCTGTACGATTCTGCGATGTTGGAACCTTTTGTAGCAAATCGTTTATGCCACAGTCAAAAAACAAGCAAAGCCTGTCCAATGTATTCAGGTCAACCTTCTGGACAATCTCCCTGTAAAGTAAAGTTATGGTGTTGCAACTAAAGCCGTTTCCCTAACCGCATCGGCTATCCACATTTTGTGTTCGCCCATGAGTCGAGCAAGATGGCAACGGATCATAACAGTCCTTATCGTTGTATCTGATGATGCGAATTTTACACTAGGACTTTGTATCAAACGAACATTTTTAAATTGAAAGATTATTTATACGTATAAAATAGTGCTACAACCTGCAGCGCTATTTTTAAGTTATATCTGATAGATCGCTATTTATTTTTCTCCTTCTTAGCCAAATGCCTATCAATCCAAGCATCAATATCACTCTCTAACCATGCAACAGCTCGTTGACCTATCTTGAACTGCTTATAGATATAACTACTGATAAAAGAAGAATCGGTAAGAAGAAGGTATTATCCAAATTTTTCACTTCAACAAAGGCACAGAAATAACAATATTGGCATTTTCTGAACATATTAAGTTTTTTACCGTTTAATTTACGATAAAAAATAGTAGTGGATATTACCAAGCTTTAATAAATAGAAAAACCAGCTAATCTAATCGATATAACTGGTTTTAAGAAAGAATATTAGGAGTTAATAAAAACTAAATTTCTATTCCCACTCAATAGTGGCTGGCGGTTTACCGCTGACATCATAAACAACACGGTTAATGCCGCGGACTTCGTTGATGATGCGATTGGAAACGCGGCCGAGCAGGTCGTAAGGGAGGTGGGCCCAGTGTGCTGTCATGAAATCGCTGGTAATTACTGCTCGCAGGGCTACTACGTATTCATAGGTGCGACCGTCTCCCATTACACCTACAGATTTTACCGGCAGGAATACAGCAAAAGCCTGGCTGGTTTTATCATACCAGGATACACCGTCTTCGTCGCAGGTATTACGCAACTCTTCAATGAATATATGGTCAGCACGGCGCAGTAAATCGGCGTATTCGCGTTTTACCTCACCCAGAATTCGCACACCCAGACCCGGACCGGGGAAGGGGTGACGGTAAACCATATCACGTGGTAATCCCAGCGCAACACCCAGTTCGCGTACTTCATCTTTGAACAAATCGCGCAGTGGTTCCAGCAATTGCAGATTAAGTGTTTCAGGCAGGCCGCCTACATTATGGTGGCTTTTAATAGCATGTGCTTTTTTGGTTTTAGCACCGGCGCTTTCGATTACATCAGGGTAGATGGTACCTTGTGCCAGCCATTTTGCATTTTGGCGTTTGCCGGCTTCTTGCTGAAAGACTTCGACAAATTCGGCTCCGATGATTTTACGTTTACGTTCAGGATCGGTTTCACCGGCAAGTTTGGCTAGAAAATCGGCAGAGGCATCAACGTGAATCACATTGACGCCAAGGTTTTTGCCGAACATATCCATGACCATTTGCGCTTCTTGATAACGTAACAGGCCATGATCTACAAATACACAGGTGAGCTGGTCGCCAATGGCGCGATGAATCAGTGCCGCAGCTACTGATGAGTCTACTCCGCCGGAAAGGCCAAGAATAACTTCATCGGAACCAACCTGTTCGCGAATTTTGATAATGGCTTCTTCGATATAGTTAGGCATAGTCCAGCTAGGTTTGGCCTGACAGATATCAAGTACAAAGCGGTTGATTAGTTCACGTCCCTGTTTGGTATGGGTAACTTCAGGATGAAACTGAACACCGTAAAAGTGCTTGTGCGGGTTTTCAATGATGGCATACGGACAGCTTGGTGTATGTCCGATACTTTTAAATCCTTCTGGCAGTTTGCTTACTTTATCGCCATGGCTCATCCACACATCCAGTGTGTTAGGCTGGTTATCAAAAATGCCATTGGTAAACTGGCTGTCTTCTGTATGTACCTGAGCATAGCCGAATTCGCGCTGATCGCCACCGCTGACTTCGCCGCCCATGGTATGTGCCAGCCATTGCATGCCATAACAAATGCCAAGAATGGGTATACCGAGATTGAGTATTTCCGGGTTAGCCTGATAGTCTGATTCATAAACTGAATTGGGACCACCGGACAGGATAATGCCTTTAGGGGCGAATGCCTTAATATCTTCAATAGGCATGTCAAATGAATGTAATTCACAATAAACATGAGCTTCACGTACGCGCCGGGCGATAAGCTGGGTTACTTGTGAACCAAAATCGAGAATTAATATTTTATCCTGATTCATGCTAGGCTCTTGACAGGTTTTATGTATGAAGCCAGCTATTTTAACACTTTTCCGGTTTTATTTCTGCAAGTGCTTTGTTCTGGAAAAAACAGTTTTTGAAAACCAGACATCAGGTTTGGATAAAGATATTTAATAAATTGATATGTGATTGTATTTTAGGTTATCTGCTCAGAATATTGGTGGTTATATTGCTGTGCTTACACACTTTAATGATTCTCTTTTTTCTTTTGCAAAAAATTTCAGAATGTTGATAAAGTTGTTTTGATAGTCGTAATCAGCGATATTTTCTATATTTTCATTACTAAATTGTAGATAAAAATGTATATCTTCTTTTATATTTGAGTTTTCATTAAATGTCATAACGAATTCAAAAGCTTTGATATTATCAGGATAGCTTTCGCTAAGAAGTAATGCGTTAGCTTTGATTATATGTTGAACAAATGTAATAGATTCCAGATAGGATATATCTATTTTTTCATTTTCAATATAGATTGCTTCTGGTGTGAAAAGAACCTTTTTAATTAATTCGTCAGTTTTTTTGAATTTAATAATTGCAGGTATTACTAAGAATAGAAGTATTGATGACAAAAAGTATTGCCCATAGATGAAAGGAATCAAATAAGCACAAAAATAAACAAAATATATGAAATAATTAATGTGCATAAAAAATTTATTAGATGTAACTTTTTTAGATTCACATTGCCATTTTTGTAAGAATTCTAAATTTTGTGATTGATCATTCATAAATTCTCTGTATATAGTTCTATAAAATTAGCTGTGGTTTAAAACTAACTTCATTTTTGTAGCCTTCGCAATATCATTAATAACAATACTATTTGTATTCAGAAGATAATATTAATTTAACAAAAATTAACTGTTTTTGTCTGGTAAATTTGTAAATTTGTATAATCAGTGTAGTTTTAGAAAAAGTATATATATATATATATATAAAGCTGATTTAAATGAGAATAGGGTTACTTTAATTAAAGTAAGATTTATTATTTTACTGATAATGTGAAAAGCTATATCAACGTTACATATTCCGGAATTCTTCGTTATTTAATATGCACAGAATCGGTTTTTATGTGGTTTGATGTAATGGGTAAATTAGTATTATGAGTATTATGGCTTGGTTTTTAAGTTAAAAATATGTTGGGGGATATTATTTTCCTTATTCAGATTCTACTAGCATGAATAACCTATTATTCAGAAATATTAGTTTGTTTTACCGGAATCTTTTAGTTGCTCTCTTCTTTCTTTTGCTAAAGTTTCTAGAATAGTGATAAAACGGTCTTCAAAGTTATAATGCTTATACCTCCTTAGTAATGACTTTCCAAATGCCATGTAAAAATATATATCTTCTTTAATTATTGGGTTTTCTGTAAATTTTATGCAGAATTTAAATATAGATCCTTTGTGAGAAGGGTATTTATAATTAATAAGTGTAATTGATTCAAGATAAGATATATCTATTTTTTGTTCTTCTATATATATTGCTTTTAATGTGAAATAAACCTGTTTAATGTTTTTTCTTTGAGTTTTATAGAGTTTCCAGAAAATAAAAGTCACTACTGCTGCTGATAAAGCTATTAATATGATAGTAAAATTTTGATTTTTAAATGATATATTTGATAGGTATACAAAACAAACATATGCACTTAAAGCTGCAAAAAACAAATAAATATATGCATAGTCATTTGAACAACAATGCCATTCTTGCATGATTTTTAAATATCTGGATCGGTTATTCATAAAATTTAAGTACTCAGTTTTCTTAAATTAGGTGTGGAATGTTAGTAATGCTTGCTTATATTGGTAGATTAATGCAATTTAAACACAACTTAACTTTTTTGTATTTGGTCAGATTATAAAGTTCATTGTTATTTTAAGTGCGCAGGAGTGGTTTTTATGTGGTTTGATGCAATGGGTAAATTAGTAATATGGTTTGATTTTTAAGTTGAAAATATATTGATGGATATTATTTTCCTTATTCAGATTCTACCAGCATGAATAACTTATTATTCTAAAATATTAGTTTGTTTTACCGGAATCTTTTAGTTGCTCTCTTCTTACTTTTGCTAAATCTTCCAGAATAGTGATGAAATAGTCTTCATAGTTATAACGCCAATACTTCCATCGAAATGGCTTACCGAATTCCATGTAAAAATATATATCTTCTTTAATTACTCGGTTTTCAGTAAATTTTATGCAGAACTTAAATGTAGATCCTCTATTACAAGTAGGGTATATAAGTTTAATAAATGTAACTGATTTAAGATAAGATATATCTATTTTTTTGTTTTCTATATAAATTGCTTTTGGTGTGAAATAAACCTGTTTGATTTTTTTTCTTTTAGCTTTAAAGAGTTTCCAGAAAATAAAAGTACTTATTGCTGCAAGTAAAGCTATTAATGTGTTTAAAATTTGATCTTCAAATAATATATTAAATTGTTGACCTTTAAATATTATATTTAATAGGTACATAAGGCAAATATAAGCACCCGTAGCTCCAAAATACAAATGAATAAATGCATGATATCTTGAACAACAATGCCATTCTTTCATGAATTTTAAATATCTGGATCGGTTATTCATAAAATTTAAGTATTCAGTTTTCTTAAATTTAGTATGGAATCTGATGGGTAGATAAACTATTTAATTATTAAAATTTAGCGGCATTTTCGCGGACTTTCTCCTTTTAGTTCTTCATTTGTCTTGATATCATAAATCCGGACTGTGGCTTTAGGAAATGCCTTACATAGTACAATTTTTGAGCGATAAATCCCTGATCCGTGAGCCAGCATTTGTACTCTAGGTGCCAGGTCGTTACCATTTTCATCCAATGCAACGAGACGGTAATCTCCGTTTAATGTCATACAGCCGTTTAGCAATAAAATTACTGATAGCAGACCGATTTTCTTCATCATTACACACCCTATATTGTTAATAATGCTTGCCTGTATTGATATAGTAATACAAGTTTAACATAAATTAACTTTTTTGTATCTAGTTAAATTATAAAATTCAACGTGATTTAAAGTGCAGAGGGTCGGTTTTTATGTGGTTCGACGCAATGAATAAGAATCTATCAAAACTGAATTATAAGTGAAATTATGCTGGTGGATATGTTTTTTAGGTTCTGACTTTACCGGCACGAATAATTTATCATTCTAAATATTAAATTGAGGTATCTGAATTATTTAATGATTTTCTTCTTTCTTTTGCAAAAAAATTCAGAATGCTGATAAAATTGTTTTGATAGTCGTAATCAGCAATATTATCTGCAATTCCGTCACTAAATTGTAGATAAAAGTGTATATCTTCTGTTATATCTGAGTTTTCATCAATTATCATACTGAATTCAAAAGACTCTACAAAATCAGGATAATTTTCAATTGAAGCGAATGAACTGTCTTTAATTATATGTTGAACAAATGTAATAGATTTCAGATTGGATATATCTATTTTTTCATTTTCTATATAGATTGCTTCAGGTGTGAAATGAACCTGCTTAATCAAATTTCGGGCTGTTATTTTTATGTATTCATTAATTTGATATATTACGATCAATAAAAATATTGTTATAAAAAAGAATTTCCAATTATTATTAAAAGAAAAAAATAGAATTAAAACCATAATAAAACAATAAACAGAAACAAGTATAGTTCCACGAAGCGCGTCAGATGTGTATTTTTTTGAAGCACATCGCCAATTTTCCATCATTTCTAAATCTTGTGGCTGATAATCCATAAAATCTCTGTATGTAGTTCTATTAAATTAGCGATGGTTTAAAATTGCTATCTAAAAAAATTAGATATTTATTAATGATTAAGATTTACAGGCATTTTCATACATTCGTTTTTTTATTTCTCTCCTGTTCAGAGTATTGTAAATGCAAATATTAATCTTAAAAAAATGTACATAATCAATATTTACACGATAAATACCAGATTCGTGTATAAGTATTTTCATATGGGACTTTCTCAATATTATTAATAACAATACTATTTTTATTCGAAAGACAATACAAATTTAACAAATATTAACTAATTATCTGGTTAAATTATAAATTTGTATAATCGGGAAATAGTGATATAAAAAGCTGATTTGAATGGGAATAGGATTAATCTAATTAGAGCAGAATTTATTATTACTGATAATGTAAAAATCTATATTAACGTTTATATATTCGGGAATTCTTCGTGATTTAAAATGTACAGAATTGGCTTTTATATGGTTGATGCAATGAATAAAGTGGTAATACGGTTCGATTTTTAAATAAAAATATGCTGGCAGATATTATTTTCTTTGTTCAGATTCTTCGCATTAATAACTTATTATTCAGAAATATTAGATTGCTTT
This sequence comes from Snodgrassella sp. ESL0323, assembly GCF_013346865.1. NCBI lineage: Bacteria > Pseudomonadati > Pseudomonadota > Betaproteobacteria > Neisseriales > Neisseriaceae > Snodgrassella > Snodgrassella sp. ESL0323. Next base: position 134,649 of record NZ_JAAEDT010000015.1, on the reverse strand, counting down.
GCCGTAATCTTTTAGTATTTCTCTTCTTTCTTTTGCTAAAGTTTCCAGAATAGTGATGAAAAAGTCTTCAAAGTCATAATGCTCATAACTGTCTTGATATGGTTTACCGAATTTCATATAAAAATATATATCTTCTTTAATTATTCGGTTTTCAGTAAATCTTATGCAGAACTTAAAATATGTTCCTGAACGACGAAAGCTTTTTATATGATCAATAAATGTAATTGATTTAAGATAAGATATATCTATTTTTTTGTCTTCTATATAAATTGCTTTTGGTGTGAAATAAACCTGTTTAAAATTTTTTCTTTTAGTTTTAAATCGCTTCCAGCCAAAAAGTGTACATATTGCTGCAAGTAAAATTATTAATGTGCTAATAACTTGATCTTTAATTAATATGTCTAATAGTTGGCCTTTAAATAATAGTATATTTAATAGAAATATAAAACAAATATAAGCCCCCGTACCTACAAAAAACAATTCATGAAATGCATAGAGTCTTGAACAGCAACTCCATTCTTGCATGATTTTTAAATATTCGGATCGATTATTCATAAAATTTGAATATACAGTTTTTTAAATTAGATATGGAATGTTAATAATGCCTGCTCATCTTAATACAGCAATATAAATATAATTTTAACATAATTTAACTTTTTTGTCTCTAGTTAAATTCAGATGGTTTGTATGCTGAAATTGGCTGGTAAACTATACTTTATAAAATACGGATTTAAATATGATTAATTTGATTTGACTTATATGAAATATGATTTTTTCTGAAGTTCTTTGGCTGTTTTATTTTAACTGAAGAGACGAGCTACTTTTATTAGCTTAGTTTTAATTTTTATTCAAACGGGAAATTAATGAATTCTATTTCCCGTTTAAATATTTTAAATTTTGCCAGGATTTAGCGTGTCTGTTTAAGCAGGCGTTGTTTTTCACGGTTCCAGTCTTTTTCTTTGCTGCTTTGGCGCTTGTCATGCTGTTTTTTACCTTTGGCCAATCCCATATCAATTTTTACACAACCATGGCTGTAATGCATGTTAACAGGCACAAGGGTATAACCACTGCGTTCTACTTTGCCTATCAGTTTGTTGATTTCTGATTGTTTCAGTAATAGTTTTCGCTGCCGTACCGGATCGGGTTTTACATGATTGGATGCAGTGGGTAGTGCAGTAATATGACTGCCAATCAGGTAAAAAGCACCTTTTTTCCATTGAATATAGCTTTCTTTGATTTGAACTCGTCCTGCACGAATAGCCTTTACTTCCCAGCCTTCAAGAACAATTCCGGCTTCTATCTGTTCTTCGATAAAGTAATCGTGAAATGCTTTTTTATTGTTGATAATGCTCATTTTAGATATCTGCTACATAATATTTTTGTGTCTATTTTAGCAGAAAGATTTATTATGAAAAGAGATTGAAGTAATAATAATGTGAATTAACTGGAAAAATTAAAAAACCGATTGGTTAAATCGGTTTTTTATCTGCTTTAATTTTCAATTTCCTGTTTATGTGTTTCTGGTAGCAGTAGTACTGCAATCATACTCAGTATACAGGCGGCAATCAGAAACCAGCCTATATATACTGTACCCTGTAAACCATATGTTTCAACCATCCATGCGGCAGCAAACGGGGTCAGTGATCCGCCCAGAATACCTCCAAAGCTAAAGGAGATAGCTGCACCGGTATATCTTACGTTGGTAGGGAATATTTCAGGTAAGAAAGCCGCTAAAGGTGTCCACAAGATACCCATTATAAACAGTGCAGAGGATAAGAAAATGGTAGTTGTAATGGCACTGGCAGAATTGATTAAGTCGCCAAAAAAGAAACCGATTATGATTGTGGCTATACCACCAATCAGAAATACCGGGCGACGGCCGATTCTGTCTGAAAGCCATGCAGATATCGGGGAGCCGACTGCCATAAATACAATGGCACCCATGAGAATGGATAAGTAATCAATTTTATTAAATAATGCTGTACTTTGCCACTCATGCTTTGTAGTAGCATATTGCAAAGAAAATACGGTTGTTAAAAAGAATAGGGTAAAACACGACGTGGCGGCCAAAGAGCCTAAAATAAGCTGATTGTAATGTTTGCGTACAGTGTCAGTCAGAGGGATTTTTACAGCACTCTGTCTGGCAACCATGGTACGAAAAGCATTACTTTCAATAATGGACATGCGAACATACATACCTAGACCAACCAGAACTATGCTCAGTAAAAAAGGGATACGCCAGCCCCACGACATCATTTGTTCATTATTAAGATTTTTGGATAAAATAATGAAGATCAGGCTGGCAGTAATGAAACCGATAGGAGGTCCAATTTGCGGAAACATGGCAAAAAGAGCACGTTTACCTTTGGGCGCATTTTCGGTAGCCAGTAAAGCGGCTCCGCCCCATTCACCACCTAAGCCAAGACCCTGACAAAAGCGCAGGACGCATAAACAAACCGGTGCAATAATACCTGCCTGCTGATATGTCGGCAGAACACCGATCAGGGTTGTACTGATACCCATTATCAATAATGATGCTATCAAGGTGGTTTTACGGCCAACTTTATCGCCAAAATGTCCGAATAATCCGGCACCAATAGGGCGGGCAACAAAGGCTATTCCAAAAGTAAGAAATGAGGACATGATAGCGATTGCCCGATCTTCGGTTGGAAAAAACAGGTCGCTTAATACGAGTGCAGCAGCAAGCCCGTATATGTAGAAATCGTAAAACTCTACGGCTGTACCTACGAGGCTGGCAATCGCTACTTTGGTAGGGGAGTTCTGAGTAATTTTGTTTGCAGATTCAGACTGCTGAGCGGGTGGAGTAGTCATATTCTTTCTTGAATTCGGGGTTTAAAAAAAGCTTGTATATGAAAATGCATACACAAGCTTTTTGCTTTGTTACAAACAGACTTAAGCAGCTATATTAGTTTTTATCCTGATCAACCAGTTTGTTTTTAGCAATCCATGGCATCATGCTGCGTAATTGGTTACCAATGATTTCGATCGGATGATCAGCATTCTGGCGGCGGCGGGCAGTCATAGACGGATAGTTGGTTGCACCTTCTACGATAAATGATTTGGCATAGTCACCATTCTGAATGCGTTTTAATGCCTCACGCATAGCCTGACGTGAATGTTCATTTACGACTTGTGGGCCGGTGAAGTATTCGCCGTATTCGGCATTATTAGAAATAGAGTAGTTCATATTTGCAATACCGCCTTCGTAAATTAAATCTACGATCAGTTTCATTTCGTGCAAACATTCAAAATAAGCCATTTCCGGAGCATAGCCTGCTTCTACCAGTGTTTCAAAACCGGTTTTGATTAATTCAACCAGCCCGCCGCACAATACGGCCTGTTCGCCGAAGAGGTCGGTTTCAGTTTCTTCTTTGAAGGTTGTCTGAATCACGCCGCCTTTGGTACCACCATTGGCTGCAGCATAGGATAAAGCGATGTCGCGAGCACGACCGGTTGCATCCTGATGTACTGCAATCAGGCTGGGCACACCACCGCCTTTCAGGAATTCACTACGTACTGTGTGACCAGGGCCTTTGGGTGCAATCATCACTACGTCAAGATTTTTAGCCGGAATAATCTGGTTGTAATGAATATTAAAACCATGAGCAAAAGCTACTGTGGCATTGTCTTTCAGATTAGGCGCGATTTCATTTTGATAAACTGCCGGCTGAAATTCGTCAGGTGTCAGAATCATCACTACATCGGCTGCTTTTGTGGCTTCTGCAACTTCCCGTACGTCATGACCGGCATTTACAGCTTTATGCCAGGAATTACCACTTTTACGCAGCCCGACGATTACGTTTACACCTGAATCTTTCAGGTTGGCAGCGTGAGCATGACCTTGTGAACCATAACCGATGATGGCTACGGTTTTGCCTTTGATTAATGAGAGATCTGCGTCTTTATCGTAATAAACTTGCATTGCTATTCCTTCAATTTAATGTGTTGATTTTTAAAATCAGGGTTTTAATATGTTTTTAGGTCGGATAATGCTTTAAAAATGTCCGGCTTAAATACGTAACATGCGTTCGCCGCGACCTATGCCTGCTGCACCGGTACGTACGGTTTCCAGAATAAGTGTTTTGCCCACGGTATCCAGAAAGGCATCTAGTTTGCAGCTGGTGCCGGTGATTTCTACTGTATAGGTTTTGTCGGTTACATCAATGATGTGTCCGCGGAAGATATCGGTCAGACGCAGTATTTCATCGCGATCCTTGCCAGTAGCACGCAGCTTAACCAGCATTAATTCACGTTCAACGTAGTTGCTATCGTTCAGATCGATAACTTTGATAACTTCTATCAGTTTATTAAGCTGCTTGGTTATCTGTTCCATTACTTTGTTATCGCCGCTGGTGACAATTGTCATTCGTGACAGGGTTTTGTCTTCTGTTGGAGATACGGACAGGGAGTCGATATTGTAAGCACGGGCTGAAAACAGACCAACAATGCGGCTCATAGCTCCGGCCTGATTTTCCATCAGAATGGATAAAATGTGTCTCATGATGTGCTCCGGCTATTCTTCTCTCATATGTGGCGGTAATACCATTTCATCCAAACCTTTACCATTGCCTACCATGGGATAGACATTTTGAGTACGGTCGGTAATGAAATCCATGAATACCAGTTTGTCTTTGAGTGCAATGGCTTCTTTCAGTGCACCTTCGATGTCGGCTGCTTTTTCCACTCTGATGCCAACATGCCCGTAGGCTTCAGCCAGTTTGACAAAGTCAGGCAATGATTCCATATAGGTTTCAGAATAGCGGTTGTCATAATAGAGTTCCTGCCACTGACGAACCATGCCAAGGAAGCCGTTATTAAGATTGATCACTTTAATCGGCAGACGATACTGATAACAGGTGGAAAGTTCCTGGATATTCATTTGTATAGAACCTTCACCGGTAATACAGAATACGTCTTCTTCCGGTTTAGCCAGTTTGGCACCCATAGCATAAGGTAATCCGACGCCCATTGTGCCCAGCCCGCCGGAGTTTAGCCACTGGCGCGGGCGTACGAATGGATAGTACTGTGCTGTAAACATCTGGTGCTGACCAACATCCGATGTGATGAGGGCATTGTTGTCGGTCAGTTTTGCCAGTGTCTGGATTACTTGCTGAGGTTTGATAATTTCATCTGAACTTTCAAACCAGATGCTGTTACGGCTGCGCCAGTTTTCGATGTTTTTCCACCATCTGTCCAGTGCATTACTGTTAAAGTTCAGATTCTGCTTCTGCCATAGGGCAAGTAAATCAGCCAGAACGTTTTTAACATCACCAACAATGGGTACGTCTACTTTTACGCGTTTGGCAATGCTGGACGGGTCGATATCAATATGGATGATTTTTTTGCCATCGTCAGTGAATTTATCGGGTACAGAAATAACACGATCATCAAAACGTGCACCGACAGCAAGTACTACGTCGGCATTTTGTAAAGCAATATTAGCTTCGTAGCTGCCATGCATACCTACCATGCCAAGAAATTGACGGTTGGTGGCAGGAAATGCGCCTAATCCCATCAGGGTAGAGACACAGGGTGTACCAGTAGACTGAATAAAATCGGTAAGGATGTTGCTGGCATTACCCAGGATTACGCCTCCGCCGTACAGTACAATTGGTCGTTTAGCTGCAGCCATCACTTGTGCTGCTTTTTTTATCTGACCTGTATGTCCCTGCGTAACGGGCTGGTAGGAGCGGATATTGATGTCTTCCTGCGGATAGCTGAATTTCGCCATTGCCTGGGTCACATCTTTAGGTACATCAATCACTACCACACCGGGTCGGCCGGTACGCGCAATCTGAAAGGCTTTTTTAACTGTTTCTGCCAGCTCACTTACGTGGGTAACCAGAAAATTATGTTTTACACACGGGCGGCTAATGCCGACGGTATCGACTTCCTGAAAGGCATCAGTACCGATAGCAGGTGAGCCAACCTGACCGGATATGACCACGAGCGGGACAGAATCGGAATTGGCGGTGGCTATGCCGGTTATGGCATTGGTAGCACCCGGACCTGATGTTACCAGAGCGACTCCAATTTTTTCTCCGTTGCTGGCGCGTGAGTATGCATCAGCAGCATGAACTGCAGCTTGCTCATGACGGACAAGTATGTGGCGGAATTTTTTTAATTGAAAGATGGCGTCGTAGATTTCGAGAACTGCTCCGCCGGGATATCCGAAAACATATTCTACATTCTCGGCTTTAAGACTCTGCACGAGTATTTGTGCACCTGAAAGTTGCATATCAACCTCTTATGTTCTAGTAGTCCGACTGATACATTGCCAATGCATCTTCATCCGGTAAGATTAATAAGTGTAAACGGCGGTTTAGGGTACGCGAATATACTTATTGTGATGATCTATTGGCTCTGCATCCGGTAGTCGGAATAGCAGGTTTGGGTTAGCTAAATGAGTGTTTACGATAAAACAGGTATAGATGTTAAGCAAGCGCTAATTTTGAAAAGAATGCTAGTTATATGATTATATTAATTTATTTTATGCTAAATATTTTATATTTTGCGCAATATTATACTTGTTTTAGACAAATTTAACGTTTCAAATGATTAAATTTGTCTAAATTTATAAATAATATATGTTTTTATAAAATTATTGGTTTTGGACTTATTGTCCAGTTAATGTATGACAATATGAGCACCTGCAGCTTGTGCCAGTTGCATAAGTGTTGCACTGTCCATATAGGCATGAGCGAGGCGGGAAATATTGGCCACAATGGGCAAATGAGTAATCTGTCTGGCTTTAACAATGGCTTCTACATCAAGCCGGTAAGGAGCGTTTCGCTCCAGACTTAATGTACCTGCTTCACCCAGCATCAGATGATGATTGCCCTTTAAGGCAATATGCTCAGCTGCAATCAACCATTCATCTACCTGATGATGTTTGTCTTTGCAGAGTACAACCGGAATATTCAGACAGCCTACTTCGTTAAGGAGGGTGCGATTAGACATTAACTCTCCGCCCAGATAGATAATATCTGCTTCTGCCTGTAAAGCTGGTTCTAGCTGGCGCACATCCCTGATACGCAGCCAGACGGGTTTGTTGGTTGCATGTGCTTGCTTAATTTGTTGTTGCATGCTGATATTGGTTTGCGGCACTGTCGAATAGGGTGAAAATGCCTGATAAAAAGGATCGATAAAGACATTAGCTCTTTGCGGAAGCCGGGTGCCGCTCATGCTGTCGACTATATGAAAATGGTTGCCGCCAAAGTTCTGTCCTCGTACGGTAATGACTGTATCCTCCGGCTGACTTTCACGGCTGATGATGCGCCAGTCTTGTAGTATGCGCATGGCTTTTTCAACGCCGGCAAGTGCTTCAAGTTCGCGTGGTTCGAAGACTCTTTCATCACCAACAGCCCCGATGATGGTGCGTTCTGCGCCACGGGATAAATGTTCGTGCAATCCGCGTCCACGGATAAAACTGATGACATTGCTGATCTGTGTTTCGGTTGCCTGACGCTGCATTACGATAATCATATCCGAATTCCTTGAAAACAGTATTCTGATTGTCAGAAAAAAACAGAATGCTGACAAGTGGCAATTATTTGTTCAACATTCAGAATTTGCTTGGCGAAATTTTCGCAAATATGTAACAGTAATAGTAAACTATTGTTATTGATGAAATGAATGGATATTTTATGTGTTAAATTATGTGAGCAGGATATGGCGAGTTTCGTGATGCGGAACCAATAAAACAGTTTGTTCAGGGAAAAATAAATGAAAACAAAAAAACTGTTGTTTGTGTTGGTGGTACTGGTATTAGCCGGACTGGCGGTGTGGATTAATATGCGCAGCCATACTGATTTACCTGATGGTTTTGCCGGCGGTAATGGCCGTATGGAACTCAAGCGGCTGGATGTGGCTACTTTATATGCTGGTCGTGTCATTGAGATGAAAGTGGATGAAGGTGATGTAGTTGCTAAAGATCAGGTTCTAGCTGAGCTTTCATCTGATCAGACCAGTAGCAGGCTGGATGCTGCCCGTGCAGATAAACAGCGTGCACAGGAAAATGTCTCTAAAGCAGAAGCAGAAATTGCCGCTCAGCAGCAGATACATAAGGTTGCTCAGATGGATTTGGATAATGCGCGTCAGCTTAAATCAGATGAGCTGGTATCCTCACCTGAATTACGCCGGAGACTGGCTGAACGTGATGCTGCAATAGCCAGAGTTAAATCTGCTCAGGCAGCCCGCGCTGAAGCTCTGGCAGCAGTACAACAGGCTCAGGCTCAGATTAATGCTACTTCTTCTGCTAATAACGATATGCTGATACGTGCGCCTAAAGCCGGGCGTGTAGAGTATCGTATTGCCGAGGCCGGTAATGTACTGGGTGAAGGTAATAAAGTTGTGTCATTACTTGATCCGTCTGATGTAACGCTGTCGGTGTATTTACCCACAGATACTATCGGTAAATTAAAGCTTGGGGATGAAGCAAGGATTATTCTGGACGGAATGAGTGCAGTCTGGCCGGCTAAGGTGGATTTTATTGATTCCAATGCTCAGTTTACGCCTAAGTTTGTAGAAACTCAGAATGAACGGCAAAAGCTGATGTATAAGGTTAAGCTAAAAATTCCGCCTGAGATTGCATTGAAATACAGTGGTCTGCTTAAGGGCGGGCTGACAGGTAACGGATATATCCGTTTTGATAACAATAAAACATGGCCGCAGCAATGGCAGGTAAATTTACCCAGTATAAAACAATCTGCCAAAGGTGCCTGATATGGATAGTACGGCCAAAGCGCAGGCTGTAACAGGAGAGGAATGGGCTGTAGATTTACGCCATGTTTTTCATCAGTACCGTCAGACGAAGGCATTGCAGGATGTATCATTGCAAATCAGGCGCTGTGCAACGGTAGGTCTGATTGGTCCGGACGGGGTGGGTAAGTCTACTTTGCTGTCTCTGATAGCCGGTGTAAAAATTATTCAGCAGGGCGAGGTACTGGTATTTGGCGACAGTATGGCGGACAAGCATAGCCGGCAGTCGCTAAGCCACCGGATTGCGTTTATGCCGCAAGGGCTTGGTCAGAATCTTTATCCAACATTGTCGGTTAATGAAAACGTAGATTTTCATGCTCGTTTATTCGGTTTGCGCGGACGTATGCGTCACGAACGCATTGCGCGTTTGTTGCGGGCAACAGGATTATCACCTTTTGCTGACCGGCCGGCCGGTAAGCTTTCCGGAGGCATGAAACAGAAATTAAGTTTATGCTGTGCACTAGTGCACAACCCGGAATTACTGATTCTGGATGAACCAACTACTGGGGTGGATCCGTTATCGCGCCGGCAGTTCTGGCAGTTGATTGATGAATTGCGGGCAGAAAATCCAGATATGACGGTGATTGTGGCCACGGCGTATTTTGATGAAGCAAAGCGTTTTGAATATCTGCTGGCAATGGATAATGGTCGTCTAATTGTCAATGCGCCCACTCAGCAGGTTTTAGATGATACCCATACGGATACGCTGGAACAGGCTTATGTAAAACTTTTGCCCGAAAATAAACAGAATAAAACGGGCAGTCTGCAACTAACGCCGTTTGTTCCGGATAAAGACTCTCCTCCGGCGATTGAGGCAAAAGATTTAACCAAACGGTTTGGTGATTTTATTGCTGTCAATAATGTTAGTTTCAGGATTGAGCGAGGCGAAATTTTTGGTTTTCTTGGTTCAAATGGCTGTGGTAAATCAACAACCATGAAAATGCTGACGGGGCTGTTGGATGCCAGCTCCGGTTCTGCTGAGCTGTTAGGTCATACGGTTAATGCCAATGATATGACGACACGGATGAAAATCGGTTATATGTCGCAGTCGTTTTCTTTATATGAAGAGTTAACGGTACGACAGAATCTGGTACTTTCAGCCCGATTATACCGTATGGATGCTGCCCAGATTGATTCTGCTGTTCAGCAGTCTTTGCAGGAATTTGATCTGCTTGAATTTGCAGATATTCAGCCCAGTGAAATGCCGCTGGGTATCAGGCAGCGTTTGCAGCTGGCAGCAGCCTGTCTGCATCATCCTCAGGTATTGATTCTGGATGAGCCTACATCCGGGGTTGATCCGGTAGCCAGAGATATGTTCTGGCATCATCTGCTAAATTTGTCGCGAAATCATCGCACTACTATTTTTGTCTCTACGCATTTTATGAATGAAGCGGAGCGTTGTGACCGGATATCATTCATGCATCAGGGGCGGGTGCTGGCTATCGGGACACCAGAAGAACTGTGTGAAAGTAAAGATACAGATGATCTTGAAACCGCATTTGTTGATTATTTGCAGGAAGCTTTAGATAAAAATCAGCCTAAATCTCCTGTATCTGCTTCGGATACAGGGGAAAATGCAAACACCGTGCAAGAAAGCGGATTTGGACAATCTTCGGGTAAAACAGCGGATGTTGATAGCCTGGCTTACTGGCTACAGACTATATGGACATTTGCTGTACGCGAAGGCAAGGAATTACTGCGCGATAAAATTCGTTTATTCTTTGCTTTGTTCGGACCGGTGGTGTTAATGATGATGGCTGCATGGTCAGTATCATTTGATGTTGAGCATGTGAAATTTGCGGTAATAGACCGAGACCAGACGGTAGAAAGCCGTGCTTTGATTGAGCAATTTCAAGGTTCACGATATTTTACTTTTACCGATAATCTTCACAGTGCTGCCGAAATTGATAATACGCTTAAGGTTTCCAATGCCAGAATGGTGATTGATATCCCGCCGCATTTTGGCCGTGATCTGATGCGTGGCAATCAGCCGGAAGTGGGCTTTTATGTTGATGGCACGATGCCGTTTATGGCAGAAAATATTAAGAGTTTTATTTTATCGATATTAAATAACTATACAGCGGTGAAATGGGCTGAAACAGGTTTGCCGATATCTCTTAAACCGGCTGCTCAGATTGCGCCACGCTATGTTTATAATCAGGATTTTAAAAGTATCTTTGCAATTACTCCCGGTATGATTATGATGGCAATGATGCTGATACCGGTAATGATGACGGCTCTTGGGGTAGTCAGAGAACGGGAAATCGGTTCAATTACTAATTTGTATACTTCTCCTGCATCAGTAAGACAGTTTCTGATTGGTAAACAGCTTCCTTATGTTTTTGTTTCTTTTCTCAGCTATCTGATTCTTGTATGGCTCGCCGTAGTGGCATTGGGTGTGCCGGTGCGTGGTAGTTTTCTGGCAATGAGTCTTGGTGCGCTGGCATTAATATTTGCAGCGACAGCTTTCGGCTTATTAATTTCCAGTTTTGTAAAATCGCAGGTGGCCGCCATTTTCGGTTCGGCAATCTTATCATTAATTCCGGCGCTGAATTTTTCTGGTCTGCTGTATCCGTTGTCCACACTCAGCGGGTTCAATTATTGGTTTGGCTGGAGTTTTCCGACTGCATGGTATCAGTTAATCAGTTTAGGCGGTTTTACTAAAGGCTTAGGCTTTCTGGACTTTATTAACTATTATTTGGTATTGATGGTATTTTGTCTGGTATACGTTTTTCTGGCCGGCTGCTTGCTGAAGAAGCAGGAGGTATAGATGCTGCAATGGTTTAAAAATGTATGGGTGCTGAGTGTAAAGGAACTCAAAAGTCTGCTGAGTGATGTGGTTTTAATTGCATTAATGGTGGTCGTGCTGTCTTTAGCCATTTACTCAGTTGCAACCAGTATTACTACCGAAGTGCGCCATGCTTCAGTTGCCATTATGGATGCTGACCACAGTGTCTTGTCATATCGGATTCGTGATTCTTTGCTGGAACCTTATTTTAAACCGCCGGTAGATGTAAAGCGTGAAGAAATTGATGCGGCTATGGATAAAAGCAATTATGTCTTTGTACTGGATATTCCGGCCAATTTTGAACGCGATGTGGTGGCAGGACGTTCTCCTACCATTCAGGTGCTGGCTGATGCGACGTCAGTAACTCAGGCCGGTATAGGTTTTAATTATTTAAGCCAGATAATTGATGCACAGACGCGTTCTTTTTTACATCAGCAGTCTGCAGTGAAGTTATCTCCGGTAACGCCGGTGTTTAATATACAGTTTAATCCTAACGGCGAATCCTCATGGTTTATCGCTACGATGAATGTGGTATCTAATCTGACTTTATTGGCGATTATTCTGGTCGGAGCAGCGGTAATCCGGGAACGGGAGCACGGTACGATAGAACAGTTGCTGGTTATGCCGGTACGACCCAGTGAAATTGTGATGTCCAAGATTTTTGCTAATGGCGCGGTTATCTCAATTGCTTCTCTGCTTTCTTTATGGCTGGTTATTCAGGGCTGGCTGCATATCCCGATAAACGGCTCAATATTTTTATTTAGTATGGGCATGTTTATTTATTTGTTTTCTGTGGCGTCTCTGGGTATCTGGTTTGCAACGCTGGCTCCGACTATGCCGCAGTTCGGTTTGTTATGTTTGCCGATTTATGTAGTAATGCGTTTGCTTTCCGGTTCTGAATCACCATTGGAAAGTATGCCGGCATTTTTTCAGTATATAACTTGGTTTTCACCGGAAACTCAATTTACCCAGTTTAGTCAGGATGTGCTCTTTCGCAATGCCGGTCTGGATATTGTCTGGCCAAAAATTATGATGATGAGCATAATGGGTGTGTTGTTTCTGGCTCTGGCGCTATCGCGATTTCGTGGCATGCTGGCACAGCATTCCTGATGCTTACACCGGATTTTAGGGAAGTATGGTGATGAATAAAACATGGTTGTCTGTATTACTGGCTTTAGGATTGGTGGCAGGTTGCAGCAGAACTGATATTCAGGTGAAATCTACTGTCGGTATGCCACAGCAGTTTGATCAGAATGCGGCAGCACGCGGCTCAGCTGATATCAGCCGCTGGTGGCAAAGCTGGCCGGATCCGGTAATGAATGATTTAATCGAAACCGGATTAAAAAATAACCGGAATCTGGCTAAAATGAAAGCAAATATGCTTGCAGCTCGAGCCAGTGCTGCTATGGCTGAGTCTGATTTAGGACCGCAGGCAGGTGTGGAAAGTAGCGGAGGATTACATCGTTACAATGGTGATAATTCACTTAAAGATTTAAATTTACCGGCAATTGGTAATGCAAAGGATTACTTGCAGGCAACTGGTTCGCCTCTGGGTAATAATCGCCGGCATGTTCATGGTAATACGGTTCAGGCAGGTTTTACTGCCAGCTGGGAGCCGGATGTATTCGGACAAAAACGCAGTGATGCTGATGAAATGCATTATCTGAGCCTGAGCGAAACAGAACGCTGGCATGGTGCGCAGATAATGCTTGGCAGTGAAATTGCCGATAATTATCTGAAAATGCGTGCGATGCAGCAACGGGTAAAAGTAGGAGAGCACAGTGTTGCTACTCTTAAGCAATTGCAGCGATATACGGAAGGGCGTTTTCGTGCAGGTCAGGCATCCGCTTATGATGTAAAAGAAGTTGCAGCAAAACTTTCAGCTATGCAGGCAAAAATTGCTACTTATCAGGCACAGGCTGATGTTTATCAGCGCAATATAGCAGTATTGACCGGTCAGCCTTCGCAAGGATTTGTGGTTGCGCCTGCGTCTTTGGATATTTTTCAGCATTTACCTTCTGCTCCGGCGGGACAGGTTCCACTGGATCTCATTACCCGGAGACCGGATATCCGTACCCAGGAAAATCTGGTGAAAGCGATGAGTGCCGGTTTAGCCAGTGCTAAAGCTGACCGTCTGCCACGATTTTCGCTTAATTTTTTATGGCAGACCGGACAAATACATTTAGACAGCAGTACTTCATATTTAAAAAATACGGCCGGTTTGCTGAATGCAAGTATGACTATTCCTGTGTTTACTGCAGGCAGAATCAAACATAATATTGAGCGGGCTGATGCTCAGTTACAGGCAGCTATTGCCGGATATGACCAGATGATTTTACAGGCTCTGGCTGAAGTAGATAGTGCATATCAGATGCAGTTTAGTCTGAATAAACAAAACCGGTTAATGCATCAGGCTCAAATGCAGGCTGCCAGTCAGGCCGGAGCGGCTGAAAAACTGTTTCGCTATGGCGATATGACCCTGGACCGCAGTTTACGGGCACGCCTGAATGCCGAGGATCTGGATGATCAGCAAATTCAGGGCAAGCTGGAAGAGGCGCGTAATCTGGTTAATCTGTATAAGGCATTGGGTGGTGGTTGGCAGATTAATGATGAAAACTGATTTAAGATAATCAAGCTGAAAATTATGTTATCGTTTAATTTTCTGTTTCTATGAATGAATGGCAGTACTAGTACATTGATAAATTACCTGATAAATAGCAATTATTAATTAATCAATTTATATCAGGTATCCTGATATTTTCTGCTCCGGGAGCTGTAATGCCGCTAAGTATTACGAGATCTGTTAGATGGTACCTGCTGACACTGATTGCTGTATTGGGCCTGAATGCCTGTTCTACCTTGCAATATCAGCCTATAGACACAATTGATCATATTGATGAAAAGCAAGGTTATCGTTTACAACGTGCATTGTTAAACAATAATGCGAATAAAAGAGACGATGTAATCGGTATTGTGATGCTTTCCGGTGGCGGAACCCGTGCAGCTGCGTTTGGTTATGGGGTTTTGGAATCTCTGAAAAAGCAGCAAGTAAAAATAGACGGTAAACAGGTAAGTCTGCTTGATACGGTTGATGTGGTTTATGGTATATCCGGAGGCTCAGTTTTAGCTACTTATTTTGGATTACACGGAGCCGATACAATACCGAAATTTGAGCAAAATTTTCTCAATTTAAATTTGCAGAAAATGTTAGTTGGTCAGGTTTTTTCGATGGCTAACTGGTCGCGGCTGGCTTCACCTGAATTTGGCCGTGGTGATTTATTACAGGAACAGCTGGATTTACATTTATATCACGGTGCCACTTATGCAGATTTAAATAATAAACGTAAGGGGCCGTTTGTAGTAATTAGTGCTACAGATATGAGTTTAGGTAGCCGGCTGGATTTTACGCAGGAGTATTTTGATTTACTCTGCATTGATTTAACTAAATTACCCATTTCCCGTGCCGTAGCGGCATCTAGTGCTGTGCCACTGGTTTTTGCACCAGTAACTCTAAATAATAATGGCGGTAATTGCCATTATCGGTTACCGGATAATCTGGTTGATAGTAATAATGCTGATGCTACCGGCACGACAGCTTTCCGTGCTCAGACACGCTCAGCTTATCGCAATAACCTCAAGCAGTACCAGGATAGTCAGAAAAGACCTTATATTCATTTGCTGGATGGTGGATTAACGGACAATCTGGGATTACGCAGTTTACTGGATGCTACTGAGCTATATAGTAATAAAACTTTGTATGACCGGCTGGAATCAGCGAATATTCATAAAATTATTATTATTAATGTCAATGCTCAGACACAGCGCAAAAATGAAATTGACCGTAGCGCCAGTGTTCCCGGTACAACTGAAGTGGTGAGGGCATTAACCAGTATCCCGATTGAAAAATATTCAGAAGATACTCAGAATCAGTTTCAGAAATATGTAGACTGGTGGAATGAAAATCGCAGTGAGGGTACACCGCGTGTTTATTATGTAAGTGTGAATTTACTGGATTTACCTTCTTCCCCTTTAAGGGATAAAGTAATTCATATACCAACAACGTTTTATCTGGCACGCAGTGAAGTAAATAACCTGCGCAAAGCTGCAAAACAGTTGTTAGCTCAATCTGCAGAGTATCATCGGCTGATTAAGGATATCGGTGTATCTTCACCTGAAAGTGAAGTAAATACATTTTCTTTATATGATGATGAAACTGATGATGCTGATACAGACTCAACAGATCCTGCAGATTCTACTCAAGATCCGGATGTTGAAGATAATCCACAAAATAATTTAAATAATGCAGTTAATTTTATCAATACCGAATCAATGCCTTTATTTCGCTGAATATTTTATAGCTGAGCCTCGACAGGTATATT
Source organism: Snodgrassella sp. ESL0323 (assembly GCF_013346865.1). Classification (NCBI taxonomy): domain Bacteria; kingdom Pseudomonadati; phylum Pseudomonadota; class Betaproteobacteria; order Neisseriales; family Neisseriaceae; genus Snodgrassella; species Snodgrassella sp. ESL0323. The sequence continues at coordinate 118,701 of NZ_JAAEDT010000015.1, read as the reverse complement.
TATCTGTATGTAATTTAAAAAAAAGCCTGAATAAATTTATTCAGGCTTTTTCTATAATTTTTTTTTAAAGATAAGCTGTTTTAATAAATAAGCTTTTCTAATTGCTTTATATTTGATTTATAAATAGTTTTAAAAAATATTGATACAAATACAGCTTAAATAAAATTTTAATCTTTAAATGCGAACTGTTTGTATTCAGTTTTCAGGTATAAAAATATTTATGTAAATGTTGTGTAACAAAATGGATTAATTAGTCATTTTTTTGATTAGATATTTTAATTAGTAATTTATGTTAATTTCAATATCATTTTTATTTAAAAAAAAAGGGGAGTTTGTTGTGAAATGGCTACAGGATTTTTAATAATCGGCTAAGTTGTTAAACAGGATTCTTATTATCATTTCAATATGTTAGAAATTATCACTTGCATTAAAAAAATATTTATTTAGCTTAATAATTAAATATTCAATATGAATAAATATATTCAGTTAAAAATAAATTACTTCAATGATGGTTTGAATAAGCTGATATCAGGATATATTTCAATATTTATTCATATTGAATTTTTTATTATTGTGTTTGTTTATATATTAATAAAAAAATCTAAACATAATCTTAACTTTTCTCTTTTAAATCAGAGGAAAAACACCCTAAAAGCTGCTTATTACACTAGTGTGAAATTAATCTTACATAGTAATTAAACGTGGTTAATTTGATTAATTAAATGCCAATGTTGTTAACAAAATACCAAAATTATCATTAATTTTCGAACATATGAATATTTAGACAAAAATTAAAAGCGCATAAGCGCACACTAGCCTTCGTTCTTTCAGGAGAAGGTAGACATATGTTGAATTGGGTATTGACTAATATTAAGGAATCACCGGTTATTCTGATGTTTCTGTCGTTAAGTCTGGGATATTTGCTGGGCAATATACGCTTCGGTAAGTTCCAGCTTGGCGGGGTTGCCGGTTCCTTGCTGGTGGCAGTGGTCTTAAGCCTGCTCAATGTTCACATTGATTCTGGCCTTAAGGCATTGCTGTTTACTTTATTTATTTACGCTGTGGGTTATGAAAGTGGTCCTCAGTTTTTCCGTTCACTGGGTGTAAAAACTCTGCGTGAAATCTTTCTGGCATTGTTTATCGCCATTACCGGCTTTATTACGGTAATGATTATGGCACGCCTGTTCCATCTGGATAAAGGTCTGGCCGCTGGTCTGGCTGCCGGTGGTTTAACTCAGTCAGCAATTCTGGGTACGGCTGCTGATGCTCTGACACATATGGGTCTGCCTGCCGATCAGTTACAGCAGTTACAGGCTAATGTAGCTATTGGTTATGCGGTGACATATATCTTTGGTTCTCTGGGCGCAATCATAATTTGTATGAATGTGTTACCGAAAATCATGGGTCGGGATATTCGCGATGATGCGGTAGCTGCAGAAGCTGAACAACTGAAAGGTGCTATGGCACTCGAAGGTAATCAGGGGATGGCAATTACGCAGATGGTGGGACGTATCTATGTGGTTGAACATGATATTCAGAAATCTATTAAAGATATTGAATTAGAAAATCTGGGTATTACGATCGAACGCATTAAACGTCACGGTAATCTGATTGACTGCACTCCATCTACGATTCTGAAACCGGAAGACATCATTCTGATTGTTGGTCGTCGTGAAGCTGTTACTTCTGTCAGCACTTTATTCGGCCGCGAACTGGATGCCGAACCGGGTCTGGAAGTCATTGTTGATACTAAAAATGTGGTTTTCCGCAATCCTGAGTATGCAAATAAAACCATGGCTGAAATTCGTTCCAAAGTTCATATGAGCGATAAAGATTTTGAAATTCAGCATGGTATCTATCTGATTGAACTGCATCGTAATGGTGAAAAACTGGATCTGACACCTGATACAGAGTTCAAACTAGGCGATGTAATGACCATTTACGGTTCTACCAGTGATATTAACCGTGTCGTACACATCATCGGTGCACCTATTACGGTTAATAGTAAAACTGACTGGGCTTATCACGGTCTGGGCGTAGTACTTGGTCTGATTATCGGCTGGGTAGTAATTCGTATCGGCAATATTCCGATTACGCTTGGTGCCGGTGGTGGTGCATTGTTATCTGGTCTTTTCTTTGGCTGGCTGCGTGCCCGTAAACAGACATTCGGCAATATGCCTGCTGCGGCTTCTCAGTTTATGAAGGACTTCGGTCTGGCCGGCTTCGTATCTGTTGTGGGTCTGCAATCAGGTTTACAGGCAATTACCACTATTAAAGAACATGGTCTGACTCTGTTCCTGATCGGTGTGGTGGTTACTCTGGTTCCGATGATTCTGGCTATTTTCTTTGGTCGCTATGTGCTTCGTTATGACAATGCAGCTGTATTTGCAGGTGCCTTGGCTGGTTCACGCAGTGCCAATCCTGCATTTGGTGAAGTTCTGGATAAAGCAGGAAATGCAATTCCGACTACTCCATTTGCCGTTACATATGCATTAGCCAATGTGTTCCTGACATTGTTAGGTCCGTTGATTGTGGCTCTTGTTTGATATGTGCTTTAACTTCTTGAGGAAACTATTATGACTTCAAAACATGATTTTGAAAAATATGCTAATTTAAGCCCGTTTGAGTTGAAAAATCACTTGATTGATCTGGCACAGAGCCGCAACGATCGGATGATGCTGAATGCCGGCCGTGGTAACCCTAATTTTCTGGCTACTTTACCACGCAATGCCTTTTTTGAATTAGGTTTGTTTGCTGCGGAAGAGTCTGAAATTTCTTTCTCTTTCCTGGATCAGAATATCGGTGGTATGCCGTTTAAAGATGATCTGATGGCACGATTTGATGATTTTATCCGTCGTAACCGTCACAAACCAGGTGTTGATTTTCTGAGCAAAGCCATGTCTTATGTACGTGACCAGCTTGGTTACAATCAGCATCAGTTCCTGCTGGAAATGACTGAAGGTATTCTGGGTTGCAATTATCCTGTACCTGACCGTATGCTGCGCTTGTCTGAAGAAATCGTTAAAACCTATATTCTGGAAGAAATGGGTGCTAAAACGATGTCTAATGATGATATCGATCTGTTTGCAACTGAAGGTGGTACTGCTGCTATGGCATACATTTTCAGTTCTCTGAAACAGAATGGTCTGATTCGTCATGGCGATAAAATTGCTCTGGGCGCACCAATTTTCACACCCTATCTGGAAATTCCTGAACTGAACGATTATGAACTGGAAGAAGTTCTAATCAATGCTGATCCGAAACTGGACTGGCAGTATCCTGAAAGCGAATTGCGCAAACTGGAAGATCCTTCAATCAAAGCATTCTATCTGGTTAACCCATCCAATCCGCCTTCAGTGAAAATGGACGACCGCAGTCTGCAGATTATTGCTGACATTGTGAAAAAACGTCCTGATCTGATTATTCTGACTGATGACGTATACGGTACATTTGCTGAGAACTTTGAATCTCTGTTTACTCTGTGCCCGTACAACACTATTTTAGTGTACTCTTTCTCTAAATACTTCGGTGCTACCGGTTGGCGCTTGGGTGTGATTGCCATGGCCAAAGAAAATGTACTGGACAAGAAAATTGCTGAGCTGCCTGAAGAAGAACGTCAGGTATTGCACAAACGTTATCTGTCTATTACTCCGGAACCGGAAAAACTGAAACTGATCGACCGTATGGTTGCTGATAGCCGTGCTGTTGCTCTGAACCACACAGCTGGTTTGTCTACACCACAACAGGTGCAGATGGTACTGTTCTCTCTGGCCGAAATGATGGATACCAAGAAACAGTATAAAGATGCTCTGATGGCTCTGATTCGCAACCGCAGTGCTGCCATGTACAAACAGCTGGGTATTAAACATGAGTTTAATGAAAACAGTGTGGATTACTACACTCTGGTTGATATGGAAGATACTGCACGTCAGCTGTATGGTGATGAGTTTGCTGAATGGGTTGTTAAAACCAAAAACCCGAATGAACTGCTGTTCAGAATTGCGGATGAATCCGGTGTAGTATTGTTACCGGGTAAAGGTTTTGCCGTACGTCACCCATCCGGTCGTGTTTCATTAGCCAATCTGAATGAATATCAGTACAAAGCTATTGGTGCATCTCTGCATAAACTGGCTTGTGAATATCATGAAGAATTTAAAGCCAGCAAGTAATTAATTTTACCCTAGCTTAAATCAGCGCCGCACTGTTTGTGCGGCGCTATTATATTTGCTTTGGCTATATCATAAATCAAAAATCTGATAAATGGAGATCCTTTTATAATTGGATATCTACCGGAAAAAACCGTATAGTTTAACCGGTTCATTCTGATTTTATTGTATATGGAGGAGAATAAAATTGCGGGTACATTTTATTATTCATCAGGATTATGAAGAAGCTGCAGCTTGTGAAGAATGGGCAATCAGTAGAGATTATCAGATTTCGCATTCACGCGTTTATCTTGGCGACAAATTACCCGAATCTGCAGCTGGTTTCGATATGCTGATTATTATGGGGGGGCCGCAATCACCAGTTACGACAATTGAGGAATGCCCTTATTTTGATACTAATGCAGAGCAAAGTCTGATTCTCAGTGCCATTAATAATGGTAAGGCTGTGCTTGGTATTTGTTTAGGTGCCCAATTAATCGGGCAGGCTTTAAACGGAATGTATGAACACAGTCCTAATAAAGAAATTGGTTATTTTCCAATTTATCTAACTCATGCAGGTATGGCGGATGAACTTATCTCTCATTTTGATAAAGAAATGCTAGTGGCACATTGGCATGGTGATATGCCGGGTCTGACCGAACAGGCACAAGTGCTTGCCTATAGTAAAGGTTGTCCGTGTCAGATTATCCGTTATGCACCGTTGGTATACGGTTTTCAGTGTCATCTGGAGCTGAATGCAAAAGCTATTGATAAATTAATTGCAGCTTCTGCATCTGAATTAGAGAAAGCAGCTGATTATCCTTTTATTCAGTCAGCAGAGGAAATCAGATATTTTGATTATTCTGTTATGAACCAGCAGCTTTTTATTTTTATGGATAAACTGATGCGGCTATATCAAAATAATATTGAATAGCTTAGCAGGAAGGTATGATTTAACGGTGAAAGAATCGGGAAACAGCTGTTTCAGCCTGAGCTTTAAGTGCCGGTGTGATGGCTTTTTGCAGTTGTCTGCATACCATGGTAATAACCGCAATATCATCAGTAAATCCTATTGGTCCGAGTAAATCGGGAATCAGATCTATAGGACTGAGAAAATAGAGCAGGGCACCCAATATCAGCATTTTACTGCGTAGCGGTGTTTCTGCTGATTTAAAAAGCAGATATAAGGTGTATAGCTGCACCATTACGGGCTTACCCAGAATTAAGGCATTTTTACTAAGCTTTGTGAAAAAGCTTTTTTCATTGAACTGATTATGTCCGATATTGACATTTTTATGTAACCAACTCATCGCTATATGCTTTCATTTGCAGATTATATCTGTATGGTTTATTTTAAAGCAGCGGGTGCAAGAACGACTTTTAGCCGTGCCTGATGGCGCTGTTGATAAAAACGGACATCAAACCACCAAAAAGCTGATTTTTTCACTGACCAGAATTGCTGCGGTAACCAGATGCCGTTGAGCAAATAAGCGCAGAACTGACCTATCCATGGTTGATGACCTACCCATATCTGTGTAGAAGAAGCAGCGTTCTGTTGTTGCAGAAAAGTAGCGAGATTAAGCGGATGGCTGTTAGGATTCAGTAATTTATTAATAGTCAAAGGCTGTTTAAGAAATTCTGCAGTTTGCTGTGCTCTTACTGCTTCTGAGCAGAAAACTTGAAAGTTATTCGGTAAATGCTGATGCAACCATTGAGCACTGGACTTTGCCTGCTGCTGACCTTTAATTGTTAATCTTCGTGCCATATCATTGCGGCTATCTTCAGCCTCGGCATGACGCCATAAAATTAAATCCATATCTTACTCCTTTGGATTATGGTTTCAGAGTGCAGTTAGCTGTTATGCTTATGCTACAATTATTTGGTTTGCCGACTTCTTTCTGATAGTAGTAGCATCAGTAGTGTTCTGGCAATGTGGCAGAGGCTATCTTTGTATTTTTTAATCATGCATTAACATTGAAAGACAGGTGTGAATCGATTTTTTGTAGAAAGGAAACTGCAAGATAAAAAAAACGGGCAGTTGGCTGAGCGCTTTCAAGTCTATATACAGTTAATGCGTATAGACCGGCCGATTGGTACGTTATTGCTGTTATGGCCAACCTGGTGGGCTTTATGGATTGCTGCAGACGGGTATCCGGACTGGTTAATCGTGCTGCTGTTTACAATCGGCACTTTTTTAATGCGCAGTGCCGGTTGCGTGATTAATGATTATGCAGACCGCGATTTTGACGGTGCTGTTGATCGTACCTGTCAGCGACCTTTTGCTTTAAAAAAGGTAAGTAAAAAAGAAGCGCTCATACTGACATTACTACTGTGTATTTTGTCTACATTCTGTTTGCTGCCTATGAATCGGCTTACCTGGCTGATGAGTATTCCCGCACTATTTCTAGCCATGACATATCCGTTTACTAAACGTTTTTTTCCTTTACCGCAATTATATCTTGGTCTGGCATTTTCGTTTGGGATACCTATGGCGTTTGCAGCGATAACTAATCATGTGCCGATGATTGCGTGGATTTTACTGGCTGCCAATACATTGTGGACTTTAGCTTATGACACTATATATGCCATGGCAGATAAGGAAGATGATTTAAAAATCGGCATTCATACATCTGCAATTACTTTTGGTAATCACGATATTACTGCTGTTATGTTGTGTCATGCAGGGTTTGATCTGCTGATGATTCTGGCTGGCTGGCAGATTCACGCAACTATCTGGTACTGGCTGGCACTGGTAATTGTATCTGTTTTGCAGTATTGTCAATGGCTCAATATTCGTACAAGAGACCGCAAAATATGCTTTATCATGTTTGTTCGTAATAACCGGATTGGTCTTATCCTGTTTATTGGATTGCTTCTGCATTACTGGATAGGCAAATCATGAGCAATGAAAACATTATCGGGTAGAAATAAGAGATAATTTTTGTAATTTGATTGTATTGAAATAAATTGTATCTGATTCAGCAAAGTAAATTAGTCCCCTTTCCGGATTAGCCGGCTGTACAGTGCAGTTTGATAGGAATTGAATATGAGCATGAGTTTAATTGGGGATATTTTACCGGTTTCACATGTGGTTCTTGATTTAAATGTAAGTAGTAAGAAACGTCTGTTTGAAGAAGCCGGTCAATTATTATCCGAAGAGGCAGGTTTGTCGCAGGAAGATGTTTTTAATTGTTTGTTTGCACGCGAAAAGCTGGGTTCTACCGCATTAGGTAAGGGTGTGGCCATTCCGCATGGGCGTACCGGTGCAGTAAAAGATACGGTAGGTGCGTTTTTCCGTCTGCAGACACCCATCGCATTTGATGCTCCGGATGAGCAACCCGTCAGTCTGGTATTTATACTATTGGTACCGGAAAATGCATCAACCAAGCATTTGAATGTTTTATCGGAACTGGCCGGAAAATTTTCACAAAAATCTGTACGCAATGCATTATTGTCTGCTACCAGTGCCGAAAGTGTGCGTGAAATACTGATAGCAGAACAGGTATAAGGAAACATTACTATGCCCAGTATTTCGGTACGGCGCTTATATCATGACAATCAGACAAAACTGAAACTTGCATGGTCTGCCGGCACAGCCGGTGCGGATAACCGTATCAGTATTGACGCCGATAAGCCGGTACTGGCGCTGGTAGGACATCTGAATTTTATTCATCCCAATCAGGTGCAGGTAATCGGGATTGCAGAAGTCGAGTATCTGAATAAAATTGAAGCCGGTGAAATCAAAACCACGCTTAATGAATTGTTCGATTTGACTATGTCACTGATCATAGTCGCAAATGATTTACCTGTGCCCTATATGCTGCGTGATTATTGTCATACGCATAATGTACCTTTGCTGACATCCAAAACAGAAAGCCCTTTTCTGATGGATGTTTTGCGAATTTATCTGCAGAGGGTGCTGGCAGCTTCTACAGTTAAATACGGCGTATTTCTGGATGTATTTGAAGTTGGTGTGCTGATAACCGGTCAGTCAGGTCTGGGTAAAAGCGAACTGGCGCTGGAGCTGATATCACGCGGACATGGTCTGGTGGCAGATGATGCGGTGGAGTTATACCGTATCGGGCCGGAAACACTTGAAGGCCGCTGTCCGGCTATGCTGAAGGATTTTCTTGAAGTGCGCGGTCTTGGTGTTTTGAATATACGGGCAATTTTCGGTGAAACTGCTGTGCGACCCAAAAAGCAGTTACAGCTGATAATCAATCTGGTGCTGGCCGATGATACCCATATGCAAAGGATTGACCGTCTGAGTATAAAAAGTGAAACTGAAAGCATTCTCAATGTATCTATTCGCAGTGTTACTCTGCCAGTAGCAGTGGGTCGAAATCTGGCTGTATTGGTAGAGGCTGCTGTGAGTAATTTTATTTTACAAATGCGTGGTCAGGACAGTACCAAGCAATTTCTGGATCGTCATAATTCAATGCTGAAAGAGGATGCGGTGAATCATGAGGATAGTATTGATTAGCGGATTATCCGGTTCCGGAAAATCCATTGCTTTACGTTTACTGGAAGATGTCGGCTTTGTCTGCGTTGATAATTTACCGGTAAAGCTGTTGCCCGGTCTGATTGAACACTATGCAGTCAGTCATGTAGCGCAACTTGGCGTAAGCGTAGATATCCGTTCACGCTTCAACCCTGCAGATGTATTGGAACTGGTCACACAGTTACGTACTTTGGGGCATCAGGTAGATTTGCTGTTTTTAACTTCTTCTGTAGCCGTTTTACTGCGCCGGTTTTCAGAAACACGCCGCAGCCATCCATTGGCACGTGAACATAAAACATTAAGTGAGAGTGTTTCTGCTGAACAGCAATACATGTTTACTTTGCAAAGCCACGCTTATGTAATAGATACTTCATTACTGAATGTCTCGCAATTGCGCCGTCAGATTCAGCAATGGTTGCACTTGCCGGTAGCGCCAATGCGTGTTGTTCTGGAGTCTTTTGGTTATAAATTTGGTGTACCTGCCGGTCTTGATTTCGTTTTTGATGTGCGTTTTTTACCTAATCCCTATTATGATTTCCACTTACGTCCGTATAGTGGTCTGGATGAACCTGTAAGGACATTTTTTTCCGGACAGCCGGTTATGGCAGAAATGATAGATGATTTATCCGGTTTTCTATTGCGCTGGTTACCGCAAATGGAAAAAGAAAGTCGCAGTTATGTTAATATTGGCATCGGCTGTACTGGTGGTCATCATCGTTCTGTTTATATTGTAGAAGCACTGGCAAACAAGTTAAATGCTTATTCAGTATTGATTCGGCACAGACAGTTAGAATTAAGTAATCATTCTGAAAAAACGGTATAATACGCATTATGCGTTATTCAGGCAGCCTGATGTCAGGCTGCCTGAATGTTTTCAGTTTTGATATTTTTGATTTCAGACAAGGACAATTTATGGCTATTCAGTGGTATCCCGGGCATATGAACAAAGCCAAAAAAGTCATTGCCGAACGGATAAAGAGCGTGGATATGGTAATTGAAGTGCTGGATGCCCGCCTGCCTGCTTCCAGTGCCAATCCTTTGCTGGCAAAACTGTCCGGGAATAAACCAAAATTAAAAATTCTGAATAAGCAGGACTTAGCTGATCCCGAGCGCACAGAGTTGTGGCTGGCTGATTACCGTTCCCAGTCCAATACTAATGTCTTGGCACTGGATGCATCAGAAAAGCAGGCTGCTAACAGAATTATTGCGGCCAGCCGTGCACTGGTTCCTAATCGCCACGGTTTGGACAGACCACTGAGAGTGCTTATTTGCGGTATTCCCAATGTAGGTAAATCTACCTTAATTAATGGCATGCTGGGTAAACGCAGTGCTAAAACCGGTAATGAACCGGGTATTACTAAGGCTGAACAGCGACTGATACTGGCTGATGATTTCTGGTTATACGACACGCCCGGAATGTTATGGCCGAAAATTATAGTTGAGGAAGCCGGTTATAATTTAGCTGCCAGTGGTGCCGTGGGTCGTAATGCCCTGGATGAAGAGGTGGTAGCACTGGAATTATTGGATTATCTGCGCCGGCATTATTTGCCGTTACTACAGCAACGCTATCAGGCTGACCTGAGCGAAAGCCCGCACTGGCTTGATGATCAATGGTTAGAATGGGTAGGTAAAAAGCGTGGTGCATTATTAAGTGGCGGGCGCATTGATTACCAGAAAGCTGCTGAACGCTTGCTGACCGATTTTCGTGACGGACTAATCGGTCGTATTACATTGGAAACGCCCAATCAGTGGGCAGTTTGGTTGAAAAAAGGTCAGCAGCATGAAGCACAGCTTAAGGCAGAACGGGCAGCCAGAAAAGCTGCGCGCAAAGGTTAATCTTTATAGATTATTTAAAACGGATTTCAATTTAAGTATAGAAATATATGACTATGAATCAATCTGTTTCTATCGAAGCATTAATTGAAGCTGCATTGCTGACCCAGAGTGAGGCATTAAGTGAAAAAATTTTGTCTGCACTTACTGATCCGCCTTTATCATCAGATGAGTTAACCAGCATACTGGAAGCACTGCAAATACGCTGGCAGGAAAGGGCACTTAATCTGGTGCATAGTGCCGAGGGCTGGCGCTTTCAGGTTATTCATGCTGCCTATCCCCGTTTGGCCAGTCTGGATGTTCAGCGCACCCCCCGTTATTCCCGGGCTGTACTGGAAACACTGGCCATCATTGCCTACCAGCAGCCGGTAACGCGAAGTGATATTGAGGCTATCCGTGGTGTTGCTGTCTCAAGTAATGTTTTACAAACATTACAGGATCGAGGCTGGATAGAAATTATCGGACAGCGTGATAGCCTGGGAAGACCAAATTTATGGGCTACCACAGCTGGCTTTCTGAGTGATTTGCAGCTGGAAGATTTAAGCCAGTTACCACCATTAACTGAATTGGGTGAGCTTGTCTTACCTGATTTAAATGAACCTGCCGTAGATCAGTCTACCGCAGAAGAACTGTCTGAAGACAGATAGGAGTATATGAATGAATCAAGCCAAGAAAAAATTAACTAAACGTCAAATACGCGACGGAGTAGCCAGTAAAAGCAATAAACATGTTTCTGGGCGACACTCCGGTAATAAGACCAAATCAGCTCTCAGACAGCAAAATAATACTGGTGGTAAAGCGGATAGTTCTGTAATTACAGCTAATACAAAAACGAAAGTACAGCGTGCCAAAAAACTGGTGCAGCGTACGCCTAATCAAGAAATTCAGCAACGGGCAAGGATGCTGAAAGACCAGCGTATCAGTTTGGAAAAAATGGAACCTGTGAGACTGCAAAAAGCACTTGCCGCTTCTGGTGCCGGTTCAAGACGGGAAATGGAGCAGTGGATTAGCCAGGGGCTGGTACGTGTTAACGGTAAAGTGGCTCAATTGGGAGACAAAATCACGCCGGATGATGAAGTCAGTGTGCGTGGTTCTGCTATTAATATCAAATGGCCGGATCGTTTGCCGCGCATTATGGTTTATTACAAACAGGAAGGTGAAATTGTCAGCCGTGATGATCCGCAGCGACGGGTTAGTGTATTTGATCGCTTGCCTCAAACTGCCAGCAGTCGCTGGGTAGCCATTGGTCGTCTGGATATCAATACATGTGGGCTATTGATATTAACCACTTCCGGCGAGCTAGTTAACCGGTTTGCTCATCCGAGTTTTGAAGTAGAACGCGAATATGCTGTCCGTGTTCTGGGTGAACTGAGTGAAGAACAGAAACAGAGTTTGCTCAATGGTGTTGAACTGGAAGATGGTATTGCTCAGGCTCAGCATCTGTGGGAACAGGGTGGTGAAGGAGCGAATAAATGGTATAACATCATCATTAAAGAGGGTCGCAATCGTGAGGTAAGGCGTTTGTTTGAAAGTCAGGGGTTGACTGTAAGCCGTCTGGTTCGCGTGCGATTTGGACCAATTGCCTTACCTAATAGACTGAAACGTGGTCAGTATTACGAACTGAATGAATTTGAAGTAGCCAATATTATGAAATGGGCTGGTTTATATCAGTCTGAGTCTTCAAAGAAACGGTAAATATAGAGCTTTTTTAGTTGATATATCGCTCAATTATATGTTATATCTAATTAATCAGTGTATATTTTTTTTTACATTAAGTTGAATATGGGTTGATTTGTGTCAATAAATAGTGTCTTTTTTTACACAACCTGATTAAATGCTTTGTGTTCTTTTGCTAATCGGCGCAATATATATTGCAAATTAATTATTGCATTATTTGCTTGGTTGTCCACATTCAAGAAAATGGAGTCATAATGATTTCACCAATGAAAGTGCCTGAAATTGAACATCGCACATTTGAATTGACACATTACGATGGTATAAAACGCACGGTATATTGTACTGATGTAGAAACAGAGTTTCCTGATGGCTGTCTGATTACTTCAAGAACAGATCTGAAGGGAATTATCACTCATGCAAATGAAGTGTTTGTACACATGAGTGGCTGGTCGCGCGATGAACTGATGGGTGCCGAGCACTATATTTTACGCCATCCTGATATGCCCAAAGTAGCTTATAAAGATTTGTGGGATACTGTAGAGCAAGGAAAAAAATGGCATGGTTATGTAAAAAACCTGCGTAAAGATGGTGGTTTTTACTGGGTTTACGCTACGATAGTACCTAATATCCGTGATGGTGTTATTGAAGGCTATACCTCTGTACGACGTAAACCTTCCCGCAGTAAAGTATTAGAAATGCAGACATTATATGAAGGTCTCATGAAAGAAGAGCGGGGTAACTCATGACTATCAATTTTTTAATTGCCCCAGATTTTCCTCCTGAATACTATGCCGGATGGCATTTTCTTAATACTCGCCTGCAACGGCTGATTGATGCTCCAGTGCATTTATCTATGGCCAGCAATTCTGAAGAAGAACAGCAGGAAATTGACAATGATAATGTTGATATTATCTATGCCAATCCGTTCAATGCTTCCAAGCTTATTCGCGAACTTGGTTATTTGCCGGTAGTAAAGCCTGTCAATCGTTTTGATGAGATGGTTATTGCCAGTAGTGCTGACAGTGATATTAAGTCACTTGCAGATATCAAGCCCGGTATGTCAATTCTGTGTACCGAGAATTATGATGTTAAATTAATTGCTTTGCGACTGTTGGAAGCCGTAGATATAGAAGAAAAAGATTTAACATGGATTAAAAGTGAATCTTTTGCAGCTGTTGCACGCGGACTGATACAGAATCAGGGTAATATTGGTTTATTTATGTCCTCTGCTTATCATAAACTGACCTCTATTACACGTAGTCGCTTAAACCTGTTAATTGAAAGTAAAATCAAAGATTTGTATCATTTGATTTTATTGCATCCGCGTAATGCAGAAATGCTGGAAAACTTACAGAATGCATTTAGTACCATGCATGATACTCCGGCTGGTGAAATGCTGCTGGAGGACTTGGGTTTAAATGAAGGCTTTGAAGTATTGAAAAAAGAAGATGTTGAATTATTAATCGATCTGATTGAAACATTACGCGATTAAAGCTTTCAAAAGCAATTTTATTTTATAATTGTTGACGCAACTTGTTTATAAAACGAGTTGCGTTGTTTTTTGATTTAAGTAATTGTAATTTGTGTGGGCTGTATTATTTTGCAAACTAAAAGTACTGTACCAAAATTATTTTTGGCGCCTATGCAGGGTTTAATAGATGCGCCAATGCGCGATCTGTTAACACGCATTGGCGGATTTGATGTTTGTGTTACTGAATTTGTGCGCATAACTCATACCATTCATGGTCGCTCTATCTGGCTGAAATATATGCCTGAACTGGCAAATAATAATCAAACTCAGGCCGGTACTGCTGTAGCCGTACAGATATTAGGAAGCGATGCAGAAAATATGGCACTGAATGCTCAAAAAGTGGTTGAACTGGGTGCTACACATATTGATTTAAATTTTGGTTGCCCGGCTCCTACTGTTAACCAGCATCAGGGTGGTGCAGTTCTCTTGCAGTATCCGGATAAAATTGAACAAATAGTAGCCAAAGTACGCAAAAGCCTGTCAGATAAAATTATGCTGAGTGCCAAAATGCGTCTGGGTTATGAAAATAAAGATCTGGCTCTAGATTGTGCACAGGCCATAGAACAGGGTGGTGCAGAGCAGCTAACCGTACATGCACGTACAAAAATCGAAGGATACCGGCCTCCCGCTCATTGGGAATGGATAGGACGTATTAATCAAGCAGTTTGTATTCCGGTTATTGCCAATGGTGATGTATTTACACTGGCTGATTATCAGAAAATCCGTGCTGTTAGTAATTGTACAGATGTTATGCTGGGGCGCGGGGCAATTCAATGTCCGGATCTGGCGCGGCAAATTGCTGCCTATAATCATGGGCAAGTAATATCTGCTCTATCATGGCAAGAAATTCTGCCGTGGATTAATGATTTTTTTAATAGTTGCTGTGATAAAGCCGCCGAGGGTTCTGCTTATCCGGTATCCAGACTAAAGCAATGGCTGGGCATGCTTAAATTAAATTACCCTGAAGCAGGAAAGTTATTTACCCAGCTGCGTACTTTAACAGCCGTTAATCAAATCAGTCAGGTTCTTAATCAGCAATTAGAAGAAAGCCAAAATATTGTATGAGTTATAAAATTATACAATCTGCCAGTAATAATGAACTGAAGCATTTGTCCAAATTAATTGCTCAGTCTCATTACCGTCGTCAGCATCAGCTTGCTGTACTGGAAGGTGTTCATCTGGTTGAAACATTTATTCAGGCTGGATATTTAATTCAGACATTATATTTACCGCAACAGCGTATTCATGACCCGGAAATTTCTGATTTACTTGCAACAATTCCGGCACATCAGGTTGTACTGGTTGCGAACAATCTACTGGATAAAATCAGTGATTTAGTTAATTCAAGAGAACCTGTAGCAATAGTGAAGCTACCGGAGGTTGTATCTGCATCAGATATTCAGGATGTTATTCTTTTAGAAAGAGTACAGGATCCCGGTAATACCGGTACCATTTTACGCAGTGCTCTGGCTGCCGGTGTTCATAATATTGTACTGAGCAAAGATAGTGTTGATGTCTGGTCGCCTAAAGTATTACGTGCAGCAATGGGCGCGCATGCCTATTTGAATATACAGACTGTTTCCGATTTAACAGCATGGTGTACAGATTATGCCTATCCGTTGTATGCTACGGTATTGAGTCCTGAGTCTCATAGTCTTTATACATTAAATCTGAACGAACCTGCCGGCTGGATATTCGGCAATGAAGGAAGCGGACTGAGTGCAAAAATGCTACAAGCTGCTTCCAGACGCGTAATTATTCCCATGACTGGTCAGACTGAATCACTTAACGTGGCTATGGCTGCAACTATTTGTTTATTTGAACAACAGCGGCAGCGGCTTTTGGTAAACACCCTACCAAACAATTAATATTTTTATTTTTCAGGTCTGATTTGCAGATACCGGAATGAAACTAGGGCAGTTATCAGCAGCAAACCCGGCGGACAAATGCTCTGTTTGATGTTATCCTGCTAATCTTGCAGAACGTAGATATATAAGATATTTCAAGCATGAATAAACGTATTGTAACGATTGTTGCTGCCTTAGTGGCGGTTGTATTACTGATTTTACTGGGTTTGCCATACTATCTGGGTATTAAAGCCCAGCAAAGTCTTGACGAACAGCGTGCTTTACTAGCCAAAAATTCTTTTCTACTGATTGAAAAGCAGAACTATGAACGCGGCTGGTTTAGCTCAACAGAGACTATGCAGATTCGCTTTAAACCCAGTTTTTTTGCCGGTGTACAGCAACAGTTACCGGATAATGTACGCACGGTACTGCAACAACCGATTACTTTGGTTAATCATGTACATCATGGATTATTTGCCGGCAGTATTCGTCCTGTACGGGCTCATGTAGAAACTGAGCTACAGTTCACGCCTCAGGCAAAACAGATTCTTGATCGTTTTTTTGGTCAGAATGCGCCACTACAGCTTGAAAATACTATTAATCTAAGTGGAAGCGGACAAATGCACGTTGTAATTCCGAAATTCAATTATGAAGAATTATCCGGAATTAAAATCAATTGGCAGGGGCTGGATTCTACAATTGATTATGCTAAAGATTTTAATAGTTATGATAGTCATACCGTCAGTCCTGGTCTGGATGTGATTCTGGCGACTAAAGGACATACGTCTTATCAGGATTTAAAGCTGAATAGCCATACAGAACATGGTAAAACATCACTGGCTTTAGGTAATAGTGATCTGAGTATCAAAAACATTACATTTATCTGGAATGATGTATCAGATAACAGTATCCGTTTAGATCAATTGGTTAATCTGGTAACCAATTTGCAGATAGGTGCATTTATTAGTCCGGCTGGTAGCAGTATTCCTGCCAAAATTAACATTCAGGATCTGAAACTGGCTACTTCTACTCAGGAAAAAGATCAGTGGATTAATAGCAATGGTAAATTTGGTTTTGCTAAATTAGAGTATGGCAATGATGTTTATGGTCCGCTGGATATTGATGCATCTGCCGAACATCTGGATGCAGCCAGTCTAGTAGCGATTAATAATAAAATTACTCAGTTATCCACTCAGAATCTGAATAATGAGCAACTTCGCGCAGCAATTGTATCTGCTGTACGTAATGAGGGGCAGGGATTGTTTACTCATGACCCGCTTATTAAACTGAACAGTTTTAAATTGCAAATGCCGCAGGGCTTAATAGATATACATGGCAGCCTTGGTTTCAAAAACCTGCTTGCCTCTGATATGCAGCAGTTTGGATTAATGCTGAACAAAACTGAATCAGAGATGGACTTTGCCATTCCTCAGGCAATAATGGAAAATTTTGCTATCAGTCAGGCACGTGCCTTTTTTACTGTGGATGCCAGTGCTGGAGGTCCGGAAGCTCTTGAAGATATTGACCAGACAATCCGCTTGATGATTGATAGTGCAGTTAAATCCATGCAAACCAAAGGCTATATACAAATCAACAATGGAGTTATTAAAACTCATCTGAAATTAATGGGTGGTAAGCTTTATCTGAATGGCAAAATGTGGAATAACGAATCAGAATCTGAGCCGGATTATGCTGAATTACCGGCAGCGTCTGAAACTGCTTCTGTATCTCAAGCTACCGCTAATCACTAACTACCATTAGTATAAAACCTCTTAATCTTGCTGATTAAGAGGTTTTTATTAATTTATATATCTAATCTTAGTATAGATAATTATTGACCTCTCAAAAATAAAGCATCCAAATCCTGCAAGCGAAGTTTTACCCATGTTGGGCGACCATGATTACACTGATTAGCACGTTCTGTATTTTCCATATCGCGCAGTAATGCATTCATCTCCGGTAAAGTTAATTTACGTCCCGCACGTACTGAACCGTGACAGGCTAAAGTGGAAAGAATGCGGTTTTCCCGTTCCCTGATGACTTCGCTACTGCCAATTTTCATTAAATCATCCAAAACTTCTTGTACCAGCATCTTAATATCGCTTTTTACCAACATAGCGGGTACGGTATGCACCACCAATTGCTGATGATTTTCAACCGAAATATCCAGACCATAATCTTGTAAAGTAGCGGCATATTCATTTGCCAGGGCAATTTCTTCATGGCTGGCATTAAAGCGGATTGGAATCAGTAATGTCTGACTATTTACTTTACCCGTTGCATCGCGCTGTTGCTTCATTTTTTCATAATTTACCCGTTCGGCACTAGCATGCATATCGACCAGAATAAGTGCGTCTTCTGCTTGTGCCAGAATATAGATATCAAGTAGCTGGGCAATAGCATATCCCAGTGGGGGAATTATCGTTTCATTTACCTGTACTGATTGATAAGTAGAATTTATACCGCGTACTTGCTCCAAGTTGGCCAGTTCATTATCAACTTCTGCTGATTGTGGGATACTGATTGTATTGTTTTCAAGTACTGGTTCTGATTTATATAATTCAGCATAAGTATTCAGAGCACTCTGTGATTCTTTTAAACTCAGATTGCGCTGAACTGGTGTATGGCTTCGCTGATATGGTGCCGGAGAGTGTATTGCAGTATTGATTTTATTAGAACCAAATACTTGTTGAACTTCAGCCGGCTGTTTTTGCATAATATCTTTGAGTGCTGTTTCCGGCTGAGATACAGAGGTGGTATGGCTGGCATTCGTAGAAGCCAGACATTTATTCAAAGTATGAAATACAAGCTGATGTACAGCCTGACCTTGGCGGAAACGCACTTCAGTTTTGGTTGGATGGACATTTGCATCAACTTCGGTAGGAGGCAAGGTAAGAAACAGGATAAATGCAGGTGTTAAAGCCTGATGTAAAACATCGTTATATGCCTGTTTAACTGCATGCAGAATAATTTTATCCCGTACAAATCGTTGATTGACAAAAATATATTGCTGGCTGGTTTTGCCATGTGTAAAAGTAGGTTTACCAATAAGTCCGTGTAAACGCATTTCATTGAGTTTTTCATCAACACTCAGGCTGGCAGCGGTAAAATCTGTTCCCATAATGGCTGAGCAGCGCTCTTGCAGGGATTGCGCAGGCAATGAAAGTATATTTTTATTATTATGTTGTAAACTGAATGCTACTTCAGGATGAGCCAGTGCCAGACGTTCTACCATGGTACGGCAATGGGCAAACTCAGTTGCAGGAGATTTAAGAAACTGACGCCTTGCCGGTGTGTTGAAAAAAAGTTCAACTACATCAACAGTTGTTCCAATGGAATGTGCAGCTGGTTTAACATCACTGAGTTTGCCGTCTTCTGCATAAATCTGAGTTGCGTGATTATCCATATCTGTACGGCTGGTTAGAGTCAGGCGGCTGACTGAGGCAATACTGGCCAGACCTTCACCACGAAAACCCATGCTTACTACTTTTTCCAGATCTTCCAGAGAACTGATTTTACTTGTTGCATGGCGATGTAAAGCTAGCGGAATATCTGTCTTATCTATGCCCTGGCCATCATCAGTAACCGACAATCGTTTGATACCGCCGGTTTCCAGCTGAATATCAATATGGCTGGCTCCCGCATCCAGACTGTTTTCAATTATTTCTTTCAGTGCATTGGCCGGACGTTCAATCACTTCTCCGGCAGCTATCTGGTTAATTAAATGATCGGGTAATACATGTATCTGACTCATAACATGCCTGTAATATCGTTATTAACAGCAGAAAAGAATATTTAATTTTGCTTTGAAGCTGCAAATCTGTGGCGCAGTATTTCTATAACAGCCGGCAATAGAGAAACAGCAATGATAATAATCAGTGCCAGAGAAAGATTCTGTTTAATGAATGGCAGATTACCAAAAAAATACCCGGCATAAGAAAACAGCACAACCCAGAGGATAGCACCAATACAGTTATAGCGTATAAAATGACCATAATGCATATGTCCCATTCCGGCTACAAATGGTGCAAATGTACGCACTATTGGGACAAAACGGGCAATGATAATCGTTTTTCCGCCATGCTTTGCATAAAATTCCTGTGTTTTGTGTAAATAAATTTGTTTGAATATTTTTGAATGCGGATTTGCAAACAGATGGGCACCAAATTTTTTTCCGATTGAAAAATTTACGGCATCACCGATGATAGCGGCAGCCAGTAACAACACAACCATAAAATGCACATTCATTTCGCCTATAGCAGCGATTCCACCAGCTGCAAACAACAAGGAATCCCCAGGCAGAAACGGAGTAACTACTAATCCGGTTTCACAAAAAATCAAAGCAAACAGAATTACATAAATCCATATTCCATATTGAGTCACAATAAATTGCAGGTGCTGATCAATATGTAAAATGAAATCTATCAGAGTTGAGATTATATTCATGAAAGATAGCAAAGAAATAAATGGTGGTATTTTAACGCAAAGCATTCGGAAACAGCAGGTATATGCATGCTAAAATTAAAATCATAATCATCAGCCCTTCCTTTCAGGCTGATTCTGACTAATTTACACTGATGAATATGCTATGAGCCAATATGTATACTCAATGCTGCGCGTAAGTAAAACCGTGCCGCCACAAAAACAGATTATCAAGGATATTTCTTTATCTTTTTTGCCCGGTGCCAAAATTGGTTTGCTGGGACTCAATGGTGCTGGGAAATCCACTGTTTTAAAAATTATGGCCGGAGTAGATACCGAATTTGAAGGTGAAGCCATTCCAATGAGTGGTATCAAAATCGGCTATTTACCACAGGAGCCCCAGCTTGATGCTGATAAAACAGTAAGAGAAGAAGTGGAATCCGGTTTGGGGGATGTGGCTGGCGCACAGAAAAAACTGGAAGAAGTATATGCAGCTTATGCAGAGCCGGATGCTGATTTTGATGCGCTGGCTGAAGAGCAGGCACGGCTGGAAGCTATTATCGCGGCAGGGGCCGGAGATAATTTAGAACATCAGCTTGAAATTGCTGCTGATGCACTGCGGTTACCAGAATGGGATGCACGGATTGGTAATTTGTCCGGTGGGGAAAGACGCAGGGTTGCATTATGTAAATTGCTATTAAGTAAGCCGGATATGCTGTTACTGGATGAACCGACTAATCACCTTGATGCAGAATCAGTAGAATGGCTGGAACAGTTTCTGGTTCGTTTTCCGGGTACAGTAGTAGCTGTTACGCATGATCGCTATTTTCTGGATAATGCTGCAGAGTGGATTCTGGAATTAGACCGTGGGCATGGTATTCCATGGAAAGGTAACTATAGTTCATGGCTGGAACAAAAAGAAGCCCGACTTGAGAACGAAGCTAAAACCGAGGCCGCAAGAATTAAAGCCATGAAGCAAGAGCTTGAGTGGGTAAGACAGAATGCGCGCGGGCGTCAGGCTAAATCTAAAGCCCGTCTGGCGCGTTTTGAAGAAATGAGTAATTACGAATATCAGAAACGTAATGAAACTCAGGAAATATTTATTCCGGTAGCCGAGCGTCTAGGTAATGAGGTGATTGAGTTTGAGCGTGTCTGTAAAAGTTTTGGTGACAAATTACTCATTGATGATTTAAGTTTTAAAATTCCGCCTGGTGCCATTGTTGGTATTATCGGTCCAAACGGAGCCGGTAAATCTACATTATTCAAACTGATTACCGGACAGGAACAGCCGGATACGGGTGAGGTAAAGATTGGTCAGACAGTAAAATTATCAATTGTTGATCAAAGCCGTAACGGTCTGCATGATGATAAAAACGTGTTTGATGAAATTGCAGAAGGGCGTGATATTTTACAGGTAGGACAATTTGAAATTCCTGCGCGAGCCTATCTGGGCAGATTCAACTTTAAAGGCAGTGACCAGAGTAAAATTGTAGGAAAACTATCCGGAGGTGAGCGCGGACGTCTGCATCTGGCCAAAACTTTAATTTCCGGTGGTAATGTATTGCTGCTGGATGAACCATCAAATGATCTGGATGTGGAAACTCTGCGTGCACTTGAAGAGGCATTACTGGAATTTGCCGGCAGCGTACTCGTCGTTTCACATGATCGCTGGTTTCTTGACCGGATTGCCACACATATTCTGGCTGCTGAAGGTGAATCAAAATGGGTATTTTTTGATGGCAATTATCAGGAGTATGAAGCTGATAAAAAACGTCGTCTGGGAGAAGAAGGTGCAAAACCTAAACGTATTCGCTATAAACCGGTAATTCGCTAGTTTATCTGGCCGGACAGATTAATTTCAGATGCCATATATTTGTCCGGCTAATATTTCTCTTTTTAAAATAAATCTTCTTGATACAGAATTTTTCAATAATTATTCAATATTTGAAATACTTGAAAAAAACTGGTTTAGCACCATTTTAACATCCAATTTAATTGCATATTTCCAGGAAAGATTGAGGCATTACATGGCTGAAGTTTATGATTCTGCTCCGTTACAGCCAACCACGATGGCAATGTTGCCTTTGCGTGATGTTGTCGTTTACCCGCATATGGTATTGCCCCTTTTTGTAGGACGTGAAAAATCCATAGCGGCTCTGGATGCTGCCATGGAGCATGATGAACCGGTATTTTTGCTGGCACAGAAAAACGCAGATACTGATGAGCCACATGCTGAAGACATGTATGACATGGGCACAGTAGCCAGTATTCTGCAAGTGCTTAAATTACCTGATGGTACGGTTAAAGTACTTGTGGAGGGTCTGTACCGGGCTAAGGTACAGTATATTGATGAAAGCGGGTCGTATGTTGAGGCTCATATAGAAAAATGTACGGATGCCATTGAAGAGGATAAACACGATGATGAGGCATTACGTCGTACATTATTATCCCAGTTTGAACAGCTGGCAAAATTGAATAAAAAAATTCCGGCAGAAGTCATTACTACTATTAACGGTATCGATACTCTTAGCCGTCTGGCTGATACTATTGCTGCCCACTTGCAGCTGAAACTTGATCAGCGTCAGCAAATCCTTGCTATGACCAATGTGACTGCGCGTCTGGAACATTTACTTCATTTGCTTGAGTCTGAGCTGGATATCCTTCAGGTAGAAAAACGTATTCGCGGGCGAGTAAAGCGGCAAATGGAAAAATCGCAGCGCGAATATTATCTGAATGAGCAGGTAAAAGCGATTCAGAAAGAGCTGGGTGAAGAAGATGATGATCTGACTAATCTTGAAGCGCAGATTCGCCAGGCAGGTATGAGCAAAGAGGCAGAAGAAAAATGTCTGTCTGAATTCAAAAAATTGCGCATGATGCCTCCGATGTCGGCTGAATCAACAGTTGTTCGTAATTATATAGATACGCTGCTTGAATTACCGTGGAAAAAGAAATCTAAGGTAAGCAAAGATATTGTCAAAGCCGATATGATTCTGAATGCCGACCACTATGGTCTCGAAAAAGTTAAAGAACGCATTCTTGAATATCTTGCAGTACAAAAACGCATGAATCAGCTTAAGGGTCCTATTTTATGTCTGGTCGGCCCTCCAGGTGTAGGTAAAACATCACTGGGTGAATCCATTGCTAAAGCGACCGGACGAAAATATGTTCGTATGGCGTTAGGTGGTGTACATGATGAGAGTGAAATCCGCGGCCATCGTCGAACTTATATCGGCTCAATGCCCGGTAAAATTCTGCAAAACATGGCCAAGGTTGGTGTTAAAAACCCACTATTTTTACTCGATGAAATTGATAAATTAGGTAATGATTTCAGGGGTGATCCTGCTAGTGCTTTACTTGAAGTGCTTGATCCTGAACAAAACCATTCTTTTTCTGATCATTATGCAGAGGTTGAATTTGATTTATCAGATGTGATGTTTATTGCTACCTCTAATAGTATGAATATTCCGTCTCCGCTATTAGACCGTATGGAAATTATTCGTCTTTCCGGTTATACCGAAGACGAAAAAATCAATATTGCCATGAAATATCTGGTAGCCAAACAGATCAAGCAAAATGGTGTACGCGACGGTGAAATCTGCATTGAGGAATCAGCTGTACGCGATATTATCCGTTATTACACCCGTGAAGCCGGTGTACGTTCACTTGATCGTGAAATAGCCAAAATTTGCCGTAAAGTAGTAATGAAGCAAGCGGTTGCAGCAGAAAATACCAGTAAAGGTAAAAAAGCTAAAGCTAAACCAGAAACGATTGTCATTAATGCAGATAATTTACATGACTATCTTGGTGTCCGCCGCTTTGATTATGGAGTAGCGGAAAATGAAAACCGTATTGGTCAGGTAACAGGACTAGCCTGGACAGAAGTGGGTGGTGAACTTTTAACTATTGAAGCCAGCAGATTTCGTGGTAAAGGCAATATTCTGCGTACCGGTAAGCTGGGTGATGTGATGCAGGAATCTGTCAGCGCTGCGTGGAGTGTTGTTCGTTCACGGGCTGAAAGTCTGGGTATCGAGCCTGATTTTTATGAAAAAAATGATATTCACGTTCATGTTCCTGAAGGTGCTACGCCGAAAGATGGTCCGAGTGCAGGCAGTGCTATTACTTTAGCTTTGGTTTCTGCTTTTACCGGTATACCGGTGCGTGCGGATGTAGCTATGACTGGTGAAATTACTCTGCGAGGAGAAATTCTGCCAATTGGCGGGCTGAAAGAAAAGCTGCTGGCTGCTTTACGTGGCGGAATAAAGCATGTGCTGATTCCGAAAGACAATGTTAAAGATCTGGAAGAAATTCCGGCAAACATCTGTGAACAGCTGACTATTCACCCGGTACAGTGGATAGATGAAGTACTTAATCTGGGGCTGGCTTATCCGCCCAGCCCGTGGCAGAGTACACCTGAAGAAAATTTGATGGCTAATTCAGCGTCTAAGTCAACTCCAAAAACTGTAAAACATTAAGTATGCAGCCATTCACCAACACTAATTGGTGAATGGCATTGTTTTTGGCATGATTTAACTCAATGTAGATGTGTCGGCGCTTGACATAAAGAATTTGGGCTTGTTATAAAGTAATCGTAATGTATTGTTCAGTTTTTGCCATAAAGGAAATGGGCGGAAACTGGAAATCATATGAACATAACAACAGAAAGGGACTTTATTGTGAATAAGTCTGAATTGATTGAAGCTATTGCTCAGGAAGCCGATTTATCTAAAGCTTCTGCAGCAAAGGCTCTGGACGGTATGATTAGCTCTGTTACTAAAGCACTGAAAAGTGGTGATACTGTAACTTTAGTGGGTTTCGGTACATTTTATGTGGGCGAACGTGCTGCACGTGCCGGACGTAACCCGAAAACTGGCGAGCCATTGCAAATCAAAGCAGCCAAAACTCCTAAGTTCCGTGCAGGTAAAGCACTGAAAGATGCTCTTTGATTTAAATTTTGCAATTAGACTGGGCGGGAATTCTCCCGCCTTTTTTATTGTTTGTCGTTTTTGTGCATTATGATTGTAATCACCATGGTTTAGCTTAACAAAAACCGCTACAATACTATTTATGTCTGTTTCAAAAAGTTAACTGGATCCCATGTTTCACATTGTAGAAAAATATAAAACCCCGGCTCAGATTATTCTGGGTGTAATTTGTCTGAGTTTTGTGTTTGCAGGCGGCTATTCACTGGCTGTTCCCGGTTCTGATTATGTCAGCAAAATAGGTGATATTAAAATCAAAGCAGATGATGTCAACGATTTCCAGCGGAGGTTACAGAATGCTTCTGGTAATCCGGTAAATAAACAGCTTGCTTATCAAACTCTGATTGACCAGGCTTATATTCAGCAGGGTGCCTATGATATGAATATTAGTGTGCCAATCAGCCAGATAAAACAGGTAATTGCATCTGATCCAAGTTTTCAGGAAAACGGAAAATTTGTTGAAGCCAAATATCGCGAGTTTTTACAACAGTCAGGAATGACAGAAGAAGCTCTGATAGACGGTATGCGTAAACAGTACGCTATGCAGACTATGTTAAATCTTATGAAGGCCGGTAATGTCGTGAGTGATGTGCAGGCCAGACAAATGATTAATTTATTGCAGGCTTCACGCCAATTACAGACAGTAACTTTTCCGGCAACAAATTTTGCCAGTCGGGTTGCTGTTGATGATAGTAAACTGAAAGCATATTACGAAGCGAATAAAAAGCAGTATTTTATGCCACAGGCAGTGAAGTATGAGTTTGTAGAACTCTCTGCTGCAGAGCTCGGAGCTAAAGAAAAAGTCAGTGAAGCTGAATTACAGGAAGCATATAATCAGATTCCGGCTTCTGCATCAGCACCAAAACCCTCATTGGAAAGTGTGAAAACACAATTAACTCAAGAGCTCCAGATTCGTAAAGGTGCTGCAGCAATTGCGAAAATGAAAGAAACTGTCAGCGACCTGGCATTTAATAATCCTAAAACACTGCAGCCAATTAGTGACAAACTTGGTTTACAAATCCATAAGGCTGATCAGGAATGGGTAACACGCGATATGGCCACTGCCAATGGTATGCCTAAAGCATTACAAGATGCATTGTTTGGAAATGAAGTGCTGATAAAGCGTAACAACTCTGAACCGGTTGATCTGGGTAATGGTACTTACTGGGTAGTACGCGCTGTAGATGTACGCACAGAACATCAGGCAACTTTTGCAGAAGTAAAAGCTCAGGTACAACAGGATTATGTTGCAGCAGAAGCTAAAAAGCTTGCTACAAATTCTGCTAAACAGGCTTTAGATAATCTGAATAAAGGTAATACCGCTAATCTGGAATGGTCGCCAAGTGCTGATCTGACTCCGCAGCAAGCCATGGCTATTATGTCTAAGGGTGATTTTCAGCTTTGGATGAAAGCTAAACCAGCAAATAATAAACCCGCATATATTTTAATTACTGAACAACAAAATCCTATATTAGTTAAAATAACTGCGATTAAACCACCTCAGGATATAAATAATGTTTTGCCTCAGGCTAAACAGATAATCAGCCAGAGCCTGGCACAGAATCTGGCTTTTTCTAATCTGCAATGGTTAAAAAACCGCTATAAACTCAAACAGGGTGCTCAAAAGTTGGATACAGTTGACGAGCAATAAATTTCTATTGACCTTATAAATTTTATAAGGTCAATATTTTTTGAAACATGTATTGTCTTGTATTCAATATGTATGGATTTACCGTTTGCAGTTGAAGGATTTTTGTGTTGTATACCAGTTATCATGCCATTACAGGTGAAACTCTATTTACCCGTGAAAGTCTGACCAGAGCTGAATTCGATTTACAGTATCAGCAGCTGACCAGTAAACAAAGTAATTTTGCCTGTGAAAATGTGCAAACACGTACTCATTATCTTTTAGAGTTTGCTCAGCGACTGGAACAAGCACAAACTGAACTGGCCTATCAGATTTGTATTGAAGTAGGGCGCTGTTTGCGTGAATGTGAAGCAGAAATCAGTAAGTCTATTGCTTTGATTCGTTATTATGCGCATTTAGCGCCCGAGCTGCTTGCCCATAAAACTATTGCCACGCAGGCAAGCCTGAGTCAGGTTCGCTTTGAGCCTTTAGGAACAGTATTGGCAGTAATGCCATGGAATTATCCGGTATGGCAGATTTTGCGCTTTGCTATTCCCGCTTTATGTGCCGGAAATGCCTGTCTGGTAAAACCGGCACCCTCTGTAGGCAAAATTAGCCAGATGCTGTTTGAATTGATAGGGGATGATTTACCTTTACAACTTGTCTGGCTCAGTAATGATGATATTGAATATGCTATTGCTCAAACGCAGGCACTGGCTTTTACCGGTTCAACCGAAACCGGGCGATATCTGGCAGCACTGGCCGGCCGCCATTTACGCAAATGTGTTATGGAGCTGGGCGGAAGTAATGCGTTCATTGTATTAAATGATGCGGATATTGAGCAGGCTGCTGCAGATGCTTGTTATTCACGCTTTCGCGACGCCGGTCAGTCATGTAATGCAGCCAAACGGCTGATTATAAATAATGACATTGCTGATGAATTTCTGGCTGTTTTTATGCAATACTGCCGGAAACTGCAAATGGGAGAGCCATGGCTGCCGTCAACAACTTTGGCACCACTGCATCGCAATGATTTACGTTCATTGGTTCATGCGCAGATTCAGGATGCACTTACCCATGGTGCACAATGTTTACTTGGCGGTAAAATCCCGGAAAATGTACAAGGCTGGTTTTATCCGGCTACTATTCTGGATAAAGTCAATCCGGATTGTCGTGTATATCATGAAGAAGTATTCGGACCAGTAGCGATTATTTTGCGAGCCAGTGATAATCATCATGCATTAACGCTGGCAAATGATAATCCTTTTGGTCTGGGTGCCAGTATTTATACGCATAACACTTCTCAGGCATGGAAATTCGCAGAACATTTAAATGTGGGTAGTGTATTTATTAACCGACATACGAGTAGTGATTTACGCCTGCCTTTTGGCGGAGTAAAAGATTCCGGATTCGGACGCGAATTGTCAGAATTTGGAATTTATGAGTTTGTTAATGTGAAAACCTACTGGCAAAAATAATTGATACATTCATATAATCAATAATTTATTTGAAAAAGAATGTAATATCTATAGATATAATTTTTATTGCATAAAATAATGAATCTACTTAGTAAAAAGGGACAGAAACTATGTATGTAGCCAGACGCTTTTACTGGTTCGTACTTGCCATAATACTTTTTTTGATTGTTATAACAGTTGTATGGCAGATAAAGTCCCAAGCGCATAAAACTGTCAATACAGATATAAACCAACAGGTTGTGAATAAGCAGCCAAAGGTTCAATATCATCAGAATTCTCACCAATCAAAAAACGATCAGGTTAATGAACAGATTCTTTCCGAACCTGAAAAAAACAAATACGCTGCTGAATATGCTTTACCCATAGATCAGTTACAACAATTAATTCCGGCTATGAAAGAAGGCGTATTACAGCTATCGTATCCGGATGGTAAAAAGAAGCTACAAGGCAACTATAAAAATGGTAAACCAGTCGGACAATGGCATAGCTGGTATCCAAATGGCCGGCTTGCGATTGAAATAAGCTGGAAATATGGTTTACCGAATGGCAAAACACGCAGCTGGTATGAAAATGGCCATAAACGCGGAGAAATTTATTTCGTTAACGGAAAAGCAGAAGGGCGTTGGCAGCGCTGGTACGCTAACGGGCAGATAAAACAGGATATGACTGTACATCAAGGCGTGGTAAAAACGATGACTACCTGGGATAACAGCGGACATCTGATTTCTGATGTTGCAATTATAGATAATAAAGTCAGCGGTGTTGTTCTAACCTGGTATGATTCAGGTGCCAAAAAAAGTGAATCTGTATTTGAAAAGAACGAACTAGTACGTAAAACCGAATGGGATGAAGACGGACTAATTGTTGACCTTGATGATAATTAATAATATATATTATTTAAAATAAATATTTTTATGTGATGCACAGCGTGGATTAAAAGCAGCCTGACAAAACGGACACTGATATTGCTGATACTGTTTATAGGTTAAGAGGGTTTTGCAATTTCCACACATAACCGGTTGGCTATTTTCAGTTGTCATGGCTACAAATGTATGATTACACATCAAATCATGGCATTTAAAGCAGGCATAGTATTGTTTACACTGGGCACATTGAAGGGCAGCGATATCATTTTCATTATGATAGTGTACACAGCGACCACAAGAGTCGGTTTGAATTCCTAAAATCATTGTTTTCAACTTTTCAGATAATATTTATTATAGCTGAACATAAATGTTTTTAAAGATAACTGTCTTTATATATCGAATGAATTAAAAATTTTATTTTATAAAAAACCGAATCCCGTTTCAGGATTCGGTTTTGTGAATACATGATATGAAAAGTTACATACGTTCAATCAGAGCTTTACCAAAATCAGAGCAGGAGACTTCTTTTGCACCTTCCATCATACGGGCAAAATCATAGGTGACAATTTTGTCGGCAATGGCTTTTTCAATTGAGGTAATAACCAAATCTGCAGCTTCTTTCCAGCCTAAATGACGTAACATCATTTCGGCAGACAGAATAATAGATCCCGGATTAACTTTATCCTGACCAGCATATTTAGGTGCAGTACCATGTGTTGCTTCAAATACGGCATATTCATCAGAGATATTGGCTCCCGGAGCAATACCGATACCACCAACCTGAGCGGCCAAAGCATCTGAAATGTAGTCACCATTCAGATTCAGTGTCGTAATCACATCATATTCAGCCGGACGCAGCAAAATCTGCTGCAGGAATGCATCAGCAATACAATCTTTAATGACGATATTTTTACCGGTTTTCGGATTTTTAAATTCGCACCATGGTCCATCACCAATTAAAGTTGCGCCAAATTCATTTTTAGCCACTTCATAAGACCAGTCACGGAATCCGCCTTCGGTGAATTTCATGATGTTACCTTTATGAACAATGGTAACACTGTCTCGGTCATTATCAATAGCATAACGTATAGCTGCGCGGGTCAGGCGTTGTGAACCCTCTTTAGAAACAGGCTTGATACCAATGCTGGATGTTTCAGGGAAGCGGATTTTGGTAACACCCATTTCACCTTGCAGGAAATTGATAATTTTTTTAGCATCTGCTGTTTCTGCAAACCATTCAATACCTGCGTAAATATCTTCAGTGTTCTCACGGAAAATAACCATGTTAACTTTACTAGGATCTTTAAGCGGAGAAGGTACGCCTTTGAAATACTGTACAGGACGCACACACTGATATAAATCCAGTTGCTGACGAATGGCAACATTTAGTGAACGAATACCGCCGCCTACCGGTGTAGTCATCGGTCCTTTGATTGCTACTTTATATTCTTTAATGGCTTCCAGTGTTTCTTCCGGTAACCATACATTTTCACCATAAACTTTAGTGGCTTTTTCACCGGCATAAACTTCCATCCAGACAATTTTTCTGGAGCCGTTATAGGCTTTCGCTACTGCTGCATCAATAACGTCTTTCATCACTGGCGTAATATCAACACCAATACCATCCCCTTCAATAAAAGGAATGATTGGATCATTCGGAATAGCTTGGCCAGAAACGATTTTATGACCTTCTGTCGGCACTTTAATGTGACTCATGGTAACTCCTGTGATGTTACTTTTTCTGATAAAGGGCTACTTACTCCCGCTTGCAGCCTGACAGCCTCATTATCCTTTATTTTGTTAACTTAAGCCAGAAAAATGTAGTGCGATGTAGTCGGAAATTGTTTTAGGGAGATATCATCAGAATGCTTTTTCAGAAGCCCATAAATCAGGCTGATATTCATGCTGATAGAAATGGCTGATACCCAGACCAATCAGCCGGAATTGTTCGCCATTCTCCGGTAACCGTTTGAGTAAATCCTGCCCGGCAGCAATCAAAGCTTCAGCATCAGGTAAAGGAGAAGAGTAGGTCTGCGAACGTGTATGAATCTGAAAATCAGCAGTTTTTAATTTTAAAGTTACACAATTTCCCTGCAACTGTTTCTGCTGCATTGTTTCTACCAATGTCTGTGCCAGGTCAGGCAGATGGCGGGCGATTTCAATCAGATTTTCATTTTTGATAAGTGTAATTTCCGTAGATATCTGTTGGCGGTTACGTTCAGGAGTAACTTCGCGGTCATCACGCCCCTGAGCTAGATCAAACAGCCGGTATCCCCAGCGACCAAAATGATGCACTAAAACAGATAAATTTACCTGACTTAAATCTCCGACTGTTTTCCAGCCTAAGGCATTCATTTTCTGCTCTGTTACTTTACCGACTCCGGGAATTTTACCTAATGGTAATTTCTGCAAAAAATTCATCACTTGCGAAGGTGCAATAACAAACTGACCGTTTGGCTTGCGCCAGTCAGAAGCAATTTTAGCCAGAAATTTGTTAGGAGCAATACCGGCGGAGGCGGTTAAACCGGTTTCAGACAGAATAGATGCGCGTATTTCACTGGCAATATCCCGGGCATAAGGTAGATTGCCCTGATAATTAGTGACATCGAGGTAAGCCTCATCCAAAGATAAGGGTTCAATTTGATGTGTATAGCGGCTAAAGATACAGTGAATATGCTGTGATACTGCACGGTATTTATTGAAATCAGGAGTAATATAAATTGCCTGAGGGCATAATCGCTTAGCTGTAGATACAGCCATAGCAGAATGTAATCCATATTTGCGAGCCGCATAAGAGGCAGCACAAATTACTGACCTTGGTCCATCCCATGCTACAACAACAGGTTTGTTTTGAAGTTCGGGACGATCGCGCAACTCTACTGACGCATAAAATGCGTCCATATCAATATGAATGATTTTCCGATCCGGCATGTTTATACTTTATTTATTAAATATGTAGGATCAGACACCAGTAATATAAAAAATAATACTGATGTCCAGACTAATAATGACGAATTAATGCAGGCTATAACCGTTAAGATACTTAATACGTTCATTAGTCATTAGTGTATCACATTCCAGCCGTATTAGTTCCGCCTGAGCGGGCGAGCCAGCTTTAGCCGCTTTTGCCTGACACTGACTGGTTTTCTGGGCTATCCATTTCTGTTCTTCCTGCTGCAAGGTATTACGAACAGTATCGTTCAGATTATGCCATTTCGCATTAATAACACTATTGGCATTGCGGTTATTATCCCGTGCCTGCTGCAACTGATCAGCAGTTATATCATTTTGGATAACATGATTGTTATCAGCCTGATTATTACTCTCTGTTGCTAAAGAATGACCGTTAAGAATATCACTAGCCTTTTGAGCTTCCGGGCTGAGGCGATCTAATGGTAAAACCTGGGCATTGGGATTAGTAATCAGCTTGATAGCATCTGCACGATTGTACATATGCCCGGCAATCATAACTGTATCCTTGATACCATAGGGTAATAGTGCATTACCTAAAACAGTACTTAAAGTCTGAATACCAGTCTGATCAAATTTACTGGCGGAATTGGTTACAGATGCTGCATTAGCATTTGTATTGTCTGAAACAGGTGCATATTGGATAGGTTTAGAAAAAACATTATCATGCAGAGTAACTTCATTACCTTGCAATTGCTGATTCAGATGGGCAATAAAATCGGTTTTACCAAATAACAACGGAGCATTTGTCTGAATTTGCTGCCAAATATTATTGGGAACGGTAATTTTTAGCTCACTGCTGCAAACAGGATTACCATTATTGTCTTTATCCAGCTTGCCATCAGATACGGCTACAGATAATTCGTGGCTGGCATTGATTACTTTATCTGCATCTACAAACTGACGGCTGTCATTTTGAGCGAACTGATGAACATTATTATTGATACCTGTCTGCAGGGTTTGCTGAATTTGACTGCGAAGCTGCTCACTATTGCAGCTTAGCTTTGCTTTAGATGTTTCTGAATCATCCCTTGAACAGGCTGCCAGAGAAATAATGCCGATGATGCTGTATACAAGTATGCTTCTTTTCATGATTGTTTCCTATATTGATAATGGATAAAAGACAACTTGATTACAAATAATGCATCTTTATTATGCTGCGCATGTAATTATTAATCATTTGATTTTACTAAAAAATACAAAAAGCCTGAAATATCTCTCAGGCTTTAGAAACAATATGTTTGATTTAACGCAAACTATCCAGTATAGAGTATATCGGGCTTAAAATTGCTTCCCCCAAACGCAGAGAACGCTGGCCGTTCCAGCCAAAATCGTCATCCGGCCATTGATTATTGTCTTTAAATGGCATTTCAAGTGTATAAGCTAAACATTTGAAGGTTTCGCCAATGTATGCAGTAGCAATATTCAGATTGGCTTTGCCCGGTTCATCTTTTTCATAACCATATTTATCCTGAAAATCCGGGCTTGCTACCAGAAAGGCCTGTTTGAACATTTCCTGTAACGAATGCAGCCTGTCATCGAAGGAAGGAATTCCCTCATTACCTGAAAGAAATACATAAGGAATAGATTCATCGCCATGAATATCCAGGAATAAATCCACTCCTGTTTCATGCATTTTTTCACGTACCAGATAAACTTCCGGACTGTTTTGCATGCTGGGCTGTAACCATTCGCGATTGAGATTTGCTCCGGCAGCATTAGTACGCAAATTACCGAGTACGGATCCATCAGGGTTCATATTCGGAACAATATAAAATGTAGCCTGATCCAGCAAAGCACGTGCTGTCGGATCCTGATGATCTAATAACCTGCCTAACAGACCTTCAATAAACCATTCAGCCATAGTTTCGCCAGGATGCTGACGCGCAATTACCCAGATTTTCAAATCGCTGGCAACCTGATTGCCAATTGTCAGCAGATTAATATCGCGTCCCTGAATAGTGCTGCCTAAATCTTCTATCTGGCATAAGCCGCTGCTCTGGCTGTCACCTAGTAAATTCAGATGCTGTTCATATGAATAAGGTTCGAAGTAGGCATAGTAAACACTATTGGATAACGGAGTATGAGAAATAGTTAATATGTCGTTTTCGAAAGATGTAGGAACACGAAACCAGTTGATGCGATCATAAGAGCACATTGCCTGATAATCTTCCCAACCCTCCGGATAAGCAGATTCAGTTGTATTAATGAAGTTCAGGCAAATATTCTGATAGGCAACACCCTGTACACGGAAATAAAACCATTGCCGAAATTCGGCCGCATTGTCTTTAGGTAATTTGAGCTGGATATTAGCCGGATCACTGGCATCGACAATTTCAATATTACCACCATCAAACTGTGTGCTGATTTTTAGCATACAACTACTTTCATTGAAATAAACAACTGAGTTAAAGATATTGTAGTCTTTCTGGCAGTGACTTTCTATGTTTGTCAGACAAAATTTATGGCAGGATAATATAGTATTGCTTTGCTAATAAATAATTTCTGTACCGCTTAAAATTTTTTATGAGTTTAAAATTTAATTTGAACATTAAAATATCTGCTTAAGGTGTGAATATTTAAAAATCCGTTAATTTATTAGCACTTTGCCCGGAATGATATATTTACTGAAAGCTTTGTAAGCTCTAATGTTTGAAAATTAAAAGCTTTTCTGAATAATTATAAATTCTTGGGCGCACTGCAGTACATTCCGCTAAAATAAGCAGTTATTTCTGGTTTTCTGGTATTGATTTATCAGAATGTTGCTGTCTGAATTAATTTGAATTATTGGCTTACATGAACAATATACGCAATTTCTCTATTATCGCCCATATTGACCATGGGAAGTCGACACTGGCTGATCGTTTTATTCAGTATTGTGGCGGTCTTGAAAATCGGGAAATGAGTGCACAGGTACTCGATTCCATGGATATTGAAAAAGAGCGCGGTATTACAATTAAAGCTCAAACTGCAGCTTTACAGTATAAAGCCCGTGACGGGCAGGTTTATCAGCTTAATCTGATTGACACCCCAGGACATGTAGACTTTTCCTATGAGGTATCCCGTTCTCTTTCTGCCTGTGAAGGTGCATTACTGGTGGTAGATGCATCACAGGGTGTAGAAGCTCAGACTGTAGCCAATTGCTATACAGCTATTGACCTGGGGGTAGAGGTTTTGCCCGTTCTGAATAAGATTGATTTACCTTCAGCAGAGCCTGAACGGGTCATAGAAGAAATAGAAGATATTATCGGAATTGAGGCCATTGATGCTGTACGCTGTTCTGCTAAAAGCGGCATCGGTATTGAGGATGTACTGGAAGAGATTGTAAAAAAAGTACCGGCACCTAATGGTAAAAATGATGCACCTTTAAAAGCGTTAATTATTGATTCATGGTTTGATAATTACGTTGGTGTAGTTATGCTGATACGCATGGTCGACGGAACGGTACGTCTGAAAGATAAAGTTCGTTTCATGGCCACAGGAGCCGAAACACAGGTAGAACAATTAGGTATATTTACGCCTAAATCTGTGCAGAAGCAGGAATTAAAAGCCGGTGATGTAGGCTTTTTAATTACTGGTGTCAAAGAGCTTGGTTCGGCTAAAGTAGGTGATACGATTACCCAGGCGCGGGAGCCGGCCAGCGAACCTTTACCCGGTTTTAAAGAAGTGCAACCGCAGGTGTTTGCCGGGTTGTACCCTGTTGAGAGTCACGATTACGATGCATTACGTGAAGCACTGGAAAAATTACAGCTCAATGATGCTGCACTGAAATTTGAACCGGAAGTTTCACAGGCACTGGGATTTGGTTTTCGCTGTGGTTTTCTTGGTCTGCTGCATCTGGAAATTGTCCAGGAAAGGCTTGAACGAGAATTTAATATGGATCTGATTACCACTGCTCCAACGGTGGTATATGAAATACTGATGAAAAGCGGAGAACGCTTAGAGATTGAAAACCCGTCTAAATTACCTGATATCGGTACACTTGAAGCAATTTATGAGCCTATTATCACGGCAACTATATTATTGCCGCAGGAATATGTCGGTGCAGTAATGACATTGTGTAATCAGAAACGCGGTGTTCAGAGAAATATGCAATACATGGGCCGGCAGGTAATGCTGACTTATGAAATGCCAATGAATGAAGTTGTGATGGATTTCTTTGATAAGCTGAAATCAACTTCACGCGGCTATGCTTCGCTTGATTATGAATTTCTCGAATTCAGAGCTGCAGATCTGGTTAAACTGGATATTCTGGTTAACAGTGAAAAAGTTGATGCGCTCAGTCTGATTGTTCATCGCAGTAATTCTGTTCATCGCGGCAGAGAGCTGGTAGCTAAAATGCGTGAGCTGATCCCGAGACAAATGTTTGATATTGCTGTTCAGGCGGCAATTGGCGGTAAAATTATTGCGCGTGAAAACGTAAAAGCTCTGCGCAAAAATGTGCTGGCTAAATGTTATGGCGGCGATATTACCCGTAAGAAAAAATTATTGGAAAAACAAAAAGCCGGTAAAAAACGTATGAAACAGGTGGGTAATGTGGAAATTCCACAATCTGCCTTTCTGGCGATTTTACAGGTTGGAGATTAATAAATGTCAAACACAATGATTATTGGCGCAGCAATCCTACTGGTGCTGGGGATACTACTATTTTTGAAAAGCTCGAAAAAGCGTGAAGAAAATGGTGAATGGAGCGGAGCATTACAGTGGGGGTATTTGCTGATTCTGGTAGGTGCATTTGGTGTATTGTCATACAAAATGAGCTTTACCGCAGTTCTGCTGATTTTTGTATTGTTAACAGGAATAGCCTGGATTATCCATCGTAGCCTGAAGAAAAAAAATCCGGGGCATGTAGATAACAATCATTTTACTGATTACATGAGTGGTTTTTTTCCAATTATTCTGGTGGTATTTGTTCTGCGCACTTTCTTAGCTGAACCTTTTCAGATTCCTTCCAGTTCTATGCGTCCGGGTCTGATCACCGGTGATTTTATTCTGGTAAATAAATTTACTTACGGTATCCGTTTACCAATTCTGAATAATGTACTTATTCCGGTCAACAAAGTAGAACGTGGTGATGTGATTGTATTCAACTATCCCCGAGATACACGAATAAATTATATTAAACGGGTAATCGGTCTACCGGGTGATGTTATTACATACAAGGATAAAACCCTGTCAATCAATGGTAAAGTAATCTCTGATATTGATGAGCAGAAAATTTATAATTATTCGGAACAGCTTCCTCAGTATGGAAATATCAATATGCAGGCTCAGCAGGTAACCGAGCAGCTTGGCAATAAATCAATTCAGATACTGAAAATGCCTCAGCAACCCCCAGTTATTCTGCAAGCAGTACATACTGATTTTCCAGATCGGGAATTGTGTAACTATGAGACTGATGGCAGTGGGTTTAGTTGTACCGTTCCTGCAGGAAAATACTTTATGATGGGTGACAATCGTGACAATAGTGAAGATAGCCGGTACTGGGGATTTGTAGACGATAAGCTTGTTGTAGGCAAAGCCTTTCTGATATGGCTGAATATGGGTGATTTGAAACGAATCGGTACGAAGATTCAGTAATATCTGATATCAGGCGCAAGATTTTTTTCTTGCGCTTTGTTTATATAATTATGGTTATTCATTATCAAAGACGGTTAAATGAGAAAAACTGATGTACGCCATGAAAATGCTTTGAAATATGTACAACAAAAGCTTGGCTATCAATTTAAGCAGTCTGATTTATTACTGCAGGCTTTAACTCACCGCAGTTACAGTGCATTACATAATGAACGTTTTGAATTTGTTGGTGATTCAATTTTAAATTATTCTGTAGCTAAAATGCTGTTTAATGCATTTCCGCGCCTGACAGAGGGTGAGCTTTCACGAATGAGGGCGAATCTGGTTAATCAGGAAACACTGGCTCAGATTGCAACTGAACTAAAAATCGGAGATGCTTTATTGCTGGGTATTGGTGAGTTAAAAAGCGGTGGCTTCCGACGGCCATCTATACTGGCCGATGCTATGGAAGCATTATTTGCCGCAGTGAGCTTTGATGCAGATTTTAATACTGCTGAGACTGTTGTAAGACATTTATATGCAAACCGCATCCGTAATATTAATCCTCAGAATAGCGGAAAAGATGCAAAAACACGTCTGCAGGAAGCCTTGCAGGCACGACATATGCCATTGCCAAAATATCGGATTGTAGATCAGATTGGTGATGTTCATGATTTACAATTTGTAGTGCAATGTGATTTAGGAGAAACCGGCTTTCAGACTGAAGCAGCCGGACACAGCCGGCGTGAAGCAGAACAACAAACCGCACAAACAGCTCTTGTTTGGTTAGAAAAGCAGTTTCCGGCAGCTAAACCTAGAAAAAATAAATAAGTTACAATATTTTGAAGGTGGCATATTGTTATTACTTATTGTCTTACAATAAAGGGGAAATAATGGGAAAAACAAAGTCAATTTCTAAAATACTGAATGAATTACCCGAGTGTGTTAGCCTGATTGCGGATAAACCGGACTATCTTGATTGTCAGAAAAAAGAAATCGGTAAAAATATTACAGCTTTTGAAGCATATAAAATGATGACTTCACGTCAGCCTGAATGGCTAAGAATATTATTTAAAATCAGAGATAATATAGTTAGACCTGCTGGCATACGTACTATAGAGGGATTTACCTATCTGGATGAAGAGAGGATTCAATCCGGTGAAACAAACGCAGCCCATTTTTTTACTATTACTGAAAATACTGCTGATAAACTTACTTTAGAGATTAAAGATTCTCATTTAGATGTTTGTCTTTGCCTGCGTATTACTGATAATACCCAGCAGCCGGATAAAAAAATGCTGTATCTGATCGCTTCAGTAAAAAATCATAATTTCTGGGGACGGTTATATATGATGCCAGTTAGTAAACTTCATCCGTTTATTGTAAATAAACTTTTTGAAAATATTGTTTAATCACTCTGAGGTCTTTCGTTACTTAGTATTTATAAAGTATTTGTTCAGTAAGAATGACTCCTTTTCTCTAAAATCGTTCGAATAAAACTGTATATATTCAGGTAATTTAGTAGTTTATAATTGGTATCTGCAATGTGTTATTTAGCAGAATTCATTTTATTTGTTTTGAAATAATTCAGCTTATTATCGACCATTTTATGGTTATTTGTATCATTTAAGAAAGAATGTATGTCTGAAGTATCCAGTTACAATTATCCACCTCAGTCAGAAAATTTTCGCTGCGGTTTTGTTGCAATTGTTGGCCGGCCTAATGTGGGAAAATCCACATTAATGAACCACCTTATTGGTCAGAAAATCAGTATCACCAGTAAAAAAGCTCAGACTACTCGTCATAAAGTTAATGGTATTTATACCGATAATGAAGCACAGCTGATATTTGTAGATACCCCTGGTTTTCAGACTTATCATCGCAATGCACTTAATGACCGCCTCAATCAGAATGTTACTGAGGCAGTTGCCGGTGTGGATGTTATTGTATTTGTGATTGAAGCATTGCGCTTTTCGGATGCAGACAGAGAAGTACTGCAACAATTACCTGCACATATTCCGGTAGTGCTGGTAATTAATAAGGTCGATAAGGCTAAGGCAAAAGACCAAAGTGTACTGCAGAACTTTATTGATGAAGTACAGCAGGCATATAAATTCACTCAGGTTGCTCTGGTGAGTGCAAAGCACGGACTGGGCGTGGCTCAGCTTGTGCATGTTCTCAAGCCCATGCTGCCAATAGGTATTCCGCTCTATCCTGAAGATATGGTGACAGACAAATCGGCAAGATTTCTTGCTATGGAAATTGTGCGGGAGAAACTGTTTCGTTATCTTGGTGAAGAATTACCATACGCTATGAATGTCGAAGTAGAACAGTTTACCGAGGAAGACGGACTTTACCGGATTTATATTGCAGTTCTGGTAGATAAGGAAAGCCAAAAGGGCATTTTAATTGGTAAAGGCGGGGAAAAACTGAAAAAGATATCTACTGAAGCCAGACTGGATATGGAAAAATTGTTTGAAACAAAAGTTTTTTTAAAGGTTTGGGTAAAAGTAAAATCCGGCTGGGCTGATGATATTCGCTTTTTGCGTGAATTAGGAATGTGAGGTAAGAGTCTGGCACTCTTAGACTTAATATGTATTAATTTTTATTCTGGTATCAGCATTACAGATATCTAAAATTATTATTTTTAGAAACAAGCTCTGACTAATTATGATTTTGTACAGGGTAAGTGAACCAAATATTGATGGGTTTAATTTAGATAGAAAATATCTATTAATTTTTCCAATAATGATTTAAAAAAATTAGAAAGTATTGCGGTGCTGAGAAGTAGCTGAGCGATTAACCGAAGATGAATACATGTTTAAAAAATTAGTATTTTTCAAAAATAAAAATATATTGTTTTATTTCGTTTCAAGGTAAATATGAACAATACGGATCACAGCATAAATGTAGTAAATACAATTTTATCAGCATAAAGATTAAAATGGTTAATATTCTATAAGAAAGGATAAGGATGAAAATTAGTGATATCTCAATGTTTATATATTTAGCTTTTTTTCTTGTTCTTATAACTTATATATTTTCATTGATGCTTAAAAAAAGAACAGATTTGAAAGAAGATTTATCTAAAATAAAAGAACATGGTGAATCAATATTATTTGAGAATAATTTAAACAAAATAGTTGATGGATTGAAAAATAAAGAACTAGGGCTTGAGATAATAGATAAAATCAAATCAGAAATAGAGAATTTAAATAAAAAAATTAATGGTTTTTCATATAATGTTGCTTATACATTAAAAACAATAGAGAAGTCACTTAAAGAACAAATTTCAAGATTACAAAAAACGTCATTGATAAATTTGTATATGGGTACAACATTAACATGTTGTTCACTTGTATTTTTATTTGGTAGTGTAAATAATTCTACGCTAGAAAATAACCTATATAGTAATGAGACGCCGTTAGATTATATTTCATATATTTTGGTATTTTTTTTACCAAAAATCTCTTTAACAATATTTATTCAATTATTTGCTTTTTTCTTTTTACGTTTGTACAAAAGTAATCTTAATGATATTAAATATTATCAAAATGAGTTAGTGACCTTCTACTATAAAAAAACATCAATTCAAATGGCCTATATATCTAAAAATGAAAAATCTATTGAATTGTTGATCGCAGAACTATCAAAAATAGAAAAAAGCACTTTAATACCTAAAGGGTATACATCGACAGAGATAGAAAATGAAAAATTAGCGATGTCATCAATAAAAGAAAATGAATCAATAATCAATTTATTAAAAGATTTTTTAAAAAGTAGATCATAATTATTGTTGTATGCAAGCAATCCAACGACAGATAGTTTTGAGAAATACTTAGAAGGTTGACGATGTAGACACAAAATTTTGATTATACAAGAAGGAAAGCTCGCTTATGAAAATTATATAGATGATCAAATCGCTGAAAGCCTTGGATTGCTGAGAGTCAAGACTGGTATATATTAACCTATATCATCAAACATTTACATAATGCATATGTTAAAAATTTAAATTGATAGTAAATCTATTGCAAATACCGAGTTAAAAAGTTGCACCACAAACATTGATTCCTAAATTTGCCTTTAATAAATCAATGTTAAAATAGTTAATTAGGTTAAAGCTATGCCTGCTCATTCTGTTAATATATAATCTGATATGCTTAACGCTTATTTATCTTAGATGTAGCCATGGCGGCTAACTAAACATCAGATAGCACAAATTAATTTATGCTTCTCAATATTCTGGATTTTGTTCATAAAAACATTCAGCAGACAGTAAAGGCTGGAGATACAGTCATTGATGCTACTGCTGGTAACGGGCATGATACTTTGTTTCTGGCCTCTTGCGTCGGTGCCCAGGGTAAAGTAGTTGCATTTGATATACAGGCAAGTGCATTAGAAGCTACCAGTAACAGACTGGCAAAAGCCGGTTATAGTGAGCGGGTACAGTTAATTCATGCCGGACATGAACATCTGAGTGAGTATATTCAGAGTAAGGTTAGTGCCATCATATTTAACCTTGGATATTTACCTGGCGGAGATAAAAACTGTACAACCCAAGCCAATACCACTCTTAAGGCAATGCAAAGCGGATTAAACCTTCTTACCGATAATGGTGTATTGGCTGCAGTTTTATATCCGGGTCATGAGCAGGGAAAAATTGAAGCGGAAACAATACAAACATGGGCGCGAAGCTTACCGCAACAGCAGATAGCAGTGTTGAAATATGCTTTTATTAACCGGATAAATGATGCACCTTTTGCATTAATATTGCAAAAACATTCATAAATCATAGCTCTAGAAACCAAAGGGAAATAGATGAAACGTAAGGAATTTATCAATCTGGCTGCAACAGTGTTACAGCGGCTGGATGCCATTTTGCCACCATTGGCTCAGGAACCTGACTGGACTGCAGTTGCTTACCGCTGGCATAAATTAGGTAATAAGGGTATTCTGGAAAGTTTACCGCATCCGCATACTTTTTCTCTGGACTGTCTGGCAGCTGTTGATGAGCAGCGCCGACAACTGGTACGTAATACAGAACAGTTTCTTGCCGGCAGACCGGCAAATAATGTATTAATGACAGGAGCACGTGGTACCGGAAAATCATCATTGGTTAAGGCGTTACTGCATCAGTATGCAGATCAGGGATTGCGTCTGATTGAGGTTGATAAAAGTGATTTGTTAACATTACCTGCTTTACTTTCTTTACTAAGCGCCAGACCGGAAAAATACATTCTGTTCTGTGATGATTTATCTTTTGAAGACGGCGACGATGCTTACAAAGCATTAAAAACTACCCTTGATGGCGGATTATCTCAGCGATGTGACAATGTATTGGTATATGCTACATCCAATCGCCGGCATTTAATGCCTGAGTATATGGCAGACAATGTGGCTCATACAGGCAATGGCGGAGAAGTTCATCCTCAGGAAGCCGTCGAAGAAAAAGTATCTTTATCGGATCGTTTTGGTTTATGGCTAAGCTTTTACCCATTTGATCAGAATGCATATTTACAGGCTGTACAGAACTGGCTGGAAGAAGCTGGCCTGAATCTGGATGAAACAGCAAGACGTGCAGCATTAAATTGGAGCCAGAGCCGTGGTAGTCGCTCAGGAAGAGTAGCATGGCAGTTTGTATGCGACTGGGCAGGAAGAAATCCACAGGATAGAATTATATAACTAAATCAGTTGTTTATTCTGTATTCGGTTTTTTGATTAACTGCTGGGTAACTCGATCTTAACGGAAACAAATCATGTCTGTATTATTTAGCGAACGATTAATGATATTACTTCCCATATTGTTATGTATCGGAAGCATCGGTTTTATTATTTATTCTTTTTTTGCTAATAAAAAAAATCCAGTAAAGACACTATTTGGAAAATTAATGACTATCTGTATGATTGTTATCGGATTCGCGGGCATAGTTGCAGGTGTATCATTATTTTTTAGAAATTATCCTGTTGATCAGAAAATTAAAACTATAAATGTAAAAAATACGGCAGTAACAGTCTCTCCTCCTGTTAGCGGTGACAAAATTTATCTGCGAATATTCAAACAGGAGGGAATACTGGAAATATGGTATAAGCATAAAAATAACAATTATCAGCTATACAGGACATGGGATATCTGTACATACTCAGGCGGTCTGGGACCTAAAAAGGCCGAAGGTGATGGCAAAAGTCCGGAAGGATTTTACGCAACTGAGAAAAATCTATTAAAACCAAATAGTAATTATCATCTTGCTTTTAACATTGGCTACCCGAATGCCTATGACCGCGCCAATGGATACACAGGAAGCTTTATCATGATTCATGGAAACTGTGTGTCCATCGGTTGCTATGCTATGACTGACAAGGGAATAGAACAAATCTACGCTGTTGTTAATCAGGCTATAAACAGCGGACAGAAGCGAATACCCATTCATATTTTTCCATTCAGAATGACAGCATCAAATATGCAAAAATTTCAAAAGTCAGCTTATATGCCTTTCTGGAGCGAATTGAAGCCTGCTTATGATATTTTTCAGTCTGAGCACAGAGTAGCTGATATTACTGTGCACAATAAGCATTATGTTATTAAATAAACAGAAGCAGTAAGGTAACTATCTGATATCTTGATATTTAAAATAAATATTGATTGTGTTTGCATATTTTATTGAACAAACAGTTATTTTTTAATTTACCCAAATGTAAAACGACTTCCGATATCAAATTTTTAATATCAGAAGTCATTTTTATTGTTTAGTAATAGACAATTTCTGCTCAATAATGATGTATAGGCTTATTTAACTATTTACTGATTTCTACAACCAAAACATTACCTTTATCTTTCAGGAAGTATTCATCCTCCTGAGGAGCTCGTAATGACAACATTTTATTGTCGCCAATTTCCATTGTATCCCCGGGATTCATAGTTGCTCCGCTCTGACGCAGATACAATAAAATATCACTAAACATATCGAAATAGTAAGAACCTTCATTATGGTTATTTGCTAATACAGCAAAATCAGGCAATCCAAATACATCAGCACCGTAAGTGCGCATCCAGACACCTTTAACGTCTTCTAAAATATATTTAACAAATCCGCAGAAAAATAACGGTAAACAATCGCATAAACTCTTTGCACTGTCTTCATCACTAAGGAACTCATTTAAAACCTTTATAGGCAATGAGGAATGAGCGTCTTCATTAATAA
Source organism: Snodgrassella sp. ESL0323 (assembly GCF_013346865.1). Taxonomy (NCBI): domain Bacteria; kingdom Pseudomonadati; phylum Pseudomonadota; class Betaproteobacteria; order Neisseriales; family Neisseriaceae; genus Snodgrassella; species Snodgrassella sp. ESL0323. Next base: position 74,070 of record NZ_JAAEDT010000015.1, on the reverse strand, counting down.
CTGCTAATGCGTTAAATTCTTCAAAACATGCCGCCAGACGGGATAAAGCTAAATATTGTTCTAATACATCTTCATCATGTCCTGTATAGTACAAAATTACATGACTATCATTTTTACGAACTTGATTTTTGACATCCTGACTATAATGTGCTGGCTCAACACACGTTTCCAATGCATCAGCAGGAAAAGGTGCATTGAATCCGATTAGTTTAACTACGTGTTTTCCCCAGCTTATTAAAGCAAAAACGCCTTGTTCAAGCTCTCCGACAGGGGTTTCGTATTTGACATTTGTTATTGAAGAATCCAGATATTTTAATTTATCTATTAATTTATCTTTATCAAAATCAAGAGAGCCTTTAAATACAACACTTAATCCTATTGATTGTTTATTATTTGTATTTTCAGCTACCGTAGTATCTTTAGATTTTTTACCAAATAAACGAGCAAACAGTGACATTTAAATTCCTATTCTTATTAAGTTAATTACCAGTCAAAAATTTATTTAACATATATACTAATTTAAATAATTTTATCTAATATTTCAATAAATAACTTTTTTAAATTAAGAAATTTTGACTTTAAATCAACAAAGAATTAATTCCCGAATTCTTAGTGATAGTAATTTACGCAATAGAATAGAAATACAGTTGAAAAGTATATCTTAATTATCAAATAAATCAGACTGAATTTTCGGCGGAGCAACCTGTACGCTACGTTCACCGCAATCAAAGCGAATATTAAGATACTGGCCAGTTTTTAATTTGTTGGCATCGCGGATTACCTGCCCGCGCTGATTAGTGACCACGCTATAACCTCTGGCGAGAATCTGTAGAGGAGAGACTGCCTGTAACACAGATGTCTGTTGCTGCAGCCGTTGTTGTGCGCGCATAAAAATATTTTGCCAGATCTGATGTAATTGTTGTTTCCGGTATTCAAGTGCCTGTAGTGCATGAATAGTTTGCGGTCGTGTGTTTTCCAAACTGCGTTGTTGCTGTATTAGATTTTGCCGATGCTGCCTAATTTGACGCTGCATGCCAATTTGTAACAGACGTGCTAAATCCCTTAGTTGCTGCTGCTGTTGCTGCCAGTTTTGCTGCGGGTGCTTTAACTGACGAGCAAGCCAGTCCAGTTTTTGTGAAGCATCATAATAACGTTGTTCCAGTAATTGGTGTATACGCTTTTGCCATTGAATAACACTATGTCTTAATTGCGCCATATCAGGGCTAACCAGTTCGGCAGCTGCTGTCGGTGTTGGGGCGCGAACATCTGCGGCAAAATCGGTCAGGGTAAAGTCAGTTTCATGACCAACACCACTTACAGTGGGAATTGTACTGTCGGCTACCGTTCGTACGACGATTTCTTCATTATAAGACCACAAATCCTCAATGCTGCCGCCTCCACGGCAAATTATCAGTACATCAGCCAGTGCCTGCTGATTGGCACTGGTAATAGCAGCAGCAATCTGACGTTCACTCCCTGCACCCTGTACGGCTGTCGGGTAAACAATCACACGGATACCGCTATGGCGCCGGCGCAGGGTTGTCACAACATCGCGTAAAGCTGCTGCGGCCAGACTAGTCACTACACCGACCACTTTAGGATGAACAGGTAGCGGACGTTTGCGTTCCTTTGAAAATAAACCTTCGGCAGTTAACTGCTGTTTCAGCCGCTCATACGCTTCATATAACTGTCCTAACCCTTTGTAACGCACTGCATTAATGGTAATCTGAAATTCACCCCGTGCTTCGTAAATACTGATTTTTCCGGCTACTTCTATATGATCACCTTCCTGTAAGGGCTGGCTCAGCTGCTGTGCCACACCTTTAAACAGTACACATCTGACTTGTGCACGGGCATCTTTTAAAGAAAAATAGAAATGACCGCTGGCTGCACGGGTAAGATTAGAAACTTCACCACCAACCCATAAATCAATCAGATTGTCTTCAAGCAATTGACGGGCATAAGCATTGAGTTCAGATACACTTAAAGCAGCCGGAGCAAAGAAATCAGACATAATGGATACCATATTCAGAGCGGTTTTATTCTGTAGATATTATACGGCGTTTTTTTATCATAGTTCAGTTCTGCATATACAGCATGGTATAGTGCAGCTTTGTTATTAATAGGCAGAGTTATGGGCTGGTTAGCCGGTTTAATACAAAAGCACTGGCAGCATCCGCGTATAGCGCTGGTATTGTTACTGTGGCCGCTTGCACGATTATTTCAAAGTATTGCTTTGTTACGGCGCTGGCTGTACAAATCGGGCATTTTGCCGACTAAAAAACTGCCTTGTCCGGTAGTGGTAATCGGCAACATTCATGTTGGCGGTGTTGGTAAAACACCTTTAGTCGCTGCGCTGGTACAGACCTTACAGCAACGGCAGATAAGGGTAGGTATCATCAGCCGCGGCTATGGGCGTTTAAGTAAAGAAACGGTTATTCTGAATGCCCAATCTACCGCGGCAGAAGCCGGAGATGAGCCATTAATGCTGTATCAGCAAACTCAGGCACCGGTTGCAGTTGCTTCTACTCGTGAAGCTGCCGGCAGAGCATTGTTAAATGCATATCCGGATTTGCAGCTTTTATTAAGTGATGATGGTTTACAACATTATGCACTTTGCCGGGATATGGAAGTTATAGTATTTCCGGCCGCAGATATCGGAAAAAAACTGGATATATTGCCTAATGGCCCATTACGCGAACCGGTTGAGCGCTTACAGGGAGCAGATGCGGTAGTATTCAGTCAGGGTGATGCGAATTCTGTTCGGCAGGCACAGCAACTAAATTTAATAAAAACACAATGGTGTGGTTTTAGTCAATTGAACTATGGCGATTTCTATTGTTTAAATCAGCCGCAACAGACTGCAAAAGCCCATGAATTTTCAGAAAAAAAATGCGCGGCAATTGCAGGTATCGGACAACCGCAACGTTTTTTTCAGGCATTACAGATACTGGGTATTCATCTGAAAGAAACCATTGCGCTGAATGATCACGCAACTATTCAACCCGAAGATTGGCCTGATGCAGAAATAATATTTATTACAGAAAAAGATGCAGTCAAATTGAAAAAACCTTTGCAATATAATATTTGGGTCTTACCACTTTCAGCACAAATCTGCCCGGATTTAGCTGAATTGATCCAGTTAAAATTAGGCTTAGACCGTACTAAATAAAATAAATACTTTTCTGCAATGAAAAAGATGCCATAGACTCCGGCTGCTGGTAAAATTTCAATAAATTGTCAGTATATCGTTGGAAGACGATACAAACTGACTACGATTTCAGGTTCTGTATTAAGCAGCCTCTATATTGCCATTTTAATATATGGTAAAGTCATTCAAAGACGATATTTATAAATTATTAACTGGTATTACTGCATTCAAGAAACCTGCTAAATCAACAACCATAAACTTCGCTTGCCACTTTTGCGAAACTAAGGATTAAAAATGAATCAAAAATATCTGGATATACTGGTATGCCCCGAGTGTAAAGGAAAACTGCAATGGCATGCACAGCAGCAGGAACTGTGGTGTAAAGCATCACGGTTGGCTTATCCGGTAAAAGATGGTATTCCCTATATGCTGGTAAATGAAGCTCGTAATTTAACTGATGAAGAATGTACGGCGACACATGAGTAATTTTGTTGTTCTGATTCCGGCACGACTATCCTCCAGTCGTTTACCCAATAAGGCTTTAGCTGATATACATGGTAAACCGATGGTAGTGAGGGTAGCTGAGCGTGCACTTGCCAGCAAAGCCAGAAGAGTAGTTGTGGCAACAGATCATGCTGATATTCAGACTGCGTGTCAGGTTCATGGAATTGAAGCTGTTTTAACAGCTCCGGAGCATGAAAGCGGGACAACACGTCTGGCTGAAGCAGCCGACATTCTGAATCTCGCTGGAAAAGACTGTGTTGTAAATGTTCAGGGTGATGAACCTTTGATTGAACCTGAGCTGATTAATGCTGTAGCTGAACAATTACAGCAAAGTTCAGCACCAATGGCCACAGCAGCACATCTATTAACTGATTACACAGATTTTACAGATGCCAATTGTGTTAAAGTTGTATTAAACAACAAAAATAATGCCTTGTACTTTAGCCGTGCGGCTATTCCATGGCCGCGTGAATTAATGCGCAGCGGCGCTGAGGTCATGCCGGCAGATATTCCGGTATATCGTCATATAGGCATTTATGGTTATCGGGTACAGTTTTTGCAGCAATATGCAGATTTGACTCCATCACCATTAGAACAGGCTGAATCACTTGAGCAGCTGCGCGTACTGTGGCATGGTTACAATATTGCGGTACAAATTACACCCCATGCTCCGGCTGCGGGTGTGGATACAGCTGCCGATCTGGAGCGTGTACGCACGAACTGGACAGAAGTAAAAAAATAAATATTAGTAATAATATTAAATCAAATCACAGATATATTCAGGAGTTGAAATGAAAGTTTTATTATTAGGTGCACCGGGTGCCGGAAAAGGCACACAGGCACAGTTTATTACTGCTGCGTTTAACATACCGCAGATTTCTACCGGAGACATGCTGCGTGCAGCAGTAAAAGCCGGCACACCTTTGGGCATTGAAGCCAAAAAAATTATGGATGCGGGCGGGCTGGTTCGTGACGATATTATTATAGGTCTGGTAAAAGAGCGTATTGCCCAGCCGGATTGTGCTAATGGTTTCTTATTTGATGGTTTCCCGCGTACGCTGGCTCAGGCTGAAGCAATGGAAAAAGCGGGTGTGCATTTGGATGCGGTAGTAGAGATTGCCGTACCCGATGATGTCATTATTGAACGTCTGTCCGGTCGCCGTGTCCATCTTGCTTCAGGCAGAACTTATCATCTTGTTTACAATCCACCTAGAGTCAACAATATTGATGATGAAACTGGTGAACCACTGATTCAGCGTGATGATGATCAGGAAGAAACCATCAAAAAACGTTTACAGGTTTATCACGAGCAAACAGAAGTACTGATTGATTTCTATGGTAAACAGAATGATGCCAACGCACCGGACTATATCCGTGTAGACGGAACCCAACCAGTAGAAGCAGTAAAAACTCAGGTTCTGGCCGCATTAAAACTTTGATGGCAGAATCCGGCTGTCTGTTCTCATAAGATTACAGACAGCTTTTTGTTTTATGATAAATGATTAACAGTATTTCAGAATAGAGCCGGATTGTATATCCAGTTTCGGAGCAAGGTATGAAAGTTACCAAAACCGTATTGACTGTATTGCTTCTTGGTGTTTGTGCTTGTGCACTGGCACGTAAGGAAACTTTATATAACGAGCATTATATTGGCCCTGATGAAAATCAGCCTTGGGTAGAGCAGGCTGTACCTATGCCTGCGTATCCGGTCGGTAATGAGCAATGGGCAGATATTTATATCAGCCAGACTTATCAGGGTCGGCCAAAATTAATGCTGAACAGTATTCAAATCAATACAGACCGTACTATCCATTATATTCTGAACCAGCAATCAGATCAGGGGATTAATAACCTAACTGCTGAAGCTATTCATTGCCCGACACGGCGCATGAAAGTGTTTGGATATGGTGACGATGTTAATAAACGCTGGATACAGCCGCGCAATAGTCAATGGAAAGTAATCGGTACCAGCCTAAATCAACTGGATAAAGTGCGTTCGGTGCTGTATCAGACTTTCTGTGAAGACGGATTACCCCGTAATCAGCAGGAATTAATGAAGCGTATTACCACACGTGCCATGCGCTAGTAGGAAATATCGTGGAATGGTTAAGTGATTCTCATATCTGGTGGTTATTAATTATCGGATTCAGTGCCGGTTTAATGGATGCAGCTGTCGGTGGTGGCGGATTGTTACAGATTCCTGGGCTGTTTGGCGCATTGCCACAGAAAACCATCACACCGGTTGTTCTAGGGGTAAATAAATTTGCTTCTGCTTGTGGTACTTTAGTAGCAGCTGTGCAATATACCAGACGTATACCAGTACCATGGGCAATGCTGTTACCTGCTGCCGTACTTGCATTTGCTTTTTCATATATGGGTGCTCATGTTGTGGAATATCTGCCCACAGCGTGGATGAAACCGTCCATTCTGGTTATTTTAATCATTATGGCGATTTATACCTTTTTGAAAAAGGATCTGGGACAGGTTCAGCGCCAAAGCCGGCTGACCCGACGTGAGTATATTATCGGACTGTTAATGGGCGCCTTAATCGGTTTATATGATGGTATATTCGGTCCCGGTACAGGCAGCTTACTGGCTTTTATATTTGTTCGCTTTTTTGCCTTTGACTTTATTACCGCAACAGCATCTTCTAAAGTTATTAATCTCACAACAAATTTTGCCGCACTGATATTTTTTATTCCACATCAGTATGTCGTATGGCATTGGGCAATTCCACTGGCTATTGCCAATCTGAGCGGAGGGATCATCGGTGCCAGATTAGCAATGCGTGGCGGCAGCAAATTATTGCGTAAAGGTTTTATTATTCTTCTGTGTATTATGATTGGTAAATTTGGCTACGATCTACTGTAATTTCTGATTGCAGCAGCATTGGTTTATACCGGGCTGCGCTTGCGCCGGAAAAAATCCTGTAATAATTGGGTGGATTCATTAGCCAGAACACCACCAATGATTGCAGTGTGTTTATTTAACTGCTGATTAGTAAATAAATTAATCACACTGCCGGCTGCCCCGGTTTTTGTTTCACTAGCTCCATAAATTACCCTTCTTATTCGTGCCTGTATTAATGCGCTTGCACACATAGCGCACGGTTCCAGAGTAATATAAACATCACAATTTTCCAGACGGTAATTTCCCAATGCTTTACTTGCTGCCGTTAATGCCTGAATTTCTGCATGATGGCTAATATTGCAATCAGCGATACAGCGATTGTAGCCATAACCAACCAGAGTGTTTTCACAGACAACAACAGCACCAACCGGCACTTCATTCAGTATAGAAGCCTGATGCGCTGCATCCAGAGCCTGATGCATCCATTGCTGCATAACTTTTTCAGACGGAAAGACAGCTACTGGCGGATGCAGTTTAAGCTGCTGGCGCCAGTAATCTTTTTCTTCAGATGTAAACGATTGAACTGAGCGATCTTCTACTAGAGCAATAAATTGCCATAAAAGACTGTCTGTACAGCCTGTACTGATGCTTTTAAATTGTAAAAACGCCGTTAACGCTCCGCGAAGATGTAAATCTTCTAAGCAATGTATATTAAGTTGTTTAAGAATAGCTATGGTTTTAGGTGCCAGCGGAGGCGTTGTTAACAGCGTGCTCATAAGCAAAGGTATAATTTGTAAATAATTGAAAATACAATATATATAAATTCTATAAAATTAGTATTAAAGTACCACCTTAGGTTCAAATTCGAATTTTGATTTTTGGCTAATTTCATTTAAAATCAACTTGTTCAAAATTATTCAAAAATTGATTCAAAATTATGTAAATAAATGATATAATCAACCTGTATTTACAAGTAAGGTGTTTTTCAGGTGTGAAGCAATTTTTAGCTGCAATTTAGCGGTTCAAAATACTACTAAAAACGGCTCTAAACTTATTGTGCTCAAACTGCACCATGCATTGTTAATGTAAATAATTTTTATTAAATCATTATATAAGGAGAATGATGAAAAAAGGTAAATGGCGAGTTATCGCTTCAGATGCCCGTAATCGGAATTTGTATTTAATTAACAACGAAAGGAACTTATGGTCGGATTAATAGGTAAAGCATCATTTATTGAATCAGGTGGTAGACCTTCTCAAATACCTATTTCAATAGATCTTTATAAGTTAGCAGCAGACAGTAATCTTTCTGTCCCTGCATATTTACAGCAAGAGTATGGTCAGAAAGCTGATAAAAATTATGCTAATGGCAGCGTTTTTTCACAAGTTATGGCATCCTTAAATATCCCTATTGATGCAAAGGGAAGAGGTTTTCGAGGTATGGCACTTGGAGATGTTTTAGACGGAACATTTCAAGCATCAATAACTCAGGACGCAAAAACAGCTTGTGCAATTTTAGCACCTGCTGCGATTTTGTCAATAGTAGAAGAAAATCCTGCCGAAGACCGTACTGATACGTTTAGTATGTTTGAAAAGTTGATTGCAATAGACGAATCTATTTCAAGTGACACTTTTGCAATACCAATTTTTGATTTGTCAAATGCAGATAAACGACAAGCTTCTGCTATTGGTCAGTCAGCAATCTCTTATGTAGGGCGATTAACGATTTCTCGGAAATCACACACAATTCCAACTTTTTCTTATGGCTTAAAAGCCTCAGATGAGGCTTTAAAAGCATGCTCCATTAATGCTATAACAATTCACCTAAGAAGTCTTCGTAAGTCACTAGCTTCTAATTTAGTGCGCCAACAGCTAAATTCTTTGATTAATGGTGATAGAGATATGGATATCAAACCATTACCTGTTGTTCCTATCAATAAATATGATAGCGAAGCTGGTAATGGTGTGTTAACCCATAAAGCTTATATGAAGTGGTTATGGAATGATAGGGGAATCTATCAGGTAGATTATGTTCTGTGTAATGAAGATGATTACTTCAGAATTATCGAGCGTAAAGGTTGTCCTAATATAAGTTTAGAACAAATGGCTTACGCAACTAAACCTATCAATAAGAATATTTTTGAACCTCAAATATTTATTCTTAATGAAGGTGTTGTTCCGCCTGGTACTTTAGTAGGGATTGATTCACGGTATGCTATTGCACGACTTAAATACTCTTGGGCTAATTTTGATGCGGTTGAAGAGATGGTTATGCTAAATGGTAAAGCACAGCATTTTTACGAGAGACAAGTTGTATATCGTCATGATGATCAGGCATTTAAAGTAACTACTCTAAACTAATTTAACAGGCTGCTTCGGCAGCCTGCTGGGGAATTTAATGGCAAGATCACCTAAAAAATGTAAGGTCTGACTGAATATGTTGAACAGATTGATGGCGTAGAGGAGACTAATACAGTAAAACAACCTGAAACCTCTGATAATGCAGAGGAATCAGATACTAATCACCAAGAACTAAATAATCAGAAACCAACAAAGGATACTAAAATTAAAACTGACACAGAAAAAGTGATTTTAAAACTACCCGAGTTTATCCAAGTTCGCGTAACTCATGGTTATGACTTACTCCATCCTTATTTATGCAGAAATCATAATACAGGTTAATTTTTATTTTCCATTTTATAATGCAATTTCCGTAAATCACTCAGACATCTTAAAAGAATCTCAAGTTCCTGCATGCTGACATTATTTTTTTTCAGCATTTCTAACATTTTTGTGGAATATTTTGAATCAATAGGATTATCAAATACTTGGTTGAGTGGCTCCCAGCTCAGATTAAAGGATTCCGCTATAAGAAGCATAAGTTTCCGATTAGGTTGTCTGCTGTAAGATCTATCTGAACTTTCATATTTGACACCAGAACTTCTGGATAATCCTAAAATCTCCCAGAATTCTTCAGCAGATAAACCCAGAAGATTAACCCGAAGATTACAGATAAACGACTTCCATTGTTTAGAGTCTTGCGGGATAAGTAGATTTACACCTAAGTCTTTAAGAGTCCGTTGAGCTCTCATAGCTAATATTGTGTTGTCTTTAGTTTTGTTTTTGTTAGTCATTCTCACTTGTTCTTGGGAAAATTAATTAAAATTTGATTTTATCGTATTAATTAGGAAATAAAAACCGAAGCTTATTACCTTAGTTTAATAGTTACAATGTAATCAGGGTATTAGCAATAGCTTAAGTCGTGTCTTCTCATGCGTTACGATAATTATCTGATAAAAACCTGTAGGAATAATAAAGTCCAAGGCTAGCATCTGCCGTTCTATATCACAGGCTGTGAAAATTTCACCTAGTAACATAAAACGCATGTAAGCAAAAAAGTTTTAGTCAGTTCTATCTGAATCACTATACTTAATACATTCGCTGTACCACCTGAAAGAACCTTAGTATTGTGACCATCAATTTCCGCTCACCAGTAGGGCAGATTAGGCTACCGCTCTTCAGGTTTTCAAGAAATGCAAGTTTTGACAGCAACTCTTGCTTTTTGTTTGTATGCACACTAAAGGTTAATTCAAGGAATTTTATATCTTGCAGTATAGATTTATCAATTCACTCAACTGTACAAACGAGCTTAAACAACACTGAGTTACTAAGCTTCGTTAATATTACCAGACATATTATTTTGTGTTTGCTCGGAAATTGCCTGAACAATAGCCGCCCGGTGTATCTCATCACTATAATCTTCACATTGTTCGGGATTGATACCCAATTTAATAAATAAAGCATTATCTTTTTCAACTTGAGGATTAGATGTGGTAAGCAATTTATCTCCATAAAATATAGAGTTTGCTCCTGCTAAAAAAGCCAGTGCCTGCATTTGCTCATTCATTTGTTCTCGCCCTGCGGATAATCGCACATGTGATTTAGGCATCATAATACGGGCCACTGCAAGCATTCTGATGAAATCAAACGGTTCAATATCCTGTTCATTCGCTAAAGGTGTGCCTTTAACCTTGACCAGATTGTTGATGGGAACACTTTCCGGATGTTCATCTAAATTAGCCAGTTGAATTAATAAACTGGCTCTGTCTTTTAAAGATTCACCCATTCCAAGAATTCCGCCTGAGCAAATTTTAATGCCTGCTTCTCGGACATAAGCCAATGTTTGCAAACGTTCCGCGTAGGTACGGGTAGTAATGATGTTTCCGTAAAATTCGGGTGAAGTATCTAAATTATGATTATAGAAATCTAATCCGGCCTCAGATAACGCATGAGCCTGATCCTGTGACAATTTGCCCAGAGTCATACAGGTTTCCATGCCCAGTGCTTTAACACCTTTTACCATCTCCAGAACATACGGCATATCTCTGGCAGTGGGATGCTTCCAGGCAGCACCCATACAGAAACGTGTTGAACCGATTGCTTTTGCAGCCTTGGCTTTTTCAATTACTTTTTGAACTTCAAGTAATTTTTCTTTTTCCAGACCGGTATCATAATGAACTGATTGCGGACAATATTTACAGTCTTCCGGACAAGCACCGGTTTTTATGGATAGTAAAGTTGATACTTGCACTTTATTGGCATCAAAAAATTGTCGGTGTATTGTTTGTGCTTTAAATATCAGATCATTAAATGGCAGTTGAAATAATTTGATAACCTCTGGTAGTGACCAATCATGACGAATAATGCTTAACGACATAAAAGTTTCCTTTAAATAACAGGCATAAAATTTACATCGCATGATAATACTTAACTTAATAAAGTCAATCTCTCCGTAAATCAAGTTTATATTTAAACAAATTAAAATCTGATTTTTTTACTGCATAAGTAAAGTGTATGATTACTATCTGGCTAGAAATTCAGATAGTTTTTGAAAAGGGAATTTAATATGCAATGTTGTGTAATTATTACTGGTCATAGTCGGGGTTTGGGGCGGGCTCTCACAGAATATTACCTGACCAAAGAAGTTAAAGTTGTCGGTCTATCACGGCATGGCTGGGATAATCCGCCGGAAAAATTACTGGAATATTCAATTGATTTTTCTGATGCTGATGCTATGGCGACATTAATCCGGTCAGCCAGCTGGCAAAGTGGTCTTGAAAATAAAAATGAAATTATTCTGATAAACAACGCTGGTATGGTAGAACCGAATTCAATAATAGGCCAGCAGGATTGTGATGCAATTATTAAAGCGGTAACTGTAAATATTACTGCACCATTACTATTAACTAATGCGGTGATTGCCGCTGCTCCGAAAGCTGAAATTCGCATTGCGCATATCAGTAGTGGTGCCGGACGGCATCCGGTAGCAGGCTGGAGCGTATATGGAGCTACTAAGGCGGCACTGGATCAGCATGCAGCAGTAGTAGCGGCTGAACAACATCCACATGTACGTATTGCCAGTATTGCTCCCGGCGTTGTTGATACCAATATGCAGCAAAATATCCGTTCTGCCGATGCTGATAAATTTCCCCTGGTACAAAATTTTATTGGCTTAAAGGATAAAAATCAGTTGCAAAGTGCTGAAGATACTGCAAAAAGAATTGCGGATATGATTGCTGCAGATGATTATGGCCGGCAAATTCTGCGCGATGTACGGGAACAGAACGGGGTTTGATATAATAAACCCTTTTTGCTTTGGCTGATAACTATATGACCGGCATTACTTACCAGCAACAATTATCTGATAAACAGCACTATCTGGAGCAACTATTTGCAGACTGTGCTTTTCCGCCAATACAGATTTTCACTTCTCCGCCTTCTCATTACCGGATGCGTGCGGAATTTCGTATCTGGCATGAAGGAAATAGCTGTAGTTATGCTATGTTTACCCCGGGAGAAAAAGCCAGTTCCAGTAATGTATGTAAAATACGTGATTTTGCCATAGCTCATGAAAATATTAACTCATTGATGCCTGTTTTACTGAGCAAAATACAGGCCAGAGAAGAGTTAAAAACACGCTTATTTCAAGTTGAATTTTTAACAACACTGGCTGGCGATACGCTGATTACTCTGATTTATCATAAAAAACTGGATGATGTCTGGGCTCAGTTGGCTAAATCGCTGGCCACCGAACTGAACATTCAGATCTTGGGACGCAGCCGTGGGCAAAAGGTAGTTCTGGAACGCGATTATGTTATTGAACGCTTAAAAGTTCATAATGAAATCTTTGAGTATAAACAGTTTGAAGGTGGTTTTACTCAGCCGAATGCAGAAGTTTGTCAGTCGATGCTGGGTTGGGCTGTTGATGTTGCTCAATTGATCAATGGCGGAGATCTACTGGAGCTTTATTGTGGCAATGGTAATTTTACTTTGCCGCTGTCCCGCCAATTTCACAAAGTTCTGGCTACAGAAGTATCAAAAACTTCTGTACAGGCAGCGCATTGGAATATTGATAATAATCATATCAATAATATTGCATTAGCCCGACTTTCGGCAGAAGAATTTACAGAAGCATTTACAGGCATCCGAACTTTCCGGCGATTAACAAGCGAGCAGATTAATCTGGCTGATTATCAGTTCAGTACGGTTTTTGTAGACCCTCCGAGAGCCGGTATTGATTATGACACTCTTAGGTTGTTACAGAAATTTGATAACATTATTTATGTATCCTGTAATCCGGTCACTTTGCACGAAAATCTGCAAACATTATTAGCTACTCATAGCGTTAAACAGGCCGCTATGTTTGATCAGTTTCCTTTCACACCACATATTGAATCTGGTGTCTGGCTAAAGAGACGCTGATTAAATTTAATTTATAAATAGCACTTTGCCTAAAGGATAAAAAACTGCCTGATAAAATTTATCAGGCAGTTTTTTTATCAAAAGAACAAATTAATTTTTCTCTTCATTCTGAACTTTTTGACGTAAACGCAGTCCAAGCTCACGCAATTGTTTTTCGTCGACATGATTTGGTGCATCTACCAGTAAATCCTGCGAACGCTGAGTTTTCGGGAATGCGATAACATCACGAATTGAGTCAGCACCAGCCATCAGGGTTACCAGTCGGTCCAGACCAAACGCCAGACCTCCATGCGGAGGAGCACCGAATTTCAGGTTGTTCAGCAGAAAACCGAATTTATTCTGTTGCTCTTCCGGAGTGATTTTCAGCGCAGCAAATACTTTCTCTTGAATATCTGCACGATGAATACGAATAGAGCCACCACCGATTTCCCAGCCATTTAGCACCATATCATAAGCACGGGCAATACACTGATCCGGTGCAGATACCAGTAAATCCTCATGACCGGCCTTAGGTGCAGTAAAAGGATGATGCATAGCAGACCAGCGATGTTCTTCTTCATCATATTCGAACATCGGGAAATCAACTACCCATAATGGACGCCATTCGTCAGCAAAATAGCCGTTAGCAGCACCATGCTCGTGACCAATTTTAACGCGCAGCGCGCCAATAGCTTCGTTAACCACTTTGGCTTTATCAGCACCGAAGAAAATGATATCGCCATTTTGTGCGCCAGTTTTCTCAATAATAGTCTTCAAAGCACGATCAGAAAGGAATTTCACAATCGGAGATTGCAAACCGCTATCTTCTGTATTGTTTACTTTGCTAACGTCATTTACTTTGATATACGCCAGACCTTTTGCACCATAGATACCAACAAATTCTGTATAGGTATCTATTTCTTTGCGGCTTAAGTTAGCGCCATTAGGGACACGTAAGGCAACAACACGGCCGTTTTTCATATCAGCGGCCGCACGAAATACTTTAAACTCTTCCGTTTTCATCAAATCGGTTAATTCGGTAAATTGCAGATTTACACGCAAATCCGGTTTATCCGAACCATACAAGAACATAGCCTCATGCCAGCTCATGCGCGGGAAAACAGGTAGGTCTACAGCCAGAGCTTCCTGAAAAACTAGCTTAACCATGTTTTCAGTGATATCCATGATTTCGTTTTCACTTAAAAACGAAGTTTCAAGATCTATCTGAGTAAATTCTGGCTGACGATCAGCACGCAGGTCTTCATCACGGAAACATTTTACAATCTGGTAATAACGGTCAAATCCTGCCACCATCAATAGCTGTTTGAATAGCTGCGGAGACTGCGGTAACGCAAAGAATTCACCTGGAAATACACGGCTGGGTACCAGATAGTCCCGTGCACCTTCCGGAGTAGAGCGGGTTAACATCGGTGTTTCGATGTCTATAAATCCCTGACTATCCAGATAGCGGCGAACAGCCATAGCAACACGATAGCGTAGTCGCAGATTATTTTGCATTACCGGGCGGCGCAAATCGATTACGCGGTTAGTCAGACGTACATTTTCACTGATGCTTTCGTCATCAATTAAAAATGGCGGGGTGGCAGCAGTATTGAGTATGTCAATTTCTTTGGCTAATAGTTCAATACCGCCGGAAATCATTTTATCGTTTTTGGTACCTTCAGGACGTGCACGAACACGACCGGTAATACTCAGTACATATTCGTTACGGGCAGAGTCAGCCAGAGTAAAAGCTTCAGGTGTATCCGGGTCAATCACTACCTGTACGATACCTTCCCGGTCGCGCAGGTCAATAAATATTACACCGCCATGATCGCGGCGGCGATGTACCCAGCCTTTTACGGTAACAGTCTGGTCGAGATATTGCTCATTAATTAAGCCACAATAGTTGGTTCGCATTTTGATGCCTTTGTTACTATGATTACGGTTAATTGTGTCATTCAGGATTATCATTTCCGGCCAATCATGCATTAATGCGGTTTGGCTGGTTTGTGTAAAGAGAAAATAGCCTGTAATGACTGGTTGTGCGGTGGTTCATCCGGCTGCACCATACCCAGTGAAATAACATATTTCAGTGCATCATCCACGCTCATATCAATTTCGCGGACATCTTTACTGTTAACCATAATATAGTAACCACCTGTCGGATTAGGGGTAGTGGGCACATATACTGAAATATAATTATCTGACGAAGTTTCTTCAGGGTGGTGTGGCAAGGCGGATGCTAGTTTATCCGGTATGTGACCTGATACGAATCCGATAGTCCAGATATCTGGCTGAGGAAAGGGTACCAGTACGGGGGTTTTAAACGACTGCCGGGAATCAGACAATAGAGATTCAGAAACTTTTTTAACTCCGGAATAAATACTTTTTACGACAGGAATGCGTCCCCACAACGCATCCCAGGCAGCGAATATTTTGCGTCCGAGCATATTTGCTGCCAGTAAACCAGTGAAAAATACGACAATAATAGCAAACAGTAAGCCTAAACCATGAATCTTGAATCCCAATATTGCCTGAGGCTGCCAGTGAGCAGGCAGAATATTGACAAGCTGATCTGCCATGCCAATGATATAACTGATTACCCAGATTGTTACAATAATAGGTAACCATACCAGCACGCCAGTGAGCATGTATTTCTTTAATGATTTTTTCAGTTTTCCGCCCTCGGCAGGCTGTTTTGCCATAGTGTGATTAAGTCCTTTTAATTAAAGCTGGCTTAAAATTATCAAACTTTATATTATACCCATATTTGTTTGTTTTCACAGCGGCATTACTGAGATTAATTAAATTTAATTCAACAGTACAGATACTGATAATTCAGATCGGCAAAATAACTGTATATTTTCAAAATAACATATTGGAATTTCATTTTATCCGGATTTAACAATTTTAATAGGACTGAATAAAACCCGTTAATTGAGTATTAAATTTTTCATCTGCCTGATTTAATTTTATGCATGATTATCTGTTCTGTTATTATCATCTCAGATTTCTATAAATCTAGTATTAAAAGCTTTACGGCCAAAAAATTACAATAACATTTTTAATTTAATTCAGTATAATGTGGTTATGATAATTACAAATAAATATTTATCTGAAATTAACAGCAGCTTGTATGTCAAAAACTCTCGTAGTCAGTGGATGGTTACCGTGGTGGGTAGTGGGTGTATGCGGTTCTTATCTGCTGCCATCACCAGCGATTTTACCGTGGATATATGCTTTTTTTATTTTGTTAGTCTTCGCATTTTTTACGCGCTGGCAGGTTTTTTTGTTTGGTTGTGCTTTATGCGCCGGAATAATATTTGCATTATGGCGCACGGATAATTTATTACAAAATCAATGGCCACTTACTGATAAAGCAAGTGTGCAAAATATTACGCTTACAGTAAGCGATATCCCGCAATATGAACAGCAACGCAGTCGTTTTGTGGCACAAGTTAAATTACCTGATGGCCGGCAACAGCAATGGCTACTGACTGATTATTCAAAACAACAATGGACGGCTGGCAGCCGATGGCAAATAAAAGCAAAAGTGCGTGCCATAATCGGTGAAGCTAATAAGGTTGGTTTCAATCGTGAAGCATGGGCACTGTCTAATCATATCAGCGCTCAGGCTACAGTGGTAAAAGGTCAGCGCAAAGCACTTCCGGCTGTGTCCGGCTGGAAGGAAAAGCTCACAAGCTGGCGAGTTTGGTGCGGTGGCCGATGGGAAGCACAATCTCAGATATATCCGCAGGGCGTAGCATTAATAAAAGCACTTACGGTTGGCGAACAGTCTGCATTACCGGCTGAGGCATGGCAGGTATTCCGTCCTTTGGGTTTAAATCATCTGGTCAGCATTTCTGGCTTACATGTAGGGATGTTAGCCATGCTGGCCGCGTGGCTATGCAGCAAATGCTTACAATATCTCCCTTTTCAGATTTCACAACCATGGATACTGACACGCGGTGCAGCGGTAATTACTGCGATTGTATACAGTGCTCTGGCCGGATTTGCCGTGCCGACCCAGCGAAGTATGCTGATGATTATCATTCTGGCGCTGACGTGGCGGCGGGGGTATTTGCGAGCATTTCAAATTTGGTGGCTGACGATAGCACTTGTATTGCTGTTTGACCCTCTGGCCGTTCTTAGTGTTGGTTTCTGGCTTTCTTTTTTGTTAGTTGCTGTTCTGATGTGGGCAGGAGAAGGTGTAAATCATACAATTAAATTGTTTCAGTTAGTGCAGGCACAGTGGGCTGCCGGACTTGCTTCAGTTGTATTGGTAGCTTTCTGTTTTGGTTCGGTACCTGTGATGTAGCCATTGGTAAATGCTCTGGCTATTCCGTGGTTCACACTGGTTCTGGTACCAATAGCATTATTATCAATGATTGTTCCGTTAGATTTCTTGCGTACTTTTGCTGCATATCTTACCGAAAAAACTATGCAGATACTGAACACAATAGCTGAATATGCGCCAGAATATTATCCAGCACATGCGCCATTAGCTCTGTGGTTACTGGCGATGCTTTCTGTTTTAATTTTATTACTGCCTCGAGGCTGGTATCTGCGTCCGCTATGCCTGCTTATCTTATTGTTAATGCTCAGCTACCGGCCGCCACGTCCTGCTCAGGGTGAAGCATTAGTTAGAGTATGGGACGTCGGGCAAGGTCTGGCTGTAAGTATTAGTACGGCTGGGCATGAATTATTATTTGATACGGGTACAGCATACGCTGCGCAATCGGTGTTATTACCTAATTTACGCGCAGCCGGTATCAGGCAACTTGATACGCTAGTACTCTCACATAATGATGCTGATCATGATGGCGGTGCTGTACTGATTAAAAAGCAGCTGCAACCTAAAAAAATCATCACCGGACAAATCAACGCATATCAGTTTCCTGTCCATCCTTGTACAGCTGGAGCTAACTGGCAGTGGGACAATGTCTGGTTTGAATTTCTTAATCAGCCAGTAGCAACTAATAAAAAAGGAAAAAATGATTATAGCTGTGTTTTAAGAGTAGTCAGTGCTGATAAAGCCGTGTTGATAACCGGCGATTTAGGAAAAAAAGGCGAGCAGGCCTTGCTAAAAGCTTACGGGGATAAATTGTTTAGCCAGATTTTAGTTTTAGGTCATCATGGCAGCCGTTATTCAAGTGATGCAGCTTTTATCCGGACAGTTGCCCCTCAATTTGCCGTGGCCAGTGCAGGCTTTGCAAATCCTTACGGTCATCCGCATATTCAGGTGCAAGCGTTGCTGGCACAAGAAAATATTAATCTTTTACGAACAGACCGGATGGGAGGAATACAGTCAACGTTATCAGAACGAAATTTGAGCTGGCAGCCATTACAGGCTTATAAACCATACTGGCAACGAAAACCGATAAACCAAACATCACGGCTATAACAATTAAATGCCATAATGTCCTGGTGTATAATTATAAAACTCTGAAAGTAATCGGATAAAAGGAATCTGTATGTATTGGCGGAAAATTTGCTATTTAAGCATAGTCGTTTTAGCATTGGCTGCTTGTGCTACACCTGAGCAAAAAGCTGCCCGTCAGGCCGAGCGTGCAGCGGCAGAAAAGGCTGCACAGCAAAAACTGCAACTGGATCTGGCTGCACAGTGTGATACCCGGACTGCTGAATTAATGCAGCAACAAATGCAAAACCCGACATTTTTATCTGATCCTGCCAATGCCAAATTAGCAGAAGAATACCGGCAAAGAGTTAATTTGCCTATTTTTCAGAGTTGTTACAAGCTGGCATGGAATAATTATATTAACAAAATTAAATTGCAGCAGGCGCAGAACTGGGCAATGCAGCGCAGATGGGATGATGATATGGACTGGATGATGTTCCGTCCGCGCTGGTGCCGGGGTGTTCATAACGGACGCTCATACGTATATCGTTGCTGACATCAAGTTAATAAGCAATATAAAACAGGCAGGTATAAGCTGCCTGTTGTGCTATTAATCTATTTTACTGGCTTAATACATCTACACCTTTAGGCGGTGTAAATTTGAACTGATTGCGATTAAACTGCGGATGAGTATTAAGTTGACTGAAAGTAATCGTAGTCTGATTACCAAAACTGTCTTTCAGCTGCATATTGGCCAGATTGTCACCACGAAAGCCAATACGAATATTCTGATAGCCGGTATCGTTTCGTTTGGGAATGGCCCGAACATAATCAATGCCATTACTGTTGCCATCATCTGATAAGGTATAATTGGCATTTAAAGCTGATTTATTCGAAAGAATAGCTGCCGGAGAGTCGCCAATGGTCTGATTTTGAGAGCGTTTGGTTACCTGAGCCAGGTCCTGATCATATAACCAGACAGTTTTACCATCACCAACAATAGTTTGCTTATATGGCTGTGTATATTCCCAGCGGAAAAGTCCCGGGCGCTGAATGGAAAATGTTCCTGAAGTAGTTTGAGTACGCTTTTTACTGTGAACAGTCTGACTAAACTGACCGGAAATACCATCTGTATCGGAATTAAATTTTTGCAGAGTATCAAGACCTCCGGCATAGGCCAGAGTTAAATTAACAGTCATAAAGCCGGTTAGTATTGCTTTACTCAAAATTCGCATTAATTACTCCTTTGATGAACTACTGACTAATATTTTAGCTCTTCCTGAACAAAGATGAAACTAAATTAAGCTATTAATCTCTGTTTGAATAATCACCGAATTATTGTGTCATGATAAATAGCTAACAATAATCTTTAACAACAAGGAGTTTAAAAATATCTGATCAAAGTACTATCAATAATAATATATAGATTTTTTCAAGTTTAAATAAAATTTCCAAGAAATTTCTGGAAATAAATGTGCTGATGAAAAAGACTTAAGTGAAAAGCTCTTTCATTAGCAATATTGGTGGATTTAATATTTAGCTGCCTGCTCAAAACGGGCTAAATTCTGTTTAGCCTGTTGAAGCTTTGAAGTATTTTCGTTTAATTTATTTTGTAATTCAGCAATTTTTTCTGTATCTCCATTAGCCTGAGCCTTGGCCAGTTTACGCTGTGTTTCACTGATTTTGTTGTTTAATTTATTAATTTTCTGAGTGTATTTTTGTCGTAAATCATCATTTGAGCAATTTTGAATGATGTCTGCTTTTTGTGCATTCAGCCGGTTAATTTGCTTTTGATTATGGTTAGCCTGTGCATATTGCAATTGTTTTTCAATCTGTTGCTGTTTTTCTTTACAGGTTTGCCAATTATGATCAGCTAGCGCAGGAATTGAAACTGCTAAAGTCAAAGTTAAAAGAACAGCTTTTGTTGTGCGTGAATAATACATTTTTAATCCTTTTATATATTAATAAATTGATATTGTAATTCATAATAGCTGATTAAAACCATTAAAATGTTAAATCATATTAAATTGCGGTTTATTTAGCAGCGGCCGAGCATGTATACTCAATCATAATTTTTCCATAACGTAACTTCTATATATGTCTATTGTCTTATTACTCGAATCTGCTTTATTGAGTTGCCAGCCTGAGGAAAAATGTACGCTAAGTTTAACTGCACAACAACTGTGCTTAGATACACCTGCGAATAGTCTGAGAAGGGGTGAGACAGATGAAATAAAAGATTTTCGTCTGGCCGGACATCCGCCGAGACCTGAGTTAGTGCCTCCGTCCAGAGTTACAAACAGAAAATTAACTACTATAGAAGGTTATGCAGCTTTGTTGCATGCCGTTTGTCATATTGAATTTAATGCAATCAATCTGGCTTTAGACGCAGCCTACCGATTCAGATTGTTACCGGAAGAGTTCACTCGTGACTGGGTACGGATTGCTGCTGAAGAAGCAAAACACTTTCAGCTTATGCGTCAGCGTTTGCAAGCAATCGGATATGATTATGGAGATTTTTCTGCTCATAATCATTTATGGGATATGGCTTATAAAACTGCATTTGATCCATTACTGCGCATGGCTTTAGTACCCAGAGTACTGGAAGCACGGGGGCTGGATGTAACACCGGGAATGCGTAAGAAAATTGCTCAAAAAGGGGATAATGAAACTTGTGCTGTACTGGATATTATCTATCGTGAAGAAGTAGGGCATGTACGTGTTGGAAATTACTGGTATCAGTATTTATGTAAACAGCGCGGACTTGAGCCACTGACATTATTTCGTCGCTTACTCAGTCGTTATGATTTATTTATTTTTCGCGGCTATGTTAATCTGGAAGCACGGGAACAAGCCGGTTTTTCCAGTTTTGAACTGGAAATGCTGGAAAATTTTGAGCAAAACCGTCAGACAGATATACACAATTGGCGGCAGGCTTTACAAAATTAAAAACAGCATATAGCCAGCACTGACTATATGCTTATCTGTAAATTTATTTCATCGCACTGCATAAAGCATTTACATTATAACGGAACATATCAATGTATGTAGCTGCCGGAGCACCTTTACTCAGTGCGTCAGAATAGAGACGACCGGATATTTTGGTTTGAGTCTCGCTGGCAATACGCTGAACCATCTTCGGATTTTTTATGTTTTCCATAAATATAGCTTTAATATGATCGCGCCGGATCTGGCTGATAATAGCAGCAACTTGACGGGCAGAAGGCTCTGCTTCGGTGCTCATACCTTGTGGGGCAATAAATTCAATCCTGTAACGTTTTGCCATATAACCGAAAGCATCATGTCCGGTTAACACTTTTCGTTTTTCTGCAGGCACTGCATTAAACATTTTGCTTGCCCAGTTATTCAATCCGGCAAGTTGTTGCTGATAAGCAGTCAGACGCTGCTGATAATAGGCTTTACCTTGCGGATCCACACTAATCAAAGCATTAGCAATGTTGCGTGCATATATTTGCATGAGAACAGGGTCATTCCAGACATGCGGATCGGTATGCTGATAATGTCCGTGACCATCATCAGCCAGCATTAACGGTTTAATGTTCTGAGTAACAGTAAACAACGGTACTCGGCTTTGCTGAGCGGCACGTTGCAAAGCAAGAGGTTCAAGCCCAAGTCCATTAAGCAAAATCAGTTTAGCAGTACGCATGTCACGTAAATCTTTACTTACTAACTGATACATATGCGCATCCTGATCAGTACCAATCAGGCTTCGTACTTGTACTCGTTCACCGCCGATTTGCCGTGTAACATCTCCCAGAATACTAAAGCTTGTGATTACCGGTAATGGTGCAGCATGAATTATGCTGGCAAAACCAGTCAGAATTAAAGTTAACAGACAGATAAACAGACCACGTTTCATCAACTAATATCCTAAAATGAGTTTACTGAAAATTTTTCAGGCAATATGATGACGGTGACGTTTATATAACCGCCATAAAATACCATTTTCACAACCAATAAATAAAGACAGAATATAAACAAAACCACAACACAAAATAATTGCCGGACCTGAAGGCAGATCTATATAGTAAGAAAGCAGTAATCCGATAAATCCGCAAACTATGGCAATACCGGCAGCAATCGTCATCATACCGCCCATTGTTTTATGCCATAACCTTGCGCTGATAGCCGGTAACATCATCAAGCCTACAGACATCAAAGTACCTAAGGCTTGAAAACCAGCTACCAGATTCAAAACGACAAGTATTAAAAAGATAATATGCCAGAGTGTACCTTTTCCGTTTACGGCACGCAGAAACAGCGGATCGATACTTTCCAGCATCAGCGGCCGGTAAATAACAGCCAGTATCAGCATGGTTATACTGCTGACTACCGCAACCAAAGTTAAGGCTGCGCGATCAACCGATAAAATTGAGCCGAATAATAAATTCAGTAAATCGACGCTATTACCACCACGACTGACCAATACCACGCCTAAAGCCAGACAGGTAAGAAAAAAAGCTGCAAAGCTGGCATCTTCACGTACATCGGCAAAGCGACTGGCCAGACCGGCCAGTAAAGCCATCAGTAAACCGGCAATAAAGCCGCCTAAACTCATTGCGGGCAGACTGAGACCGGCAATCATATAACCAGCGGCAGCACCCGGTAAAATTGCATGACCTAAAGCATCACCAACCAGACTCATGCGGCGCATCATCAGAAAAACCCCTACCGGTGCCGTCCCCAAAGCAAGAAATACAATAGAGCAGAGTGCATAACGCATAAAATCGTAATCAGCAAAAGGTTCTGTAAGTAAATGGACAATATTCATCAGTTTTACCTATCACACCACTGGTTTTGTTCATATTGCTGCATAGCTACTGCTGCCTTTTGCAGATTATTTTCTGTTATTACTTTATCTGTTTTACCTGCTGCAATTTTTTCACGGGCAATTAATAGGGTATTGGGAAAATAGGCTTGTACTTGTTCATAATCGTGCAAAACGGTAATAACAGTACATTTTTGTTGCTGCTGATATGTCTTGAGTATATCCAGTAAAGCAAATGTGGTTGACGCATCGACAGCATTAAATGGTTCATCCAGTAATAATACACTTGCATTCTGAATCAGCATACG
The DNA here is from genome assembly GCF_013346865.1 of Snodgrassella sp. ESL0323. Taxonomy (NCBI): domain Bacteria; kingdom Pseudomonadati; phylum Pseudomonadota; class Betaproteobacteria; order Neisseriales; family Neisseriaceae; genus Snodgrassella; species Snodgrassella sp. ESL0323. The sequence goes on along the minus strand of NZ_JAAEDT010000015.1, from coordinate 50,365 downwards.
CGCCAGCAATACACGTTGAAATTGGCCGTTGGAAAGCTGAGCAATACTGCGGTCTTTATATTGCAACATCCCTACCTGATTAAGTACATTAAAAATTCGCTGATACATGGTTTTAGATATACTGGCAAAAAAACCGGTTTCATACCATAAACCCATTGCTACCAGTTCAAATACACTCATCGGCTGGCTACGATCAATATCCGACTGCTGAGGCAGATAGGCAATATCGGAGCGCTGCAATTTTCCCCAGCTAATTTGGCCGCTATCAGGGCGAACAAGATGCATGATGGCTTTAAGCAAAGTTGATTTACCCGCTCCGTTTGGACCAAATATAGCCCACATCTCATTCATATTAAAATCAATATTGATATGATGAATAGCCGGTCGATGTCTGTAGCTCACAGTAACATTTTCAAGCTGAATACTCATGATCCGCACACCGCCCATGTATACATTAACCAGAGTAAAACCAGAATCAGGCTTACCCATGACAGACGTTTTATTGCTCCGCAAAGCAAGAGTGAAAACATACTGAGCCTTTAATAACCAATCCTAATCAAGAATGTTACTATATAACATTACATAAATGATACCCTATAACATTATAAATATGCAAAATGTTACTTAGTCTATTCAGTAAATGTGAATGATTGGTGATGAGTGAGCATCCTGATGGGTAAACGATTCGGATGTAAAGCCTGCTGTAAGCGTACCGATAAAGGAGAGGGCAAACCAAGAATAGATGCAGCTATAGCTTCAGCGCATAGCGGAGCAGTAATCAATCCACGGCTGCCATGAGCGGTATTGATAAATACTCCCGGCAGCCATGGACAGGGCTGAGTAAGCGGGTAGTTTTTATCCATACGTAACTGCGCATAATACTTGAACATAGCAGATGTATCGCCGATTGGTCCGACAACCGGTAAATGATCATAAGCATCACAACGTATGGCTGCATGTCCCTGCAAAGGGTTATCAGAATCTAAGTTAGCTGCAAGATGGGGCATCCATTGGCGTAATTGCTGCCAGTTTTCTTTTTCGTCTTCACTGGTTAAATCATCATTGGTTTGATTGGGATGAAAGGTAGCGCCAAAACACAATTTATCACGCCATTGCGGGGTAATATAACTATTTGCACTCAATGCGCAGTGCGGCTGCACAGCCTCCTGTTTTATACAGGCAGTAGTTGTCTGACCGCGTATTTTATGAAGTGGCCATCCGGCTACCGGATACAAAAAATTACTTTCAGCTCCGGCACAAATGACAATATGTGATGCATTAAGTGAAAATGCCTCAAGCTGATTCTGACAATCTATCTGCCATAAATCCTTTTGCCGGCAAATTGCATTTACTTTCGTTGTTGTTAATACCTGAATCAGCGGGTGCCTGAGCATATTCTGAATCCAGCTGAGAGGATTAATTGCTGCGCCATAAGGCCACCATAAACCACTATGCGGCAAATCTATACCAGCGATCTGACTGGCTTCTTCCTGTGTAACAGAATGAAATAATTTACTTTGCGGATTTTGATTAGCCAACAGCATATTACGTTGCTGTTCTTTTGAATTGTAATTCAGATGGATAACACCACAATCCAGCCAACCCTGACCGGCAGGCAAACAGTTGCTGAGCAGTGCCCGGCTGTAGCCATAGCCAGCTAGTAGTAGCTCAGTCTGAACCGTAGCATGGGCAGAAATTTTTGCGTATAACAGACCAAGATGATTGCCTGAGGCTGCGCTGGCAATTGTATGCTGTTCTATGACTGTTACTGCTATACCACGCTTTGCCAGAGCAAAGGCAGTGGCAGCGCCGGCAATACCTGTGCCAATCACCACAACGGATTTAATCGGTAATAAATCCGGCAAGGTAAGCCAAGGTTTATATCTGAATTCAGAATAAACGGGCGTCATACTTGTACAGACTATACCGGGATTAAACTGAACCCATTGTTCATATACATGCGGCTGAATAAGAATAAATTTTCCTGCATGACGAAATGGATAACTAAATACCGGTTGGTGCTGCCAGAATATTTTGGCTTCAAGCCAGAGCTGTACAATAATCTGGCCAGCAGGTGATTGTGCAGTTAAAGACTCAGGCCAGTCTTGTGCAATTATTATGATTTCTGCCTGCTCATCACTGCCTATCTTCTCAGCCAGTTCATCTGGCTTCGGCCACCCGTGGAAAGTATAAACGCTCATGGCTGACGAGCAGAGGTATGAGTTTCGGAAGAAGAACTGGCTCCCTGATTCAGCCATAACCATTGCTGCTGTAATGTTTGCCGCAAACTGTCCTGTTTTTGTTGTGAAGTGTGTAAACCGGCAGTCAGTTTCTGATAATCAATTGTAAAGGAAGGGCGGCTAAAAGTGCCATTAATGCGTAATGGCAGTAAATTTTGCTGCTGAGCACGCCGAGTAGCAATCAGCACATTATAATCCATTTGCTGCTGTAGCCATTTAACACTACCCGTTCCTTTAATATCAAAGTTATCAGCATGCAATTCTATTCGTCCGTTTTTACTCTTACCGTTCTCTACCGGAATAAACAGCTTAATATTACGGAATGGCGTTTGGCTGGTTTCATTATAAGCAACGGTAGTCTGATTCTCGCTGTTTTGCAGAATATTATTGACATCAATCCCGTTCCAGAAACCCTGATGAATTTGTAATTTAGCATTACCAGTCAGACTCGACAGCCATTGCTGACGATTAATACCATTACCATGTAACTCAAAATCGGCATCTGCAGTTCCATCAAGGTTTTGCCAGCCAAATGTATCCTGAAGAAAAGATTTTATCTGCACATTATTTACATGTTGCTGAATTTTCCAGCTCAAAGGATTGGCATTACTAATCTGTAACATTCCCTGACTGTTTCCGCCATACATCTGAATACTGAATGGTTGCAGTGTAAAATTATGCGCATCAATTGAAAGATTGGTTTTCAGCTGATTCAGTTGCACTTTATGCGTCTGCAAAGAATCGATATTAAGTAGGGTATTAACAGAACGGTTTTTAAACCAGTTTTGCCACAACTTTTGCCAGTCAGACGGAAGTATACCGGTAGTATTATCTGTATACGGGCGTAGATTTAGCTGAACAAGATGAATATTTCCATTCACTTTTCCTGAATTTTTATCACTTTGGTAATTTAAGTTAATATCTACAGGCTGATTATCGAACTGACCTTGTAATACTAACTGTGCATTTCCGTTGTCATCTCCATGAAGACTGCCAGTCAGATCACTGATAAACCGCGAATAAGGCAGAGCATTAACAGCATCCTGATGGCTGTTAACCGATAAATTACTAATTTTCCAATGCCGCATATCCAGCCAGTTTAACTGACCGCTCACGGTTAAAGCAGTTTGATATAAATGACTTTGCCAGCCACTATCAATCTGAAACTGTGATAAAGACCATTGATTCTGTATCCAGCTGGTATTACTGGCAGATAAAGTTGCATTAATCTCATTATCACCAATTTGTGCGGTAGCCACACCGTTCAATTGTGGTAATAATAGTTTAGCCCAACCAAGTTGCCAGTTCTGACCATTACCTGATATATGCAACTGATTATGCTGACTGTGCCATTGCCATTGGACAGCAGTTGTCTGAAAAAGCTGCTGCTGAGGCAGCCAGCGCGCATCAAAATGCCATTGGCCATTACTATCGCCCAAAGAAGGTAGCTTAGTTTTTACTTCCAGATTGACATCCTGCCACTGCATAACCGCATCAGGACGGTAAACAGCACTTAGCTGACATTGCATAGTCTGCATGTATTGGCCGTTGAGCGTCCCATCCAGTTTAAGCAAACTGTTATTACCAAGATTATGCCATTGTAAATTTAGCTGATTAATTTTCTGAATATTTTGTCTGTCATTGATACGGAAGCTGGCATTTTCCAAAATAAAGCGATTAATTTTCAATTGATTATTTTTTTGTTGTTGTTCCCATAAATCGCTCAAATTCCATTGCCCCTGACTATCTCTAACAAGATTAACGTGTGCATTTGTAAGCTGTAATTTTTCAATTGTCATGCGACCAAACAAACTTTGCCACCCTAAACCAATTTTCATATCATCAATATGAATATCGTCGGCTTTGCTGAATTTATTTTTAATACGTACATTGTGCAAAGTAACTGTCGGGCGTGGAAACATAGCACGGTTTATATCCTGGTCAAAAATAACCTGATGGCCACTATTTGCCATCATGGCATTTGCCCGTTTATTAATTTCTTCTGCATTAAATAAATAATGCAAAACGGCTATATCAATGGTTAGTAAAAGGATAATGCTCAGGCAGCTGAATACGATCAGCTTCAACCAGAATTTGCCTGAATGCAATAAGGAAATCATATTGAATTAAAATTGGATTATTCTTAAAAACTTTGTTCTGATTTATCATCAGAACAAAGAAACAAAATATATTTTTATATAAAACAAATTCAATCAATAAAATAAAAATATCCTATTGATTAAATTAGAAGCCAACAATCAGCTTAGTCAATTAAGTAGACGAATCTATTGAAAGACCAGAGATTGTAAGATAAAGATAAATGCCAGCCTGTTTAACAGACTGGCTGCAAATCTAATGATGCATATGATGATTATCTGAACCAGAAGAACCGACACTGACAGGAACATTAAGTATTAACGGTTTGGCATAACGAAAAGTTAAACGCACCGGAATTGTTGTCCCTTTTACTAAGGGCTTTTTTAAGCCCATTAACATAATATGCATTTTTCCCGGTTGAAGCTGGGTCACCTTACCGGCAGGTAAGGGCAGACCTTGCGGTAAAGGGCGCATTTTCATAACGCCATCTACTTCGGTTGTTTCATGCACTTCACTAGACATTGCCACCGGGCTGGATACACTCAGTAAAACATCATCTTTATCTGAATGATTATCCAAATCCATAAATACACCACTGGAAGACATTCCCGGCACACTGAACCGTGCCCATGCATGATTAGCAGCAATACCTTGTGCCAATACCAAACCTGCATATGAAGCCAATAAAGTCGAAAACAAAATTTTTTTCATAATTATCATCTTTATAAAAGCAGATATAAAATTTGTTGTACCCGTATGACCTTAACCGGAGCAAGTTGCCATAAAAACATTATACAGCTAAATGCGGAGCAATAATTTGTAAAAGCTGGGCAAGAATTTTGGGATTTGCAGCAACAATATCCCCACTATCCAACCAAGTTTGTTCACCATGCATATCAGTAACAATACCACCAGCCTCCTGCACAATCAGAGCACCACCAGCAATATCCCAGGGTTTCAGGTTAAACTCAAAATATCCGTCAACTCGGCCACAGGCAACATTACATAAATCTAGAGCAGCAGAACCTTCTCTGCGACCACCGGCTGTTTTAGCCAGTACGTCTTTTAAAATTGCTAGATAGGTATCCATCATGCTTTGGTCAACAACTGGAAAACCTGTAGCTATCAGGCTGCGCAATAAATCACTTCGATTGCTAACCCGAATACGCTTATCATTAAGCAAAGCGCCTTGACCTCGGCTGGCAATATATAAATCATTCTGTTCCGGTGCATAAACCAGTGCTTCGGCTAAAGTACCTTTATGCAGCAAAGCCATAGAAATAGCGTACTGTTTATGTCCGTGTAAATAATTGGTTGTACCGTCCAGCGGATCAATAATCCATTGATATTCCGCATTAGTATTACCTAAATGACCAGCCTCTTCACTCAAAACAGCATGATGAGGGTAGACTTCCTGAATAGTGTTAACAATAATATGCTCAGCCTCGCGGTCTACATCTGAAACAAAATCATTAGCAGCTTTATTATCAATTTTAATGTTGTTTAAATTGCTGCTGGCACGATGCATCATTTGGCCGGCTTTGCGTGCTGCTTTCCACGCAGTAGTTAATATAGGATTCATGCTAATTCTCGAGATAGGGCTTAAAAGCTAAAACAGATATACAATGGGTATTTTAAAGAACAAATGCCGCATAGAAACACTGCGGCAATATAAACAGAATATTGCCAATTATACGACAAAAAGTGTTTTTGCCAAAATTATGCTCTCGTAGCAGATTGAGAGGCCTGATTTTGCTATAATACGCAGAATTTCTGCATTCAGCAGATGTCTGTATTAATCACTGATATGAATAAACCTGTTCTACCGGATTTTCTCAACAACATTACTATTGTACTTAGCCGAACCAGTCATCCTGCCAATATCGGATCTGCAGCAAGAGCCATGAAAACAATGGGTTTAACCAGACTTACTCTTGTTGCACCGAATTTGATGCAGACGCCAATGACATCTGACCCTGCTAAGTTCGATTATGCCAATCCAGCTGCATTTGTATTACCTGAAGAAAGCTTTATCCTGGCCTCAGGTGCTCGTGATGTACTGGAAAATGCACGGATTGTCGCTACACTGGATGATGCTCTTGCAGATACTACTTTATCTTGCGCCTTAACCAGCCGGCGGCGTGAGTTGTCCGCTCCGCTACATACCCCGCGGGAAATCATGCCCTCATTAATTTCGGCAGCCAGTACAGGTCAGCAAATAGCACTGGTATTTGGAAATGAAACTTTTGGATTAAGTATAGATGAAGTTCAAAGTTGCAATCGTCTGATTACTATTAATGGTAATCCGGATTATTTTTCTCTTAATCTGGCCCAGGCGGTGCAAATTATATGTTATGAATTGTTCAGCCATGTTGATATCAGCATGACACATCTAAAACAAGAACAGAATCTGGCTACTCATCAGCAAACAAGCGGTATGGTAGAACATTTACAACAGGTAATGAATTTGGCCGGCTTCTTTAACCGGCGCAATGAAAAAAGGCTGATGCGACGCATGGCTGCAATGTTTGACCGTGCACAATTAAGCACAGAAGATATCGATGTCTTGCGCGGATTCTACAATACTGTTAGTCAGCAATTACAAAAAAATCAAAATTAGTATTATATTGTAAATATTTGTCTGCAAAAGAAAAGGGTGCCAGTATGAATTATTCTTCAGATCCGATTTGGTGGCGTTTAAAAAAAACGATCGTACGCGATCTGGCCAGTCTGTTAACGGCACCACCTCCATGGATATCATCTGCCGAGATACCAATTTCAGTACTATTGGGAGATGAAGGATTCCGATTTTTACTTTATCTGGATGAGCAGCCTGAAAGCCTGTATTTATTTCTGAAAAAACATGGCGGATATCAGAGCCGCCTGGGCATTTATGCAGAACGTTTACTCAGGTATTGGTTTTTACATGCTCCGCACAGCAGACTGATTGCACATAATGTGCAGATTCAGCATAATCAGCAAACATTGGGGGCTTTCGATTTTATCGTACAGTTAAACGAAAGTATTTACCATCTGGAGTTAGCAACTAAATATTATGGCAGCCGGTCAAATCAACTTGAAAACTTTACCGGTCTGAATCCGACTGACCAGCTTATTAATAAAATGCATAAAATCCAGCAGCAGCTCAGGTTAAGCACGGAGCCTACTGCTGAAAATATCCTGAAAGATCTATCTTTGGAGCATGAGCAATTGCAACATGCCAGCATTATTCGCGGTATGCTGTTTATGCCTGAACCACAGCAACAATTGCCAGCACCATTAAATTCTTTGAGCTGGCAAGGGTATTATGTAGAAAACTGGGATGAATTTAAATGCTCAGAAAATAGTCGTTTTTACGTACTTGACCATTTATCTTTTCTGTCTCCTGCACGCATCAGTAGTAATGCTATAGTTACCTTCAATCAGATTAAGCAAATCCGCCAGGGTATGGTTGCAGTGGTTGAAGAGCGTGCAGACGGCTGCTGGCATGAAGTGCAGCGTATAATGAAAACAAATTGTAAAAACAACTAAACATGAACAGCAGTAAGTGTTTTTATCACTACATAGGTTTTTATAAGGGCTTATGGTACACTTGCCATTTAATTTTTGTCTGCATGAGTAAATGCCCGTGTGCGTACAGCCCAAAAGCAGTAGCTTAAGACAAATGAAACCAAAATCAGATCAACTGACATCTAAGGGTTTACGATGAGCGTAACAGTAGAAAAATTAGATAATTTAGAGCGTAAAATCATTTTGGCTCTGAACTGGGAAGACATCAGAGCAAAAGTCAACGCACGCATGAAAGTAGCACAGAAACGTGCCCGTGTTGATGGCTTTCGTCCCGGTAAAGCACCGCTGAGAATAATCGACTCTATGTACGGCTATGGTATTCGTGACGAAGTACTGAACGAAATGACCCATAAAGCATTTGAAGATACCATTGTAGCTGAAAAACTAAAAGTTGCTGGTCTGAAAAGCCTGACTGCTTTGGAAGATGCCGATCAGGATGATGAAAAAGTTTATAAAATTGCCGTAGTATTTGAAGAATTTCCAGAAATCAAAGTCGGTGATTTAAGTAATCAGGAAGTAACGAAGTTCAGCACTGAAATCGGTGATGCAGAAATAGATAAAACTGTTGATATTCTGCGCCAGCAGCGTACCCGTTTTAATCATGTTGAACGAGAGGCACGTGAAGGCGATCGGGTTATTATTGATTTTGCCGGCAAAATTGACGGTGAAGCCTTTGCTGGCGGTACTGCTGAAAATTATCCGTTTATGCTGGGCAAAGGCCAGATGCTACCGGATTTTGAAGCAGGTATTGCTGGCATGAAAGAAGATGACGTAAAAGAAGTTGCCGTTACTTTTCCGGAAGATTACCAAAGCAAAGAGCTGGCAGGAAAAACCGCAAATTTCACTATTACTCTGAAAAACGTTTCTGAAGCAGTTCTACCGGAAGTAAATGAAGAATTTGCCAAGTCACTTGGTATTGAAGACGGTGATGTCGAAAAAATGCGTGCTGAAATCAAAAAAAATGTCAGCCGTGAAGTAAACCGTCGCGTTAGCGAAATGACTAAAGACAGTGCAATTAATGCATTACTGGCTGCAACACCGATCGAAGTACCTTCCTCACTGATTACAGAAGAAGCTAAAAGCATGGCAGCAAGAATGAAAGAAAATTTTGCTGCTCAAGGTATGGATCAGAAAGATCTGGAATTACCACTGGATATGTTTAACGAACAGGCCAGCCGTCGTGTTGCCATCAGCCTGATTATGGGTGAGTTAGTTCGTGAAGAAAAGCTTGAACCGACAGAAGAGCAGGTGCGTAACGTTATTAACGAATTTGCTGATAGCTATGAAGATCCGCAGGAAGTTATCGACTGGTACTACAGCGACAGAAAAAATCTTCAGGCACCTACTTCATTAGCCATTGAGCAGAATGTAGTTGATTATGTATTAGGCAAAGCAAAAGTGACTGATAAAGTACTGACTTTTGATGAAGTGATGGGTCAGCAGGCCCAAGCCTGAATGTAAAATACATAATCTGATATGACCAAGCACCGAAGTAGTAGTAAAGCTGCTTAGGTGCTTTTATTTCAACTGAGGAAAAATATGTCACATATTGAAAATCTGGGTCTGGTACCTATGGTAGTAGAGCAGAGCGGTCGCGGAGAACGTGCATACGACATTTATTCACGCCTGCTTAAAGAGCGCATTATTTTTATGGTAGGACCGGTGACTGATGAAACTGCCAATCTGGTGGTTGCCCAGTTATTATTTTTGGAAAGCGAGAATCCTGACAAGGATATTTCTCTTTACATTAATTCTCCGGGTGGCTCAGTTACAGCAGGCATGTCAATTTTTGATACGATGAATTTTATTAAGCCCGATGTAGCAACTTTGTGCCTGGGACAGGCAGCCAGTATGGGTGCCTTTTTACTTTCTGCGGGGGCTAAAGGTAAACGCTTTGCCCTGCCTAATAGTCGCGTCATGATTCACCAGCCGCTTATCAGTGGCGGATTAGGTGGTCAGGCTTCAGACATCGAAATCCACGCACGTGAGTTACTCAAACTGAAAAAACAGTTAAACGAGCACCTTGCCCGTCATACCGGACAAAAACTTGAACAGATTGAAAAAGATACCGATCGTGATAATTTCATGTCAGCTGAAGAGGCTAAAAAATATGGTTTGATAGATGAAGTACTAGTTCACAGACCTAAATAAAATTTTAAGAAGCAAACAATTAGATAGTATATCTAATACATTAGAAAACGAAACCTTCAAACAAGGTTTCGTTTTTCATTATTGTACTTATGACATGTAAGCTAACAATATTTTTTATCTTAAACAAATAAATAGAATATTATTGTTTACGCTGATTACTTATACCCATCAGCATGGCTAAAATTACCATTACCGATAAAGTAGCTGTACCACCATAGCTTACCAATGGCAAAGGCACTCCTACCACAGGTAAAATCCCACTAACCATACCCATATTTACAAATGCATAGCAAAAAAGGGTCATGGTTAATGCTCCAGCCAGTGTTCGGCAATATAACGTTGGCGCTTTAAAGGTTATATAAAGGCCGCGCACGAGAATAAACGTATATACGGTTACCAGTAAAATATTTCCTATCAGGCCAAACTCTTCTCCAAACACCGCAAAAATGAAGTCTGTAGTTGATTCAGGAATATAATCTAAATGTGTTTGCGACCCTTCTAACCATCCTTTGCCCCATATTCCGCCAGAGCCAATTGCTGTCATGGATTGAAGAATATGGTACCCGGCACCCAGCCGGTCTTTAGTTGGATCGAGTAAAGTCAATACGCGCATACGCTGATAATCATGCATACCGTAATTCCAGATCAATGGCAGCATGGCAACGAAACCAATAATTGATGAAATGATGACTTTCCACGGTAAACCGGCAAAAAATATCACGAACAGACCTGAAGCCATAATCAGAGTAGCGGTCCCCAAGTCCGGCTGTTTTAAAATCAGTGCTACCGGAATGAATATCAGTACGAAAGCAATAATATAATGATACCAGCGAATATTACTTTCATTTTTTTGAAAGTACCACGCAATCAGCATCGGTACAGCAATTTTCATAATTTCTGAAGGCTGAATACGGGCTACACCAATATTCAGCCATCGTGTTGAACCATTTACCGTAATTCCGGCAAAATGCACCCCAATTAATAGCAAAATCCCCAAACAATATGCAGGTAAAGCAAAATTACTTAATATCTGAGGAGGAGTACGCGCAATAACCCATAGTAAAATAAAACTTAGAATAGTATGCAGGGTTTTATTTTCAAGCTGACCAAAATCCTGACCATCGGCAGAATAAAGCAAAAATAAACTCATTACATAAATAATCAACATGGCATAAAAAAGCCATACATCCATCGGTGCCCAGAGCTTGATCCAGAGACGTTTAAACCATTTTTGTTCATTGATCATAGTTTATCTCACAGGCCTGGCTGAGGACGATAAGCACGCAATAACGGAGGTAAGTCAGTCTGACTATGCTCATTATGTTGTTTTGCATCCATCATGGCATTATTGGATAAATCATTCACCGGTAAATCAGCAGAATTAGTCGCTTCTTTTGCACTAGGGAGATTTTTTAATTTCAAAAGATAAAAATCAGCTAATTGACGAGCCAGAGGAGCCGCTGTAGCACCCCAACCATTGTTTTCAAGAATAACTGCAATCGCTATCTGTGGCTTATCTGCAGGCGCAAATGCAATAAACCATGCATGGTCTCTCAGCTGTACTTTTAATGCTGCCGCATTATAACGTGCACCTTGTTTAATCTGCACGACCTGGGCAGTACCGGTTTTGCCGCCCATAGTATAAGCCAGACCCGAACCCACTGCCGCAGCCGTACCGCCCGGTTTTAATACTTTTTGCATAGCATCTTTAACATATTCAAAATTGCCACGTTTGAAAGGAACAGTTCTAACCGGTTGCGGATCGATTAAAGTCATTTTTTTCGAATTATGGTCAAGTAATGCCTGAACCAAATGAGGGCGGTAAACAACACCATCATTACTGAGAATTGCTGTAGCAAAAGCCATCTGCAGAGGAGTATACGCATTATAGCCCTGACCGATGGCCATGCTCACACTATCAGCCGGCTGCCATACGCGTGCTTGAGGTTTAGAACGGGCAAATCTTTTTTCTTTCCAAGCGCGTGTTGGCAATACACCAGCATATTCATGATTTATATCAATACCCGTCTGCTTACCAAGATTAAACTCAGCTAAATAAGGTGACATACGATCCACCCCCATTTCATAGCCCAGACGGTAAAAAAATGTATCTGACGAAACCTGAATAGCTTTATTCAGATTGGCTGACCCATGACCCCCTCGCGCAGCATCCCTGAACTGATGGGTTGATCCGGGAATACTCCAAAACCCCGGAGCAGGTAAAACTGTACTCTGAGTCAGTTTGCCACTTTCCAAAGCAGCCATTGCCAGAAAAGGCTTAAATGTAGATCCGGGAGGATACATACCCTGAGTCGCACGATTTAATAGCGGGTGACGCCAGTCTTCATTCAGACTTTTCCACGTATCAGTATCGATTCCGTCAATAAACAGATTCGGGTTATAGCTGGGTTTGGATACCATGGCCAGAATTGCACCCGTTTGCGGATTAATTGCAACTAAAGCACCACGTTTATCACCCATCAACCGGTCTGCTTCTTGCTGTACACGGATATCGAGTCCCAGGCGAAGCGTTTGTCCGGGTACTGCCGGCACTGTTTTAATAGTACGAACAATATGTCCCTGCGCATCCTTTTCAACTTCACGATAACCCGGAATACCATGTAATTGCCGTTCATAGTATTCTTCCAGCCCCATTTTTCCTATATGAGTACTACCACGATACAGTGTCGTCAGTTCTGCTTTGTCAAGAGCTGCCATATCGCGGTCGCTGATCCGGCCGATGTAGCCTACGATATGAGCAAGTAATTCGCCATAAGGATAATCGCGAAATGTTCGCGCATTAATCTCAACACCCGGAAAACGATAAAGCTCAGCAGCCAGACGGCTGGCTTCTTCCATTGTTAATTTAAGTTTTAAAGGTACTTTTTCATAAGAACGGTATTCTGCACGAAATTTATTAAACCGCTTCATATCGCTGGGGGTAATGTCCACATAGTTACGCAAAGCATTAATTGTATCTTCGAGTTTACCCGGTATCTGATTAGGGGTAATCTCAAGAGAATAAGCTGGGTAGTTATGCGCCAGTACTACGCCATTAACATCAACTATTTCTCCACGAATGGGTGGCGTAGGAATTAATGAGATACGATTATTAGTAGCAGCAATGACATATTCATCATATTTGATTACCTGCAAGTATACAAACCTGGCAATCAGCATAGAAAAACAAATAATAATCAAAGCAAAGACTACTGCAATCCGTAAACCCAGATCGCCATTTTGCGCAGGTTTAGATACACGCTTTTTTTTAGTTCGGAATTGCAGTGCTTTCATAGACGTCTTGAATAGGCGAGATAAAGCATGAATTTAGATAAAAGAGGCCAGAGCAGAGCACTGATAAATGGTGAAACAAACAGATTCCAGCCACTAAACTGATGGGTCGAAAAGAAGTGTACAACCACTAAAATCAAAGTCATTAGCATCAAACACCCGAAAATAGTCAGAGCCTGGTAAGCATAAGAATAACCAAGCATTTGATGCCTGTTTTGTTCAATCAGATAGACAGCTGCCATCAAACCTAGAGCGTGCTGTCCGAACGGAGTACCAATCCCCACATCCATGAGCAGTCCTAAAACAAAAGCCATACCGATGCCAATGTTTTGTGGTCGATGCAAGCTCCAGTACAGTGTCATCATCGTAGTGAATGCAGGCAGGCAGGCAGCCAGAGGCTGAGGAAACGGAATCAGATCCAGAAATAATGCAATCACCAGACTTAAAATAATAAGTCTTTTTTTGGTGTGGCGGTGAAGGCTGTCAACTTCAGTCATGATTGGTAGAGGTAGATAATGGATGATTAGTAGCTGCTACATCTGCAGAATAATGAGCTGTTTGTGCATGCTTTTGTGGTATTACCAATACAAAATTGCTATTGCGCAACTGTGCGACAGGTTCGATTTGTACCCGATAATAGGGTGAACCATTACTACCTTGTGCCTGCATAACTGTAGCAATAGGAATTCCGGCCGGATAAATACTATCCATACCTGATGTAACCAGTAAATCATTACGCAACAAACTTGCATTAGCAGGAAAATAGCGCAAATCAAGACTACCTGAACGGCCATAAACCAGAGTGCGTACACCCGTGCGCATTACCATCGCCGGAATAACTGCATTACTATTGGTAATTAGTGTCACTTCAGAACTCAATGGCTGAACAGCTGTAATCTGACCAATCAGACCATGTTCATCACTTACGGCATCACCCTGACGAATCTGATGATTACTGCCTTTATCTATAATAAAACGGTCAGTCAGCGGATTAGTATCACTAGATACAATCTGTGCAACCTGCGCCTGAGGTAATGCGGCTTTCTGAAGCTGAGTCAGATGATCAAGACTGATTACTGATTTTAGCTGTGCATCACGCTGGCTGAGTTGTAATTTAAGCTGCGCATTTTGAGCCTTCAACAATTTGTTTTCATCGTTCAGATTCTGCTGTTTCTCAAAAAATACCATACCATTGGACACAGCATTAACCGGCTGCATAGCCAGCCACTGTAACGGGTACAAAGCGGTACCAATATAATTGCGGCTAATTTTAACCACATCATACCGATTATCAAGCAACAACAATGCGACTGCAAACAGTGACAGTACGATGAGTTTACTGGTACTGCGCAGACCATTATGTACAAAATTAAGTGAAGGCTCTGCCATTATTAACTTATGTCTAAAAAATACAATGCAGCGTTTACGGATTGGATACAAATACTGAATTCATTTTACCAATCATATCTAATGCATGACCAGAACCCCGTGCAACACAAGTTAACGGATCTTCGGCAATCATAACTGGTAAACCGGTTTCTTCTGAAAGCAGGCGATCCAGACCTTTAAGTAAAGCGCCGCCTCCGGTTAATACCAAACCACGGTCGGCAATATCTGCACCCAGCTCCGGAGGAGTCTGCTCCAAAGCATTTTTAACTGCCTGTACAATCTGATTGAGTGGTTCAGTCAGCGCTTCCAGAACTTCATTCGAACTGATTGTAAAAGCACGCGGAATACCCTCTGCCAGATTGCGGCCTTTTACTTCAATTTCTTTTACTTCCATACCGGGGAAAGCAGAACCGATATTTTTCTTAATTTCTTCAGCAGTAGATTCACCAATCAGCATGCCATAATTACGACGCACATAGTTAATAATGGCATCATCAAATGCATCACCACCTACGCGGATTGAGTGAGAATAAACCACACCAGATAAAGAAATCACACCAACTTCTGTTGTTCCGCCGCCAATATCCACGACCATTGAGCCAGTTGGTTCTTCAATAGGCAAACCAGCACCAATTGCTGCAGCCATAGGCTCTTCAATTAGATTTACAATCGATGCGCCGGCCGCCAGAGCTGAATCACGAATGGCTTTACGTTCTACTTGAGTTGAACCGCATGGAACACAAATAACGATTCGGGGAGCAGTAAATCGGCTGTTGTTTACCTTTTTGATAAACTGCTTGAGCATTTTTTCAGTGACATTAAAGTCAGCAATCACACCATCTTTCATAGGTCGTATCGCCTGAATGCTTCCCGGCGTACGTCCCAGCATTTTCTTTGCTGCTGTTCCCACTGCCAGCATGCCGTTTTTGGCATTTATGGTGTCATTTTGCACGGCCACTACAGATGGCTCGTTTAAAACAATACCCTTATTTTTAATAAAAATCAAAGTGTTAGCAGTACCAAGATCAATAGCCAGATCATTGGATAGATATTTGGAAAAAAAGCGAAACATGAGAATGTCCTAATGAACTTTTAAATTATAAGTATGGCAAAAACAGTTTTGCGGCGCACTGTACTCAGCAAATCAGTACGCCAAAGAATAGGGTTTTCGGTTATAATTCTACATTATGTAACAACCGAATCAGAACGCGCAATGATACCGCAGTTTGCCCGTTTTGCTAAATCAAATTTAAGGATTTTTGATGGCTTTAACATTAAGTGATGTAGATAAGCTCGCACGCCTCTCTCGCTTGAGTCTTTCAGAAGCAGAGCGAAATAACATGCTGACAGAGCTGAACCATGTATTCGATCTGGTCGAAAAAATGCAGGAAGTCAATACTGACGGGATTGAACCGATGGCACATCCGCATGAACTGGCCTTGCGTTTACGCGACGATGCAGTTACTGAAAAGGACCAGCATCATACAATCCAGTCATGTGCACCACTGGTAGACAGGGATTTATATCTTGTACCCAAGGTTATTGAATAACTCAACCCTTACCACAATGACTTGTTCATTCATATTTAAATTTATTGCAGGTAACTACAGACAATGTTGCCTGAAAGTTATATAACCACTATGCCAAAAAACTATACATTAAAACAGTGCAGTGAATTACTGCAATCAAAACAGGCTTCGGCTGTCGAATTGGCACAGGAGTATCTGGCTGCAATTGAAAGTGAAAATGCCAATCTTAATGCCTATATAACACTGGATAAAGAACGCACTATAGCTGAAGCCAAGGCAGCTGATGCACGTTTGGCGCAGGGTTCAGCAAATATATTAACTGGTGTACCCATAGCCTATAAAGATATATTCTGCCAGCAGGGATGGCGCAGTGCCTGTTCCAGTAAAATGTTGGATACTTTTACTGCACCTTATACAGCAACAGTAGTTCAGAATTTGCTTGATGCAGGTATGGTAACCCTAGGCAGAACCAATATGGATGAATTTGCCATGGGTTCAACAACTGAGTCTTCTTACTATGGTATAACTCACAATCCCTGGCAGCTTAATCATGTTCCGGGTGGTTCTTCAGGTGGTTCAGCAGCAGCCGTGGCTGCGCGGCTAGCACCGGTTGCGCTGGGTTCAGATACTGGCGGTTCTATTCGCCAGCCTGCCTCACACTGTGGTATTACTGGTCTGAAACCCACTTATGGTGTAGTTAGCCGTTTCGGTATGGTTGCTTATGCTTCCAGTTTTGATCAGGCCGGACCAATGGCTCAGACAGCAGAAGATTGCGCCTTGTTAATGAATAGTATGGCGAGTTTTGATGAGCGGGACTCTACCAGTATTGAACGAAATAAAGAGGACTATACCCGCGATTTAAATCAATCATTACAAGGTTTAAAAGTAGGTCTGCCGCGCGAATTTTTTGGCGAAGGTCTGGACGTACAAGTACATTCATCAATTGATAGTGTTGTAGAAGTACTCAAAAAACTGGGTGCGGAAATTGTAGATATTACTTTACCACATACAGAACTATCCATTCCTGCCTATTATGTACTGGCTTCAGCTGAAGCCAGTACAAACCTATCACGCTACGACGGTGTTCGTTATGGACATCGCGCTGCTGAATTCGGTAATCTGGACGAAATGTACAGTAATACCCGTGCCGAAGGTTTCGGGTCTGAAGTAAAACGCCGCATTATGATAGGCACTTATGTTTTATCTCACGGTTACTATGATGCTTACTACCTGAAAGCACAAAAATTACGCAGAATGGTTGCAAACGATTTCCAGGCAGCATTAAAACAGTGCGATATTATTCTGGCTCCGGTTGCGCCTACTGCAGCACCATTATTAGAAAGCCATAATAGTGATCCTGTTGAAATGTATCTTTCAGATATTTACACCGTTTCTTTAAACCTTGCCGGTTTGCCGGGTATTTCTCTGCCGGCAGGATTTACCATAAACGGATTACCCGTAGGCGCTCAGCTTATCGGTAATTATTTCGCAGAAAGCCGTCTGCTAGGTATTGCACACCAGATTCAGCAACATAGTGACTGGCATACCAGAACTCCATTTGTACAATAATTGCCAGTATACGAATTGAAAGAAGATAGAATGAATTGGGAAACAGTAATCGGTCTGGAAATCCACGTTCAGTTAAATACGCGTTCCAAAATTTTTAGTGGATCATCTACTGCATTTGGCGCAGCACCCAATGCTCAGGCCAATGTTGTGGATTGCGCACTGCCTGGCGCCTTACCAGTAATGAATCGTGATGTAGTAAACAAGGCCATTAAACTTGGATTGGCTTTAGGTGCGAATATTAACCGGAAAAATGTTTTTGACCGGAAAAACTACTTTTATCCGGACTTACCTAAAGGTTATCAGATTAGTCAGCTTGATTTGCCGATAGTTGAGCACGGAAAACTTGAAATCGTGGTTGGTAATGAAGTTAAAACCATTAATGTTACCAGAGCTCATATGGAAGAAGATGCCGGTAAATCCATCCATGATGAATTTGAACACTATACCGGAATAGATTTAAACCGGGCTGGTACTCCGTTACTGGAAGTCGTGTCAGAACCGGAAATGCGCTCAGCAGCAGATGCTGTTGCTTATGCTAAAACAATGCATAGCCTGGTAACCTGGTTAGGCATATGTGACGGTAATATGGCAGAAGGTTCTTTCCGTATTGATGCCAATGTTTCAGTACGTCCGAAAGGACAGACTGAATTTGGCACCCGTTGTGAAATTAAAAATCTGAACTCATTCCGCTTTCTGGAACAAGCCATTAATTATGAAGTGGAACGACAAATTGAATTAATTGAAGACGGCGGTAAAGTCATTCAGCAAACACGTTTGTTTGATCCGAACAAGGGTGAAACTCGCGCCATGCGCAGTAAAGAAGATGCTCATGATTACCGTTATTTTCCAGACCCAGATTTATTACCAGTGATCATTACTGATGCCATGCTGGATGCAGCCAAAGCGGGTATGCCTGAACTGCCTAAAGAGATGGCCGGTCGTTTTATCGATCAATATGGTATTTCTGATTATGATGCACGATTATTAACTAGCAATCATATACAGGCAAACTGGTTTGAGCAGGCTGCAAAACTTCATGGTCACGGTAAACTGGTTGCTAACTGGATGCTTGGAGAACTTGCAGCTGCTCTGAATAAGGCCGGAATAGATATTTCTGAAAGCCCGATTAGTGCTGAACGTCTTGCCGGTTTAACAAATAGAATTGCGGATAATACCTTAAGCAATAAACTGGCTAAACAGGTATTTGAAACCATGTGGAACAGTGATCTTACTGCTGATGCCATTATCGAACGTGATGGTTTAAAACAGATGACGGATACAGGTGCCCTTGAAAAAATTATTGATGAAGTACTCGTCAATAATCAAAAATCTGTAGAAGAATTCAAATCCGGCAAGGAAAAAGCTTTTAATGCTCTAGTAGGGCAGGTAATGAAGGCATCTCGAGGTAAAGCCAACCCTCAGCAAGTTCAGTCTTTACTTCATAGCAAACTGGCATAAGCAAGATAAGGTTCAAACATGAAAAAATGGCTGCTATTGACTACTCTGTTCGTATTAACAGGCTGCGGATTCCATCTGAAAGGAACTTCTGGATTCGATACACCCATGCCATATCATAGCTGGAAGATTGAAGGCGGTAATATGCAGCGGGCTCTGGAGGTTGTACTACGGCGCCAGCCTGATGTTATCGTAGATAATGAATATCCGGATGTAGTGGTAAAAGTCATTTCAGCAACACAAAATTCAGCTACTTCAGCCGTAGATTTATCCGGTGGAACCAGCGAATACCTGCTCACACTGAATGTGAATGTACAAGCCTATCGTAACAATCAGCCTTTAGGGGATCCGATTCAGGTTATCGTACACCGTTATATGAATTATTCTGATCACGAGGTACTGGCAAAAGAAGACGAACAACGTATGATTTGGCATGATATGCGCACAGATGCTGCTGAACAGATTGTACGCCGCCTGGCTTTTCTGCCTGTAATCAGTAAGGAATGAGTAATTTATCAGTCCAGCCTCTGTCTGCAGCATATCTGATTCACGGTGAAGAAGAATTATTGCGAATAGAGGCTCTAGACACTATCCGTTCAGCTGCACGCATTCAGCAATATAATGAACGCGAAGTTATCACCATAGAAACCGGTTTCGACTGGACATCACTTCTGTCCTCAGTCCATTCCGTTGGATTATTTGCTGATAAAAAATTACTGGAAATTCATATTCCCTCTGGTAAACCCAGCAAAGAAGGAGCTGCAGTATTACAACAATTGGCTGAACAATTGCCGGAAAGTACCTGCCTGCTTTTAATACTTCCTAAACTGGAACGATTACAAACACAGAGTAAATGGTTTTCAAGCTGGGCAAAAAATGCTCAGATATTTGAGGCAAAAGCAATTAATCAAAATGCATTACCCCAGTGGATAAAAAATCGGCTGGCGGCTCAGAATCTGAATATCGATAATGATGCACTTGCCCTGTTTGCAGAGAAAGTAGAAGGCAATCTTTTAGCCGCAAAGCAGGAAATCGATAAACTGGCTCTAATTCATCCGGCCGGACATACTGTCACTCTGGAGGAAGCTCAGACAGCAGTAGCCAACGTAGCACGTTTTGATATCTTTCAATTGTCAGCAGCATGGATGAGCGGAAACTCAGAGCGCGTATTACGTTTACTGGAAGGTCTTGCATCGGAGGGAAATGAACCGGTACTATTATTATGGGTTATCAGTGAGGATATTCGTACTCTCATACGCTTACTTGCAGCATTAAAGCAAGGTAAATCAATCAGTGAAATGCGTCAGAGTCTGCGTTTATGGGGTGAAAAACAGACTTTAGCACCACAGGCTGCCAGACGTATCGGCATCAGACGTCTTCTTGAAGCTTTACAGATATGTGCGTATATCGACCGACAAATTAAAGGTGCAGAAGAAGGTAATGCATGGGCAGAAATCAAACACCTTTTTCTGTCTCTGACCATCTGAACATTATTTTGGTAACTCACCGTTAAACTATTGATCCAATAATGATGAAAACAGTTGAAAAAAGCGTTTTAGTACTACACAGTGCTGAACACATATTTGACCTGGTCAACACAGTTGAAGATTATCCTAAATTTTTACCCTGGTGTAATCGTACGGATATTCTGAAACGGGATGAACAATCTCTGGAAGCAGTATTGTACATGGACTATATGAAAATACGTCAGTCATTTGCTACCAGAAATATCAATCAAAGACCAAATAAAATCCAGATGAGTTTACTTAATGGTCCTTTTCGTAAACTGGAAGGTATCTGGCAATTTACTCCTATCGATGATCTGGGCTGTAAAATCGATTTTCGTCTGGAATATGAATTCTCCAATGCAGTACTTTCAGCACTAATAGGTCCGGTCTTTAACATTATCGCTACAACATTGGTTGATGCTTTT
Source organism: Snodgrassella sp. ESL0323 (assembly GCF_013346865.1). Classification (NCBI taxonomy): domain Bacteria; kingdom Pseudomonadati; phylum Pseudomonadota; class Betaproteobacteria; order Neisseriales; family Neisseriaceae; genus Snodgrassella; species Snodgrassella sp. ESL0323. The sequence continues at coordinate 29,141 of NZ_JAAEDT010000015.1, read as the reverse complement.
ATTAAGGAAGCAGACAGACGCTATGATGACTGAAATTGTTGTTGAAGCAGTATATGCCACCACTGATTATCAGCATCTCTGGCAGGGAAAAGTTCCGGCAGGAACCAGTGCACGTCAGGCATTATTACAGTCAGATTTACCAGAAAAATTTCCACAAACTGATTTCTATGTAGCACCCATTGGTATATTCGGTAAAAAAGTTAATGATGATTATATATTATCCAATTGGGATCGAATTGAAGTTTACCGACCGTTACTGATTGATCCGAAAGAAAACCGGCGACGGCGTGCAAAGCAAAAAGAATCGTTTTCTAGTTAACTTTTAAACAGTTTGTAATTCCCGAGGAATATACATGTCTCATATCAGGCTAATAGTTGGCTTGGGCAATCCGGGCACAGAATATGAACATACACGGCATAATATAGGTTTTGATTTCGTTGATGAACTTGCCAGGTTATGGAAAATCAGCTTAAAAGAAGAAAAAAAATTTTTTGGACAAGTAGCAAAAGTTAACTTACCCGAAAACGAAATCTGGCTGCTTAAACCTTCCACATACATGAACAAATCAGGCACATCCGTGCAATCTATAGCCAAATTCTTCAAAATATCACCTGAGGAAATACTGGTAATTCATGATGAGTTGGATATTCCCTGCGGCCAGATCAGGTTTAAAAAAGGGGGAGGAAGTGGTGGTCATAACGGACTAAAAGATATACAGGCCTGGCTGGGCACCGCAGATTTTTACCGGCTACGACTAGGTATTGGTCATCCGGGTGATCGTAATCTTGTTGTTCATTATGTATTGCATAAACCATTGGCTGAAGAAAAAGTTTTGATAGACGAAGCTTTGCATAAATCTCTGAATGCTATACCCCTGCTGCTAAAAGGAGAATTCGGCAGGGCGCAGCAACAATTACACAGCAAGTAAAATTTGAAAGATCGTGTTATGAAATATCGTGACTTGCGGGAATTCATTGCTGTTCTTGAGCAGCAGCAATTATTAAAGCGAATTCAAACATCAGTTTCTCCTCATCTGGAAATAACAGAAATTGCTGACCGGGTATTACAAAAGCAGGGACCGGCATTATTATTTGAAAATACTATAAATCAGACAGGAACAACATACCAGTTTCCTGTTCTGGCTAATCTTTTTGGTACTCCAGAACGTGTTGCCATGGGAATGGGGGCAGATGATACCAGTCAATTACGTGAAATAGGTAAAACACTGGCTTACCTGAAAGAGCCGGATCCTCCTAAAGGATTCAAAGATGCCTTTTCCAAATTACCTTTACTCAAAGATTTATGGAGCATGGCTCCGCATATCGTCAAAAAAGCACCTTGTCAGGAAATTATTCTAGAAGGTGATAAAGTAGATTTAACACAATTGCCAATTCAAAAATGTTGGCCGGAAGATGCAGCTCCGCTAATTACCTGGGGCTTAACAGTTACACGCGGCCCAGAAAAAAAACGCCAGAATCTAGGCATTTACCGACAGCAACTACTGAAAAAAAACAAACTAATTATGCGCTGGCTTGCTCATCGTGGCGGTGCTCTGGATTTTCAGGCTTTTAAACAAAAATATCCAAACAAACCTTACCCTGTATCAGTCATACTGGGTTGTGATCCTGCTACCATCCTCGGAGCAGTCACCCCGGTACCAGACAGTCTCAGTGAATATCAGTTTGCCGGCTTATTAAGAGGATCGCGTACTGAGCTAGTTAAATGCATCGGGAATGATTTGCATGTTCCGGCCCGGGCAGAAATCATTCTTGAGGGAGTTATTTACCCGGATGAGACTGCACTGGAAGGTCCTTACGGAGACCATACCGGTTATTATAATGAACAGGATAACTTCCCGGTGTTTACCGTAGAACGCATTACTATGCGCGAAAATGCCATTTATCACAGTACTTATACTGGTAAGCCGCCCGATGAACCGGCAATTCTGGGGGTTGCTCTGAATGAAGTGTTTATCCCGTTATTACAAAAACAATTTCCGGAAATTATTGATTTCTATCTGCCTCCGGAAGGTTGTTCATATCGCATGGCCGTTGTCAGCATAAAGAAACAATATGCAGGTCATGCCAAAAGAATAATGATGGGATGCTGGAGCTACCTGCGTCAGTTTATGTATACAAAATATATTATTATAGTAGATAATGACATTAATATAAGAGACTGGAAAGAAGTAATCTGGGCAATTACCACACGTATGGATCCGGTGCGGGATACAACACTAATCGATCATACACCGATTGATTATCTGGATTTTGCTAGCCCGATTAGCGGACTTGGCGGGAAAATGGGTCTGGATGCAACCAATAAATGGCCCGGAGAAACAAACCGTGAATGGGGTAAAGTAATACACAAGAATCCGGCAACCATAGCTAAAGTTGATGCCATATGGCAAGATTTAGGTTTATAACAATTTTCAGTCACTATAAATTTACAAGTTTAAGTTTAACAACATATACGGCATAAACATGGGAAGTAAATATATAAATCGTATCTGTACATGGTGCCTGAAACTGGGTCTTGTCTCTATTCTGGCGGCCTGCCAAAACCTGCCTTCACAGCAGGGGCGTAGTATTGAAACACACATTACTGCCGACACTCCGTCCTCTCTTGCCTATGCTAATGCTTCACTTGTATCCGAACATAAAGGTTTATCCGGTCTTTATCCGCTTGATGACGGACATGAAGCATTCGCCGCACGGATAGCTCTAGTTCGCGCCGCAGAACACAGTCTAGATGTACAGTACTATATCTGGCGTAACGATACGTCTGGTCAGCTACTTTTTCATGAGCTGGTATTAGCTGCACAGCGTGGTGTACACGTTCGCTTACTACTTGATGACAACAATACTATTGGTCTTGATAATATATTAAAAGCAGTTAATCAAGAACCGAACATCGAAATCAGATTATTTAATCCTTTTATGCACCGGCACTGGCGCGCCTTAAGCTACATGACAGATTTTGCTCGCCTGAACCGGCGTATGCATAATAAATCTATCACAGCTGATAATCAGGCCACTATTCTAGGCGGACGGAATATTGGTGATGAATATTTTGATATGGGTAAAGGCACACTTTTTGTAGATTTAGATATTCTCGCCATTGGACCTATTGTTAATCAGGTTTCAAGCAATTTTGATCGCTACTGGAACAGTGCCTCGTCATATCCTTTAAACGGTATAGTCCATCCCCGCCATATTAAATTACAGGCAAGCATGCCTATATTCAAACATCGCAGTTTCAATCATTTACGTGCCAATAGTTATGATAATGCATATAATCGTGACAATTTTGCCAACCGATTACTAGACGGATCATTGGATTATCAATGGGCACACCTGATATTGGTAAGTGATAATCCTGATAAAGCTCTGCCCAAAAATAGGCGAAAAGTAAATACCACCCAGCCTGATAATAATCTTTTAATTGATCCGGATACAGAACAACCACCGGTAATTAAATATCAAAAAGCCAGTTTAACTCTAAACGCACTTGCTGCATCTGTTGTTGAACCACAAAAAGATTTACTGGTTATCACTCCGTATTTTGTACCCACACAAACAGGTCTTGAATATCTGCAAAAATTACGAGAAGAGGGTGTGAAGATACGTATTCTCACCAACTCCTTAGCAGCAACCGATGTGGCAGCAGTACATTCTGGTTATTCTCACTATAGAACACCGCTGTTAAAAGAAGGAGTAGAAATTTATGAACTCAAAAATCAGGGTTTTTTAAAAGGACCTCGTGACCGTGCATTTACAGGTAATTCCGAATCAAGCTTGCATGCTAAAACTTTTACCATTGACGGACAACAACTATATATCGGTTCATTAAACTTTGATCCACGTTCGGCACGACTCAATACAGAAATGGGTGTCGTAATACAGTCTCCGGAAATGGCACAATTTATGAATCAAGCGATTAATGAAGCATTACCATATGTTACTTATCAGGTAAAACTAACACCACAAGGCAAGCTGGAATGGACAGAAACCAACGACAAAAATCAAACAAAGGTTTATCATCATGAACCGGATACCACATTTTGGCAGCGTGTCTGGGTAAAAATGCTCTCTTTACTCCCACTGGAAAGCTTACTTTAACCAGTTTTAGCCATCTCTCATTTGTTCACAACTTGATATTTCTTTTAAGAGGTATTGCCAATGCTTTTGTTTATAGATAATTACGATAGCTTTACCTTTAACATAGTGCAATACCTTGGCGAACTGGGCGAAAACGTAATTGTTAAACATAATGATGAAATTACACTGCAAGATATTAGCAGACTGGCCCCGGATAAAATTGTCATCGGTCCGGGTCCATGCACACCCAGAGAAGCTGGTATTTCTGTAGATACCATTAAACATTTTGCGCTCACAATACCGATACTAGGCATTTGTCTGGGGCATCAGAGTATAGCTTATGCTTTTGGCGGAAATATAGTACGTGCCAAAAAAGTTATGCATGGTAAAATTTCACCTGTTTACCATCACAATAATTCCCTTTTCAATAACCTGCCTAATCCGGTAAATTGTACCCGATACCATAGTCTGGTTATAGAAAAGGAAACTTTACCCGATTGTCTCGAAATAACCGCTTGGACTGATGACAACGAAATTATGGGTATCAGACATAAAACTCTGCCTGTCGAAGGTGTTCAGTTTCATCCTGAAGGATTGCTTACCGAAAATGGTTATGCAATGTTGCACAATTTTCTGCAATAGCATAACTAATAAAGTAAAATTTTTAAAAATAGTTATATTTTAGAAAGAATTATCATGATAACGCCGCAACAGGCACTTAATCGTTTACTGGACAACAATGAATTATTCTATGATGAAATGACAGATTTAATGCGCCAGATAATGAACGGAGAAGTGGCGCCTGAAGTCATAGCTGCTATTTTAATCGGATTACGTATTAAAGTAGAAAGCGTATCGGAAATCGCGGCTGCGGCAACCGTTATGCGCGAATTCTCAACTAAGGTACCTGTACAGCAGCGTGAACATCTAGTCGATATCGTTGGGACGGGTGGAGACAACGCACATACATTCAACATATCTACAACCAGCATGTTTGTAGTTGCAGCAGCAGGAGCAAAAGTAGCCAAACATGGAGGACGTTCCGTATCTTCTTCAAGTGGCTCTGCTGACATCATTGAAGCCATGGGTGCTGCACTCGAATTAGCTCCTGAACAAGTAGGAGAGTGTATCGATCAGCTTGGTGTCGGATTTATGTATGCACCAAATCATCATAACAGCATGCGTTATGTAGCTCCCGTACGTCGGGCATTAGGCGTACGTACAGTCTTTAATATACTAGGACCATTAACCAATCCGGCAACAGCATCCAACCAGGTTCTAGGGGTATTCCATATTGATCTGGTCGGGATTTTATCTCGTGTGCTGAAACAGCTTGGCAGCAAACATGTTTTAGTTGTTCATGGAAGTGACGGACTGGATGAAATTACACTTACCGGCACAACCCGCATAGCTGAATTAAAAAATGGCACTATCATGGAATACGATATCCATCCGGCTCAGTTTGACATGCCGGTAATTGAAGACTTAAAACCTTTAAAAGTGGCCAATAGTGAAGAATCGCTGCATATCATGAATAGCGTATTAAACGGAGAAAAAGGACCTTGCCGTGATATAGTCGTGCTCAATGCAGCTGCTGCAATCTATGCGGCAGACATAACTTCTTCATTAGAAGAGGGTGTTGATTTAGCCATTACCGCCATAGATTCTGGTAAGGCAAAAGCGAAACAAACAGAATTTATTCAAAAAACACAACAATTGGCTAACCAGTCAAATAGCTAACATTAAATAAACCCGGCTTATTAGCAGTGAATCGTTTACAATAATGGCTATAATCTGTCACTAAACACACTATATTATTATGCTAGACATTCAATTACTCCGTCAGGATATCAACAGTATTGCGGAAAAATTACAGACTCGTGGTTTTAATCTGGATACCGAAACTTACACCCGACTGGAACAACAGCGTAAACAATTACAAATACGCACAGAAGAATTGCAGTCTAAACGCAATAATCTTTCCAAGCAGATTGGTGCACTAAAAGGTCAGGGCAAACATAATGAAGCTAACCAGACAATGGCTGAAGTTGCCCAAATCAAGATCGAACTGGAAAAGGTTGATCAGGACTACCAAACCATACAGAATCAAATTAATAATTTGATTCTGACAATTCCGAATCTACCGCATAGTGACGTTCCTGTGGGCAAAGATGAGAATGACAACATCGAAATCCGCCGATTCGGTACGCCAAGACAATTTAATTTTGCAATTAAGGATCATGTTGATTTAGGTGAACCATTAGGATTAGATTTCAAAACTGGCTCAGAACTATCCGGAGCAAGATTCTCATTAATGCGGGGTCCGATAGCTCGCCTGCATCGTGCACTGGCACAATTTATGCTTGATACCCATACTCAGCAGCATGGTTATACAGAACATTACACCCCTTATATTGTTAATCCTGAAATTCTGTTAGGTACCGGACAATTACCTAAGTTTGCTGAAGATATGTATAAAGTAAGCTGCGGAGGCGAAGAAAATACACAGGAACAATATCTGATATCAACCGCAGAAATTACCCTGACTAATACCGTGCGTGGACGTATTCTGAGCAAAGATGAATTACCTAAAAAACTCACCGCACACTCACCATGTTTCCGTTCTGAGGCAGGTTCTTACGGTAAAGATACACGCGGACTGATTCGGCAACATCAGTTTGACAAAGTAGAAATGGTGCAGATTCAGCGACCGGAAAATTCTTATGCTGCTCTGGAAGAAATGGTTGGCCACGCTGAAAAGATTCTTCAGCTTTTGGAATTACCATATCGGGTAGTTGTCCTCTGCACAGGTGATATGGGATTTAGTGCCGCTAAAACCTATGATTTAGAGGTATGGGTACCTGCGCAAAACACTTATCGGGAAATTTCCAGCTGCTCAAACTGCGAAGATTTCCAGGCACGACGTATGCAAGCAAGATTTAAAGATAATGACGGCAAAAATCAGCTGGTACATACATTAAATGGTTCAGGTCTGGCAGTTGGTAGAGCTTTGGTAGCATTACTGGAAAATCATCAGAATGAGGATGGAAGCATTAATATTCCAGCAGCTTTACAGCCTTATCTGGGTGGATTAAGCGTATTACGCGCATAAATATCAACGATTTATTGAAAAAATTTTACTAAGGGCAATATTTATACACCACCGTATTAAACATTGCCCTTCAGTGTAAAGACGCGTATAATCAGCAATCCTATCGGGTCGTTAGCTCAGTTGGTAGAGCAGTGGACTCTTAATCCATTTGTCCAGGGTTCGATCCCCTGACGACCCACCACAAATTAACCTATTAAATTCAATAGTTTATATGCTGTTTGGGTTTTAATGAATAGCCCATTGAGTTTTTATTTTTTTCATGCAATTTGCATAATTGCTGTCAATCTTAGCTGCATGTGTGTCTAAATAACCTTGGTTCACTTTAGGAAACTGCCAGAAACGCGCGCGTATTGCAGATTCGTCGACCCATGTTTTTTCTCCACAAAATCCTGAAACAAATGCCCTAAATTTTTTATTTAGGTTATAGAATCTGGATCGAGGAATATTATGAATTTTTTAGTCAGAAAATGTATAGTTTTTTTATGATAGCTTTTATAGTTATTATTTCGTAATATTTATGGATCAATATATCTAGGTTAACATGTATAAGGGGTTGGTTGATATGCAGTGTTTAGTTCGTATTGCTTTTGTTATATTGGCTTGTTCAGTGACATCAATGGGGTTTGCTTATGAGTATAGCCAACCAACTATCGATACTTATATGAGCGCTTGTACGATAGGCGATTTTTTTAGTCAGGCTCGCTGTGAATGTGCTATTAAAGAGATACAACAATCGATGTCAGAAGAAGACTATCAAGCATCAATTAAAGAGGCGATTAATACTGGTGAAATGAACCCTGAGGCCATGGCTGTTTATGAACATGCCCTCAACGGTTCTTGTCAGGATCTTCAATCCCCAGATGATCATCCACCACAATTCCCAGTAGTGCAGCCTTAAATCAAGCCTTTTGTGTTTTACATAGTTTTGAATGCAAAAACAGCTGAAATCTTTCCATAGATGTGGATAGATTTCAGCTTTGTACGTGTAATGGTTTCTTGGGCATAATTTTTATTATCACTTATTATTTTTAAATCGCCGGAAATCGTTGCTTGTATACGCTTAACAAGCAGATTCTTCGGGGTAGCAATCACATATACACCATCGCCACGATGACATTTAATTGCAATATTTACAAATAACAAATCCCCATTAGAAAAAGTTGGATACATAGAATCATCTGGGGCAGTAATTATAAAAGTATTTTTAAAATCATTACCTATGTTTTTTCTGGCCCATTCTTCTGAAATTTCAACCAATCTAACTTCGTTATGTATATTAGAATCTTTGAATTTATCAGTTTCAGAGTCTGCGAATAAGTCAATTTGCTTGAATTGAATATATCCGTTTCGTGCTTGATTCTCATAAATTATTTCATCTAATTTATAAGCATTTTTCATTTGTCCATTACCAGTTTCCAACCATACAGGGTCGACACCAAGTACCTGTGCAATTGTTGCTATATTTGTACTTTCTTTATTGCGTCCTGATTCAAGGGCAGCAATTGCCGACTGGGCTCTGCCAATTCTGGTTGCTAATTCCCTTTGACTTATTCCTTTTTCAAACCGCGCTTTTTTAAGCGTTCTTTTAAACCATTCATATTATTACCTTAAAATAAAAGGTACTATTGTACTGATTAAATTAATATTTAAATACTTTTAAATAGTTTGGTTATAATGTTATTTTTGATAAAAACCATCGTAAAACTCTATCTTTTAAATTCAAACAAGCATACTCGTAGACGTTTAGTTCTATTATTCATTGCTAATCCAATTAATACAAAGATTAAATGATACATTTTTTACCATTGATGACCGTCGATAAAATAATTTTTAAGTTATAAATCTATTGAGACTATAAAAATCAAATTTCAAGTAACATCAAAAATAATTTCAATGCCCGGATTCCAGAAACAAATAAAAATTTGCTATAAATAAATCTTTAATTTATGTTATAACCTTTATATATGAATAGCCTGCATTAAAGGATTAGGGTATGGATAAATCTTCTATAACTGAAGAATTGGAAGCATTATTTGATTTGCTTGAAAAAGGGGCGATTACTAAAGAAGAGTATGAAGCTCAAAAAGCTTTACTCTTATCAAATCAAAAGCAACAGCCTATAAATACAAATACATCCTTCCCAGAATCTGTAGAATCTCAGGATGAATCAATCCCAGTATTTATAGAACAGCCTGCTCAGGTTCAAAATCAGCAATCTCACAGTAACAGTGTCAAGATTATTTTAATTATCATGATTGGAATAATTATACTTGTAGCGATGTTTTTTATTTTTTTCAGCAATAGAGCAAATACTTCCCCTGTTAATGACCAAAATACTCTTTCAGCCAGTATGGCCAGTAGTGTTATCACAGTGAATGCCCAACAACCCAGTGATACAACTTCGGAAGCAGACACAGATGAAACAGGTTTGAATCTTAATAAAAAAACACCTGAAGAACTCAATAAACTATTGATTAAATTTCAGCAAGAGCGTGCTAATGCAGTAGCTAATTTACGCTCTGTATGGGCTGGTCTTGATCCTGATTTCAAAGCAACAGTGCAGCAAGAACAGAAAGATTGGGATAGCACCGCATTAGCAGCTAATTGTTCTTTATCAGGTTACAGCACACCATTAGCACAACAGGTAGCTAATCAGTATTGCGAAACCATGATGCTAAATAGCAGAGCCCAAAGTTTACTGGATGAACAGTCATCTTCTCTGGCTGATATAAAACAGGAAAAAACAGCTCAAATGGATAAAATGGCAGCTGATGCGTTAAAAAGAGTAAACTTAACTTGGTCAACAATTCCGGAAGATATACAACAGAACCTGAATCAGACTTTTGAACAGTGGTCTGATGAGGTAAACCAATATTGCCTTTCCAGACCAACAGCCCAGAATCTTACTGAAACTCAAATAAATTATGATAATTGTGTCATAAAAAAATCTGAAAGCAAAATCAAAGAACTGAACGGCTATAAAATCTAGTTTTAATCCAAAAGGCAAGCTTAATCATAGTTTGCCTTTTAGTAAAAACTTTTGAATACGAATAGCTATGAATTGTTTTTTATCCGGTAAAATTTAAATAAAATATGGGCAAACAAAAAACCATTGTTTACAATACGCCTACTTAAACTTTAAAGCAGGACTTTTAATTATGGCAGATTTTAATCAGATTCTAAATGCTGGTAATGTAGACGGCGGTATTATTAATGTAGTAGTTGAAATTCCGGCCGGATCAAACCATAAAATAGAATGGGACAGAAAACTGGCTACAATGAAACTGGATCGCGTTGAACCTGTTATTTTTGCCAAACCAACCAATTATGGGTTCATACCGCAAACCCTGGATGAAGATGGTGATGAATTGGATGCATTAATCATTACTGATCAGCCATTGACTACCGGTATTTATCTGGAAGCCAGAATTATTGGCGTAATGAAATTTGTTGATGATGGCGAAGTTGATGACAAAATTGTTGTTGTACCGGCTGATGATCGCAATAATGGAAATGCAATTCAAACATTGGCCGACTTACCGGCACAATTAATAAAACAAATTGAATTTCATTTTAACCACTATAAAGATTTAAAAAAGGCTGGCACAACCCAAGTTACACACTGGGGCGATATAAAAGAAGCAAAAAGTGTTATTCGTGAATCTGAGCAACGCTGGAAACAAAAATAATTTAAATATAGCATTTATGCAATTATAATATTTAAAATTGCTGCGACATTTGAAGTTTGGTATATTCAGATATCGCAGCAAAATTTTAAATACAATAACTTAATTTCTTTAAAGGGAATTACAAAAGGGTAAACCGCAACAAGTTAACAGACACCAAAATATAAACAGACCGCAGCAGGGTATACGTCCACTTTTTAGTAAAGCCTGGGCTGATTCTCAGATAATCTACAATAAAAATGATACTAAACAAGAACGATGAGATCGAGTTGCTGGAATCATTGGCGGTCAAGTTGCCCGTAATATTTATAATGAAGATCTCAAACAAAAATGGAATAACACTTGTGCTGTTCGCATGAGTTACATTTTGAACTTTTCAGGATTAAAGATAACACCTGCAGGTAGAAAAACTGTATCTAGAAAAGATAAAAATTGGTACGATTATCGAGCAAGTTATTTAATTGATTTTTTGAAAACACAATGAGGGAACCTAAAATTATAAAATATCCCACTGTGATTGGAAGAAAAGAATAATTTTATTCTAAATTTCAGGGTGGTCTGACGCTATAGGCCATGCTACGCTATTTAACGGGAACACATATTACGATCATTGTTATTTTAGAGAAAATGAACCAGAAGCAGATTATATAACAGATCGCGCTTATTTTTGGGGGTTAAAATGAAAAAAATTCAATTACAAATTTTATGCAGTTGTTTATTATTGTCATCAATATGTAATGCATCAGAGCTTCATTTAAATGCCATGACACCTGAAGCAATAAATCGAACTTTTATCCAAAACTTTAAAGATATGGTTTTTGCATCTTGTGTAGCAAAGGCTTATAAAGATGATGGAAATGCAGGGATAGATGCAGGAAGCAGTGTAACTGCTCTACAGGACTGGATTGATTACGACCTTGGTAAAAGTATAGATGAAAAAACGAGATTGATTAATTCTTATTTATCACGTGATTATTTTAATCCATTGGCTGAATCAGAAGTTAAAGGTCTTAAATTTGACTTTTTAAAATGTCTGGACCTTTATCATAGTAAAGAGCTTGATAAACTTGCCAGAAAAGTCGTTCCATATCCCCAAAGAAAACAAGTCAAGGATATTAAATTTGATATATTAGACAATTTGAATAAAAAACAAAAATATTTGATTTAAATAAGAGGATTAAAATGAAAAAGGCGAAATTAAAAATTTTTTATAGCTGTTTTTTATTATTACCTTTAATATGTGTCGCATCAGATATCCCAAAACATACATTTAAACGTGATTATCCAGATGCACCAAAACGTACTTTTATACAAAACTATAAGGATATGGTCTTTGCATCTTGTTTAACTAAAGCATATAAAGATAATAAAGATATAGTAAAAGATGTTGGTAGTAGTGAAGGTGCATTACAGCAATGGGTTTCTTACGATATAAATGAAAGCGTAAATGAAGAGTTTAAAATAATTAATTCTTATTTATCTCGTAATTATTTTAATCCAATAGTGGAGGCACAAGTAAAAGGTGTGAAATTTGATTTCCTCAAATGTCTGGATCTTTATCATAGTAAAGAGCTTGATAAACTTGCCAGAAAAGTGATTTCGTATCCACAAAGAAAAGCGAGCCAAGGATATTAAATCTAACTCTTAAAACATCTTGATCTTCACTACAGCAAATATCTAAATACACTTGTAAAACAATTTTAAGTTTAAATTTTTGTGAGTTAAAGGAAAATGTTTAAAATACTAATTTTGTGCAGTTGTATATTATTATTCCCATTAATATGTAATGCAAATAAGCTGAACTCTAATTCTATGACACCCGAAGGTGTAAATCGTACCTTTATAGAAAACTATAAGGATATGGTTTTAGCTCATTGTGTAGCCAAAGCTTATAAAGATGATGAAAATGCAGCTAGAGATGCAGGAAGTAGTGAAAGTGCATTATTCGAGTGAAAGTGCATTATTCGAATGGACGTATTTTGATCTTGAGAAAAGTCCAAGAGCTGTAATAAACATAGTTAATACATATCTTTCACGTAATTATTTTAACCCGCTGGCCGAGGCAGAGGTAAAAGGTATCAAATTTGATTTTTTAAAATGTTTAGACCTTTATCACAGTAAAGAGCTTGATACTCTTGCAAGAAAAATGATTTCACATCCACAAGATAAGGTAAAAAATAATTGGTTTAAGCTAAAGTAAAAAATTAAGATTTAATTTTCTGTTCACAGCTGAAAAGAAAAGCAGGTTAAGGATATGATATTAAATTTGATATATAGAATATTTGAATAAAAATATTTTATTTGAATAATGGGGATTAAAATGGTAAAGGTAAAATTAAAAATTTTTTATAGCTGTTGTTTATTATTTTCAACTTTAATATGTGGTGCATCAGATATATCAATGCATACTTTTAAACCTGATTATCCAGAAGCACCAAACCGTACTTTTATACAGAACTATAAAGATATGGTTTTTGCACATTGTATAACTAAAGCATATAAAGATAGTGATGAAGTAGGAAAGGATGCAGGCAGTAGTGTGGGAGTATTACGTCAATGGATTGATTATGATATGAATGAAAGCATTGATGAAGAAATTAGATTGGTAAATTCTTATTTATCACGTGATTATTTTAATCCGTTGGCTGAATCAGAAGTTAAAGGTCTTAAATTTGATTTTTTAAAATGTCTGGACCTTTATCATAGTAAAGAGCTTGATAAACTTGCCAAAAAAGTCGTTCCATATCCGCAAAGAAAAGCGAATCAAGGGTATTAAATATGGATATATTAGATTATTTGAATAAAAAAATATCTGATTTAAATAAGGCGATTAAATGAAAAAGGCGAAATTAAAAATTTTTTATAGTTGTTGTTTATTATTATTTTCAACTTCATTATGTGATGCATCAGAGCTTCATTTAAATGCCATAACACCTGAAGCAGTAAATCGAACTTTTATCCAAAACTATAAAGATATGGTTTTAGCCCATTGTGTGGCTAAAGCGTATCATGGAGATAGAAATGCCGCAATAGATGCAGGTAGCAGTGTCAGTGCATTACAGGATTGGCTAGATTACTATATGGATAAAAGCATAGATGAAGAAGTAAGATTGATTAATTCTTATTTGTCACGTGATTATTTTAATCCACTGACTGAATCAGAAGTTAAAGGTCTTAAATTTGATTTTTTAAAATGTCTGGACCTTTATCATAGTAAAGAGCTTGATAAACTTGCCAGAAAAGTCGTTCCATATCCGCAAAGAAAAGCGAATCAAGGGTATTAAATATGATATATTAGATTATTGAATAAAAAATATCTGATTTAAATAAGGGGATTAAATGAAAAAAGCGAAATTAAAAATTTTTTATAGTTGTTGTTTATTATTACCTTTAATATGTGATGCATCAGAACTTCATTTAAATGCCATGTCACCAGAAGCATATAAACGTACAAACTTACAAAATTTTAAAGATATAGTTTTAGGACGCTGTATAGCTAAGGCATATCGTAGTGACAAATCAGCGTCAAGCGATGCCGGAAGTAGTGCGAGTGCATTAATTGATTGGGCATACTTCGATTTAAACGAAACTGAGGCTGTGCACAATTTAATAGATAAGTATCTCTCACGTGATTATTTTAATCCATATGCTGAATTTGACAATGAAGTAAAATATGATTATTTAAAGTGTCTTGATCTTTATCATAGTAAAGATTTAAAGAGATTAGCAAAAGAAATAGTTTCCGAACCAAATGAAACTTACAAAAGCTCAACTCGTAATTATTATAGAGACTTGAATAGAAAAAAATAAAATTTATTAATCTAAATTAAAATTTAAGATGAGAAAAATTAAATTAAAATTTTTATATTGTGATTGTTTATTATTATTGCCTTTAATATGTGGTGCCTTAAACTTTAACTTCAATTCTATATCACCAGTTGCTTCAGAATATAGGAAAGTAGTGTAATGGGGAAATTTTAATGAAAAAATTTAAATTACAAATTTTGTGTTCTCTTTGTCTTTTATTACCATCATTGATATGTAGTGCCATGTCACCAGAGGCTCCAAACCGTAATTTTTTAAAGAATTACAAAGATATGGTTTTTGCCACTTGTATAGCTAATGCATATAAGAGTGATCAACATGCAGCCATGGATGCCGGAAGTAGCGCCAGTGCGCTACAAGACTGGATTTCTTATAGTATTGACAACAGCATAGAAAGACAAATTATATTGGTAAATTCTTATTTATCGCGTGATTATTTCAATCCCTTGGCTGAGACAGAGGTAAAAGGCCTTAAATTTGATTTCCTCAAATGTCTGGATCTTTACCATAGTAAAGAACTTGACAGACTTGGCAGAGATGTTATTCCAGAACCCTGGAGAAAAGCAAGTCACGGGTATTGAATCCTGATTTTTTGCCAGAAAAGCAAGTCAAGAATATTAAGTTTAATATATTAGGTACGTAATACTAAAATTTAACATAATATATATTATGCGAAATAATATTTTGGTTATGGAAATCTTTCTCATCCTCCTCAATTAGCTTTCTAGCCCGAATTCCCTGCCAAGAAATCAGTCCAACATTTGTTACATCATTTTTCAGGTCTGCATACGAACCAAGCTGTACAGATGATAGACCGTTTCACGAAGAGATGCATAATTTGCTGAGCATAATTTATATATCCTTTTGCAGGTGTAGATATTGCAGGGAAAGCTTTTGGTGAACAGAAAAATTACATAGGATATTATAAAGATATAACAGTAAAACAACTATTGAACCATCTGACATTAGAAGCAGAAAAAATAGCCTTCTATTTTATTAGAAAATCAGACAGAAAACATAAAACAGGGATTACATACTGTAATCCCTGTTATCAAATAGTTTTTAATCCCAAAATTCAGGCGGATCAACTAACTCTTGTAAATAATCAAATTCTATAGGCTTAGGAATGTCAGGATAAAACCCTACTTTGTAGCTTTGAGAGTAGCATAATAGATTTTTTAGAGCTTCATGACTTTGCCTAATGATGAGTCATAGTAATACTCACCTGTCCTCAATAACTTTCTTTGATACCATGATAAAGGATATTGGATATCACCCCAATCGGGATCATAGGTGTAGTATTCATTTTTAAGACCGTCAATTAAGTCGTCAATATGTGCATATAAGTTTGGGGCTAACACATAAGCATACCCAGAAACATAATTGATAAGGCGCCCAAAATATTGTTCTCTCAAATCAATCAAAATCAAACAAAATGAACCACTATCGTATAAAGGCATAAACTCATATATATTTGATATTTTTGTATCTATGTAATCTTTCTGTGTATCGTCATAGCTGAGTCCTTCTAAATCTTTCTTTTCAGCGTCTTCTGAAATAATAGTATTATCCATATACTCAATATCTTCTTGTAAGTTTAAGAATGAAGGATATTCTTCATCAGTAGTATATTCTTTTATTAAAAGTTTTGGTGTTAATGGGTTATATACAGTATTAAGTAGTAAATGTAACGACTCATCTTCACATAAAGAAAGTAGTTTCTTTATTTCTACTGGTATTTCATAACACGTTGATGATTTTTTGCAAATAATTGTTTCTATCTGTGTAAAAATAGCAAGATCGTCATTTTTAATTGAATAATCTTGAGAGAAAATAGTATTTTTAATTTCTTGAAGCATCTCAATAGCAGGTTCAGCTTTCATATAAGACCTTCCAATAGTTAAGATTGAAATTTTGTATAGAAATTAATAAAATATGGGACAGTTTTATAAAACTGTCCCATATTTTACTTTTTAGAATCCTATACGTCCATTTCTAATATAAAAATTTTTTAGCCCTTTAGGAGCAATAATAACATTTGTTCCATTAGGCATTCTACCACCTTTTCTCGTCATTTTATTCCACATTGTACCAGATCCTTGATTATCATATCTTGATATAGGTCTTAATGAAACTTTAAGACTATCATAGTTTGCAGCCCCCCCCTTCATAGCTAGCATGAAATGGGTACTCATCACACTCACGAATGGTATTTCCATGATTTACTTTTTTCTTTCCACTCGAATAGTTATATCGACACTCCCATTACCATTACCACCCTTCAGATAAGAGATTACAGGAGAAATAGGAAAGCCGTTAGAACCATACCACGTTGGGCATCAAGAATATGTTTTTAGGGTTCTTTATAGTCAGTATTGTGTTTCAATGGCTTGCCCGTTGTGTTTAGTTACTTTACCGATACGATTATCTTACCTATCGTATAATCGATACCAATTAGCTTATTACTATCCATGAATAAGATATTTCTCCTTCAGGGCTGGTTTTCTTAATCAGATTAACATTATTATCCCATGCATAGATTGTAGTTATATCTGCTGTTGTTTCACTAATTAGCTAGTGAAAGTTATATTTTGTTAATAAATTTATAAATTACTTTTAATATATTGATATATTTTATAGCTTTCTTCATCGTCCACTAAACGAAAATAATCTTGATTAATTATGATAAAATCTAATGTAGAGATTATTTCATCTTTCAATGGTAGTATAGAACTTTTATTAGAATCCACTTTTTCTTTGATTAGTCTTAAAAAAGAGTATGCAGCATCATTTGCATCTATTCCTGCATAGTGTTTATTTAAAATTAATTCAATAAATCCTTTTATATAATAAGAGAATGGTCGAGTTGGCATCCACCGTAGTGCATCTACGTATTCAATAGCAACAATGCCATTAAATAAAGTTTGTATTTCTGAGTTAGTCTTCTCAAAAAATATTTTATATATATAATTTAAATCTATATTGTCTTTTGGTATATCACCCCAATCTTTTAGAGATGGTAGTTTTGTATCCGTCGCTTTATTTTTTATATTTTTCATAAGTAATATATATCCTTTTAATAAATATACTTTCTCAATATAAGGCTTTAATATTTTACTATTAAAGTCTTTTTATTACTAAATTTATAGTATGCAGTTTTTACTAACATTTTTCTATCAAACTCAATTCCTTTTCAGATGTACCGGCTGCACTAGCTTTCCTTAGAGCTTCGTTATAAACAGCAAAAATCCTAACCATCCTAGAGCTCCCCATCCTACTGAAGCAGCGTAAGCTTGGGATAAGTTATTACCGAAGGCATTTTAATCAAAGATTGTTTGGGTAGAGCTTTGGGCATCCTAATATTTTGCGTTCTTTATCGTATGCAATATTCGGATTGCTTAAAAATTCATTTTTGGTTTTGGAGTGCACAGGGTTGTTGGATATTTCAGACAGCATATACTTAATCATTTCATCATTTGTTGCACCATTTTTGGGTCAGCATGCGAACCAAAAAGAAAATCCAGATTAAATGAATTTTCCCGACCAATCTCAACAGTCATTATTCTCGCTTGCTGTACAGATAACCATATTCACGAAGAGATGCGTAAATTTGCTGAGCATAATCTATATTTCCTTTTGCAGGTACACTGGTTGCCGTTTTCTTTTGTTTGGCGTTTTTGATGATTTCATACACGCGATAACCGGCGTAATCTTTTCCGACTTAATAAAGAAGCTGTTTACTACCTTAATCAGAGTAAGCAGTATGGCGTTAATGCGTCGACGTTGTCATGCCTTGCGCACTGCCACATTTTGCCAGCCTGTAATACTCGCAGTAGCCATACCTAGCTGACTGAAAAGCTTTGACACTTCCATATTGGCATGCGCAGCATCATTAGCCAGTTTAAACAGCCCTGTTGAGTCGATGATAACTGCAAAAAATCCGGTAAGCTCCAAGCTCTCCATTAGCCTTTCCGGCTTACTTTGAGTCCTTTTAAGTTTTATCTTAAGGCTTTATCTACCCTACTGCGCTGCCGCACACCACAGATTCTGCCTGCTGCTTTTTTAGCAGTTCCATTTTTTGCAAAATTTTTTCACTATTGGCTATCCCGGTAATCCAGTAATACCATAATGCATCGTCACATTCATTCTGATAGCGGATAATGTTTGCCTTTTATGTGAAGCTACTTTGTTTGGGTTAATGGTCATCAGCCAGCCAAAAAATTTTCTTAATGGCAGACATAACATTTTGTAGTTTTTGACATCTTTTCCAGTTGTTATGTTCTCCATAACAACTGATTTAAATTTTTGTTTTATATTTACAAATTGACCATTTCAACTCAATCTTATGCCATCAACAATCGTACGCATAGCTACATAAGACTCACCATAGTGGTTAATAACCATTATTTCTGAACCAAGAAAATTAACGTATAAATACTCCATGTTTAACTCCGAATGAATAAATAAAAACCCGTACATTTTGTACGGGTTTTCAGGGTGGTTTTCGGGTTGTTCCCTTATTTGATTTCAGTGTTATTGCACCGTGATAGAAGCCAGATTCACAGTATGAACACTGCCTCCGTCTGCATACCAAAGCTTTAACGGCAGTGATTCACGCTGACCCGCGTACCTGTGCTGAGGCTTTATTTATCAGTAGACAGTAACCGACCGTTTCTATCTGGCGTGCTGAATCAAAACCGGCCTCATAATTAATCTGGGATTTCTGCGTTTTAGACAGGTTTACTGCGCGGTGAATAGCTATACCCTCCGCGTTATAAGGAATAGCTTTATAGCTTATAAGCATATTCATAAACGCTAGTTACAGTTGAGCGTTGAAATACACCTGGTTCAGGTAAATATCCACCTAGGCAAAATCGCCCCTTACTCTGGTATTTTTGAATTCGAATTCCTATGAGGCTATTAATTTATCACCAACAAGTACATCAATATCTATGTGTTCAAATACGCCATCATCATTAATGTGAGCATCAATATTATAATTATATATAATTCTTGGCGGAGATGTTCTTGATCAATGAAGTGGACAAAGTTACAAATTAAATAGTCAACGCAATTGTATTGGGATATCATAAAGATATAACAGTAAAACAACTATTAAGCCATCTGTCATTAGAAACAGAAAAAATAGTGAGCAATTATGTTTAAATGTTACTAAATAAAAAGGAATTTGAAATGAGTGGGCAAGTTAATTATCTAGAAAAGGCTCCTAAGTTAGGTCAGGAATATTATTATTTATATGTTAGGGAAAACCTCATTTATTCACTATTTAAGTGGCAAGATAAAGATTTTGAACAATCATGGCTTAAAAATCATAGACTTTATCCAACTAAAAAAGATGTTATAAAAGCTGCTGAATTTCTAAAGAACTATTTAATAACGCATAAGGAACAGCTAAACTGTTTAACATCTGGACCTATTTATGGAACCAAGGTATGGTATGGTTTAGATATGGATGGTTTTAGTGACGACTACAAAGTTATGAATTTTAATCCTGAGAATCTGTATCTACAGAAATTATTAAATCTATCTCTGCTTTATAGAACTTCTGATGATTTAGAAAAGGCAGCGAACTTAATAACCGAAGCTTTAGCTCTGGAAAAGAAAAGATCTAAATGCAAACTTTGAGCTAAAATATCCAGTCATGTTCTCTTCTAAAAAGAGGATGTCTTTTTTAAAAAAAGCACGTACTACCTTCAGCTGAAAAAAATTCTACAGAAAATTAACCCATCAGTACTAGAAACAAATTAACAACTAATCAATCTAAGCACATTTAAATAAGTATGCTTAGATTGATTAGTAGACATGTATAACACTATTTAACCTTATTTGTGTGCTGTGTTAACATTTTGATATATATATATATCAAAGGTAAAAATAATGGATTTCAAAAATTTATAGGAAGTTTGACGTTGATTTACCTGATCATCAATGCTCAACAGTTTATAACTACTACTCCATGAGTAAGATATTTCTCCTTCAGGACTGATTTTCTTAATTGGATTACCACTATTATCCCATGCATAGTTTGTAGTGGTACCTGCCGTTGTTTCACTAAGCCAATAAACCAAGAGGAGACTTGTGTAATGTGACCAATAACTTACTATATAAAAAGTCCCTAAGAGAGAGTCTGCTCTCTTAGGGATCATATATGTGGCTATATTGAGTTCAGTTAATACGTTAAACAGTACTATTAACTATTTTTAAATTTTGTAAACTATTCCTAAAAAAGTATGAACTTGTAGGAAGCCTACGAATTTATCGAGTTTCTCTTTAAATTGTTTTTTCCAACAAATATCTTGCCTATTAAAAATAAAAGTGATCATCTCCATTTTTTGTTTAGTTTAACTATATAATCATATGGTTCAATAAAGTTATATATATCCAACGGCTTTTTGATATTAACAGGATAATAATCCAATAGATAGAGTATTTTACTAGCTGTCTCTCTTATCCATACCCAATCATTGCTATGCAAAATAGCCTCCTTAGTAAAAAAACTCCCATCACCATGTCTTAGCTGGTCAGTAAGGAAATAAAGGAGTTTATTAGCTAATACTAATGTATCATTATCATATTCAAGGTAATTAAAACACTCTTGAAATGAAATTACGAGTCCTATCAGATAATTTTTAGGATATCCATCCTGTCCATTTTCTTTTATAAACCAAGGCTCACCTTTGCCTATAAAGTGCACCTGACTTAATGAGTCAAGCGCATAATAAGAATATAACTGTAATATGCCTATATAAGAAGGATTTATCTCTGTTTTCATTGAAATACTCCAGCAAAACCATAAGACTTTATCTTTCAAGTTATTAAATACATATATTTTTTTATTACTTATCCTTTCCTATCAAAGTTATAAACATGCATATGGTACTTAGAGCCTTCATCTTGTAAACGTTTAAGCTCAGGTGCACTATCGATTAAATATTGTGTTTCATTAGTTACTCTACCGATACGATTATTTTGCCCATCGTATTGATGATAAGACACTTGTCGCCGGTTAAACTGATCATCAATGGCAATTAGCTTATTATCTGCCGTTGTTTCACTGATTTATTGATTGCATCATAGCCATAACTAAAATTGCCTTGTGAGTTTATCTGTTATTATACTTTATTGCTATTAACATCTCTTCTATAAGCAAACTGACCGATGGAGAGCTGCGTAATGCGACCAATACATTACTATATAAAAATC
The DNA here is from genome assembly GCF_013346865.1 of Snodgrassella sp. ESL0323. NCBI lineage: Bacteria > Pseudomonadati > Pseudomonadota > Betaproteobacteria > Neisseriales > Neisseriaceae > Snodgrassella > Snodgrassella sp. ESL0323. Next base: position 7,193 of record NZ_JAAEDT010000015.1, on the reverse strand, counting down.
CCTAAGGTGGTGTTAATCTCCTTAGGGATAATATTAATAGATTATCAAATTCATTTAGTTGTTAAATATATTATATGCACATCATTATAAGTTACTAATAAAATTTAAAATCATTAATAGTTTTTAATTCTAAAAAATATCCTATGCCGTCCTGAGATATTAAAAAATTATCATTTATATCTTTGATTTCAGACATGGTAGGATTTTTTCTTATTTTCCAATAATTAAAAAAATTTTTAATATTAAGAAAGGTTTTTTCATTTTCAACTGCTAAAAATAAACCAAAGTTTTCTTCAATTTCATTATAAGCCTCACATATAAATACCATGTTTTTTATGGGATTTTTATAAAAATTTAAGAGTAACTCTTTTCTAAAAGAATGAGGTTGTGGAAATGCATTCAGTGTTCTGTTAACATTTTTAAACCTAGCTATTATATTATGAAAAGGAGTATCTACATTAAGTATGAAAAACCTAGATGCATAAAAACTATTAAAATAATTTTCATATAAAAAGAAAGGAATATCATAATGCTCAAATCTTACAGAAGATAAATTTTCATTAGATATATATGATTTATCTTCATAAGGAGTATAAATTAAAGGTGTATGATAAGCCTTTACATTTTTCAATGTTTCTTTGGTTATATAAATATCATTTGGCTCTAATACATCAGAGTTTTCTGAGTATTCAGCTATTTCTGAAAAGATATCATGAATTTCTTGTTCATTCAAAAGAGTTTCTTCGACTTGAATAGGAGTGGTATCTATTCTTGTTATAAACCAACCTGAGTTAAAAAAACTTGAGAAGAAATCTTTTGTACATGATAAATTTCTTGGTAAAAATAAAGCAAATTTCATGATATCTCCTTTATTATCCCATACATAGATTGTAGGGATATCTGCTGTTGTTTCACTAATTAACTAATCGATATTTTATTACTATGCTTAGTTATAAGTAACATATTGGAGTCATAGTCATAATCAGGTAAAGAGGTAAATAATGAGAAATCAAAGTTATTTAAAAACTCCTCCTAGAAATTTAGAACTGCATGGGAACGGCTTTTAGATTGTGTATAAGCAGTCAAATATTCTTGCAACAGGAGAGTGTCAGGTTCATCTGAAAAAAAAATCAGGTCAATACAGTTAGCATAAAGAGACCAGCTAATCTTTCTTAAAAAACCTGCATTCATAGAATTTATCAAAGCAAATTTATCATACTCATAATAGAATTTTTGTAAAATTTTAAAATTAGGAGGCTCTATAGGAAGTAGCTCTTTAATATCAGGATCAGAATCAGAATAAGTTACAATAATATCATTATAACTAGATTCGGTTTAATAAGCTAATAGCTTCTCTTCATTGTATATTTCGAGCAAACAGCATAAGTTTTCACTTTTGTTAGATAAAAACTTTAATACTGAAAAAGTGCTGAGTAAGGTTCTTTTATCCCACATGAATCCTGTTTTTTCAATTAATCTATTATCCATTTATGTTACATATTGTAATCCCTGTTAATAAATAGTTTTTAATCACAAAATTCAGGCGGATCAACTAACTCTTCTAAATAATCAAATTCTATAGGCTTAGGAATGTCAGGATAAAACCCTACCTCTGTTGCATCTAAGAGTTCTTTCGCTGCTTTGCGAAGTTCTATCCAATAATCAGACTCCATAAAACTTTCATAAGAATAAACAGTATTGTCACCACCATCTAATAATTTATGAAACTGCTCGTCTTTTTTTAAAACATTTTCATCATCCCAAAAATCATCAATAAAACTTCTCCCTTGTAATGTAATAAGAAGTGCGAAAAGGACATTTTTCGTAGGCCTCTCATAGTCTTTGTCATTTAGATATAAAGGTGGATATTCAAAATATTGCAGTTGCTGCTCTGGTTCTAATGTCATAAATGATAGTAGCATCCAATATGCTGCAATATCACAATACACTGTTTCCCATATAGGAGGTTTCATCTTTTATCCTTATCGGAATCCCTGGTAAAAATTATTTTTTATCTGGCTTAATTTTATATGATTTAAATACAGATTGCTCTTCTTTAATTATTTCATTTAAATCGTTCCATGCAGATAAATAATCAGCAGATAAATAATCATCTGGATTGTCTTGAAGTAACTTGAATTTTCTGTCTGCAGCATCATATCTTTTATAAAACTCTTTTTGTATCTGAATTGGTACTCCATGTTTTTTTTCGATACGCCACATAATATAGTCTCTAGAACTATTAATATTAGTTTCTAACTCAAAATAATGGCATTTAAATTTTGTCATGCAATATTCTTTAATTTCATTATAATCCTCTTTTGATAATTCAAAAGGCTCCCATTCAATAAAATAATTTCCTAATTGCACATCAAGGGCAAAATCAGGGTCTGAACAAAACCTTCTGGCAATTTCGTATGGAGGAAATACTGAGTTAAAGAACCCAAAGCAAATATCGGAAACCCATACTAACATAGGGACATTTTCCCAATTTTCAGTTTCATCATTAAAACATTTGACAGTGCTTAAGCTCATATTTATTTTTTTAATTAAATTTTAGGATTTTATTGCAAAGGAAAAACAGCTATCTTTTTTACAAAAATTGATAATGTTTTTCCAGCTGTTTTGCTTATACTCTATTTTATTTTGTGTCTTAGGTATCTTTTCTAATAATTTTGGTATGTATTGTTGATTCAGTAGTCCTTTAATATAAAGCAAAGAGAGTTTAGCAAAATATTCATTCGCTACAAGCGTGCGTCTCCAATATTCTTTTTCAAAAAAATAAAAAAATTTTAACTTTTCTTTATAGTTACAATAGATATAGCTATCACATAATTCTGACTGCAAAATCTCATTAAAAATTACTTGATAAAAAGGAATATCGTGTACTATATTTTCTGTATTGTAATTTTTTTCAAAAAAACATATCTTTCCAACATATGATCCATCCTTATGGAGTGTGGATGAAATAGAAAGTTTTTTGAATATCTCTGGATGTTTTATTTCGTATGAGTGAAGGTGTTGCAAAAGTTTATGCTCCCGTATTTCTCTTTGTTCATTATTTAAACAAAAGAGATAAAAGCTAGATAATGGTGTTATTCCCATAATAATATCCTTTATCAAGTATCTTAATTGAGGTCTGTGCAGATGTCATTGTCCCCATGTGTGAGATGTAACTTTAATACCTTTTCCTTTGTGACTTTTTTAGAAGCAGGCATTGATCTAACAAAACCACCCTCGACTACGCCAAAAGGATTTAGTTGTTTCATCCCACTCTAGCCATATTGTTAATTCCATTCATCATTCCCTCCAAAGTAAATTTTCCTGAGGGGTCTAGCTCATTAATCGGAGGTGAGCAAATCTCCTAAACCTTCAGGCGTATGTAGATAAAGTGTTTCACTCCAGGCCTCCTGATCTACACGTGTACGCTCTAACATTACTTCACTGTAAGGACGTTCGCTATCCACTACTGCAGTTGATTTGGGTACGATTACCGACTTTATCGTATTCAAAGCTGGTGACGCTACCGTCTATTGCTGTAAAGTGTTTTTATAGGTCTATCATGACTATAATTGGCAGCTTAATTGATATAAATCAGTATACTTTATTATTCAATTATATACATATTGTCCTTTTTTAATTAATTGCCGTAAGAACCAAGAATAAGGGAAGACAACTTCGTCATACTCAAAATTTATATCATAATAATCGTTAGATATTCCTGATATTAAATCCTCAATATGCTCATTTAAACTTGGAGCTAAAACACGCCATTCTAGAATATCGCTATTATCGCTAAAAATTAATTGCTCACTTAATGAGTCGTAAAAAATAAAACTTCCGAAGCCTCCATTATATAAAGGTATAAATCTATAGGGTTCAGTAACTAGAAGTTGGATATATTTATTTTCTTCATTTTCCCAATCATCATTTTCATCAAGAATTTTCTTTTCAGCATATTGAGTTAATATAACAGGCATGCTTTCAATATCTTTACTTTTAAAACCATCTAATAATAGACTAAACTCTTCTGTTAGGCTTTGTAAATTAAAAGGAATAAAAGTGGTATCTATTAGCGATTCTAATAATAACTCATTACTTGTAAAGGTTAAGAAATTTTTGATCTGAATAGGGAGTGTATATTTATGAGATGTTTTTTTTTCAATTATATTCTCTATAAACAAAAACATAGATAGTTGGTCATTTGAATAATCTTTTTTTAATTGAAGCAATTGTTTTATGTGCTCTAATTTTTTTACTAAATTATTTTTTTCATTCATAAAAATATTCCCCCTAAATAAAAATTACTTGTCGTTATACAAGGTTGTACTACTATTACCTAATGCATCCGTTTGCTTGGTTAGATTACCCACCACATCATAACTCGATTCCGTGGTATTACCCAACGCATCAATGTGTTTGATCTGGCGGCCTAGCGCATCATATTGATACTGGGACGTATTGCCTAGGGCATCTTTGACTTGTATGGTGCAATCAGCCTCATCTTGACCTCATTACCATTTTTGTCAAAGATAGTAAGGTATTTTTATAGGTCTATCATGACTATAAAAACGCGGCGTGGCATGACGATTAGCATTACTTTGTAGCTTTGAGAGTAGCATGATAGATTTTTTAAAGCTTCATAACTTTGCCTAATGATGAGTCAAAGTAATACTCACCTGTCCTCAATAACTTTCTTTGATACCATGATAAAGGATATTGGATATCACCCCAATCGGGATCATAGGTGTAGTATTCATTTTTAAGACCGTCAACTAAGTCGTCTATATGTGCATATAAATTTGGGGCTAACACATTAGAATACCCAGAAACAGAATTGATAAGGCGCCCAAAATATTGTTCTCTCAAATCAATCAAAATAAAACAACATGAACCACTATCGTATAAAGGCATTAACTCATATGATATTGTTGTATCTATGTAATCTTTCTGTGTATCGTCATAACTGAGTCCTTCTAAATCTTTCTTTTCAGCATCTTCTGAAATAATATTATAATCCATTTGTAAGCTTATGAATGAAGCATATTCTTCATCAGTAGTATATTCTTTTATTAAAAGTTTTGGTGTTAATGGGGTATATACAGTATTAATTAGTAAATGTAATGACTCATCTTCACATAAAGAAAGTAGTTTCTTTATTTCTACTGGTATTTGATGACACGTTGATGATTTTTTGCAAATAATTGTTTCTATCTGTGTAAAAATAGCAAGATCGTCATTTTTAATTGAATAATCTTGAGAGAAAATAGTATTTTTAATTTCTTGAAGCATCTCAATAGCGGTTTCAACTTTCATATAGGACCTTCCAATAGTTAAGATTGAAATTTTTTATAGGAATAAAAGAAATTTTTCAAGGCGACAATTGTTATCACGTATTTTAACACATTGATTGATATCAGAACTAATGCATCTTGTTAAAGATAGTTTTTAATCACAAAATTCAGGCGGATCAACTAACTCTTCTAAATAATCAAATTCTATAGGCTTAGGAATGTCTGGATAAAATCCTATCTCTGTTGCATCTAATAGTTCTTTCGCTGCTTTGCGAAGTTCTATCCAATAATCAGACTCCATAAAACTTTTATAGGAATAAACAGTATCATCCATATTTTCTAATAATTCATGAAACCGCTCGTCTTTTTTTAAAACATTTTCATCATCAAAATCATCAATAAAACTTCGGTATTCTAATGAAATAATAAGTGCTATAAGGACATTTTTCGTAGGCCTCTCATAATCTTTGTCATTTTGATTTAAAAGTGGATATTCAAAATATTGCAGTTGTTGCTCTGGTTCTAATGTCATAAATGATATTAGCATCCAATAATCTGCCGAATCATAATACACTGTTTCCCATATAGGAGGTTTCATCTTTTATCCTTAATAGAATTGTCTTTTATTGATTCCATTTTAAAATATGATAATGGAAATTACCATCTATCCAATATTCTGGCTCATAATGTTTCTTTTCCTTTTATCCACTATGATCTGGTGCGGGAGTATGATGGCTCTAACACCACTTCACTGTAAGGACACTCACTATCTACTAAGTATTATGTTTCATGTGTATGGTTTGCCTATGCAGAAAACATAAAACAGGGATTACATATTGTAATCCCTGTTAACAAATAGCTTTTAATCCCAAAATTCAGGCGGATCAACTAACTCTTGTAAATAATCAAATTCTATAGGTTTAGGAATGTCTGGATAAAACCCTACCTCTGTTGCATCTAAGAGTTCTTTCGCTGCTTTGCGAAGTTCTATCCAATAATCAGACTCCATAAAACTTTCATAAGAATAAACAGTATCATCCATATTTTCTAATAATTCATGAAACCGCTCGTCTTTTTTTAAAACATTTTCATCATCCCAAAAATCATCAATAAAACTTCGCAATTCTAATGAAATAATAAGTGCTAAAAGGACGTTTTTCGTAGGCCTCTCATAATCTTTGTCATTTTGATTTAAAGGCGGATATTCAAAATATTGCAGTTGTTGCTCTGGTTCTAATGTCATAAATGATATTAGCATCCAATATGCTGCAATATCACAATACACTGTTTCCCATATAGGAGGTTTCATCTTTTATCCTTAATAGAATTGTCTTTTATTGATTCCATTTTAAAATATGATAATGGAAATTACCATCTATCCAATAATTTATCTCAATTTTTTTCTTTCCATCTAGTCTACCATGATCTGGCGCGGGAGTATGATGATCCATTCTAATTAATTGACGTGTTTTTTTCATGTCCATGCCCAAACCAAATAACTAGGCCACTCACCTCTTTTTCTGCAACAAAAACTAATTTAATAGGTACTTTTTCATTAACTTGATTTGTACTATTAGGTTACTGCTTAATGGTTTGACCATTGTGTGCAGAAAATATAAAACAGGGATTACATACTGTAATCCCTGTTAGTAAATAGTTTTTAATCACAAAATTCAGGCGGATCAAATAACTCTACTAAATAATCAAATTCTATAGGCTTAGGAATGTCTGGATAAAACCCTATCTCTGTTGCATCTAAGAGTTCCTTCGCGGCTTTGCGAAGTTCTATCCAATAATCAGACTCCATAAAACTCTCATAAGAATAAGCAGCATTATCACGATCACTTATTAATTTCTGAAACTGCTCGTCTTTTTTTAAAACATTTTCATCATCCCAAA